>CAJXLX010000110.1 GCA_913056335.1 uncultured Rhodothermaceae bacterium
GATGCGGCTTGCCGTTCTTGCATGTCATGCTGAACGCAGTGAAGCATCTCGGCGCGACCCTTTGGGAAGCGGATGCCTCCCTGCCTGCAGTGGAGCTGAGCGTGGTATGGGTCGGGCGCGTGCCTCCGGGTTTCGTCCGGGCGGCTCACTTCTTCGAGGCCGAAATATCTTTTAGTTAGAGGATTCTGCGGTTTTCGCTCATGAGAGGCTTGGGGTCGGGTACTGGAGCTTCCTATTCGGATGGCAAAGGCTTGCCAGTAGCGCAGGAGAAGAACGTCTCCCCTTTTACAGACGGAAGCGTCTATCATGTGGCCTCTCCGCGAACGAACAGGTTAAGGCAAGCGTACCAGCGTGTGATTGTCCAGTCCTTGCACACCGAAGCCACCAAAAGCAATGGCAGAAATTGCAGATCGCATTGAGGTAACGCCCGAGGTGCATCATGGAAAACCGGTCATCAAAGGCACGCGGATTCCCGTCTACATGGTGTTGGGATTGCTCGGAGAGGGGCTGTCTCTCGACACAATTATCAAGGAGTACTACGATCATATTACGGAAGAGGATGTGTTGGCCTGCCTTCGGTATGCCACAACCGTTCTTGAAGACGAAGAGGTACACGTAATGCCTGAACGCCATGGATGATGACAGTACGAGCGCGACGCCTCTTCGATTTCTGGCGGATGAGTGCACGTTCACCCAGACGGTTCAGATGATGCAGGAAATGGCGTGCACAGTGATTCGTATCCAGGACCTCGACATGATTGGAGCCTCAGATCCAGACGTCTTTCAGACCGCACTGGAATTGGAAGCAGTACTGGTGACAACAGATCGCGGCTTTGGAGACATCCGCACCTATCCTCCTTCATCACATCATGGTATTATCGTTCTGAACGTGTCTCCCAACCCTGCACAAATTCGGGATGTGCACGACACGATGAGAGCACTCTTGAATACGGAATCATCCTTCAAGCAGACGCTCTTTACCGTCGATGGACAAAAATACAGAAAACGAATGCGCCCTTGACGTACCTGCTCACGTACACCACAGGCTTGACCCTTGGAAGAACGCTTACCCCAACGGCTCCCCTAAAGAGGAGAGCGGTCTCGCAGCGACTGAGGGGTGGATCGGCAGAAACCGCCGGGGGCGCGAGCGGGCCCCGGCTATGGAATTGCCGCTTGCATGTCATCTCAGATGTGATGCGGGACCTATGGCCCTTCCCCAACGGTCAGTGCCATCCATGCAGGAGCGGCGTTGGGATCCTTCCTCCACAGTCGTCAGGATGACTCATGGTGGGGGGAGCGACTTGGCATGATGCGGCGCCGTTCTTGCATGTCATGCTGAACAGAGTGAAGCATCTCAGCGTGATCCCTTGGGAAGCGGATGCCGCCCTGCCTGCAGTAGAGCTGAGCGTGGTATGAGCTGGGCGCGTGCTGGGCGTGCAGGAGCGGCGTTGAGATCCTTCCTCCAGAGTCGTCAGGATGACTCTGAAGTGCAAGGAACGAAGAGCACACCCCACCCGCTCCCCTGGAGAGGGGAGCTGTCGCGCAGCGACTGAGGGGTGGATGCGCAGGTAACAACTGAGACACGTAAGGAGGTGGCGGCAGTAGAAGCTCTTGAAGATGAGGCGATGTGACGAACAAGCGAGCCAGTGGCGCGCCCCAGATCAGGTTCGCGGTACAGGTACGGCACGTGTGTAACATCCACACGTCATTCATGGCATGATCTACGCATCCGTCTGTATCTTTCGTATGTTTAAACGTCGCACACGCTTATCCACAGACCTGCTGCAACGCATCATGACATTTGCATCCCGCTTTGCTGCGCTGGTAGCGCTTTCGGCGCTGCTGCTTACCGGATGTGCTCCGCGCCCGATGGCGGACACGGAGTCCACGCCGGATCCTGAGCCCACCTCGGATATCGACGAGGCCGTTGAATCTGCTGAAGAGTTGGAGGGGCTGTTTACCCTCTATCGCGACACAACCGACGGTTCGATTCAGATGCTGATTCGCGAGGAGCAGCTCGACAACGAGTACGTCTATTTTACCGTTACGGAAGATGGCGCGCCGGTGGCCGGGCACTTTCGCGGTCAGTTTCGAGATAACGAGGTGTTTCGCCTCAAGCGTTACTATAACCGCATTGAGTTTGAACAGGTAAACACGTCGTTCTACTTCGACCCCGACAATGCCCTTAGCCGCGCCGACGACGCCAACATTAGTCCGGCCGTCCTGGCCTCGCAAGAGATCGTGGCGCAAGACACCACCGATGGTGGGCGCTACCTCATCAACGCCGATGAGCTGTTCCTAAGCGAAACGCTTCACCAGATAAAGCCGACGCCCGTGCCGGGGCAGCCGCCTACCGCCTTCTCGCTGGGCGGACTCAACGGCAGCAAGACGCGGTACCAGGCCGTGCGCAACTACCCGAAGAATACCGATCTGGTCGTTGAGTACGTGTACGACAACCCGCAGCCGCTGGCTGGAGGAGGGGATGCAGTGACGGATGCGCGCTCGGTGGGCATTGCCGTGCAGCACAGCCTCATCGAGATGCCCGAGAACGACTACGTGCCGCGCTTCGACGACCCGCGCGTGGGCTACTTCATGCAGCAGGTTGACAACCAGACCTCGACCAGCGCGACGCCGTACCGCGACCTCATTAACCGCTGGCATCTTGAAAAGGCGGATCCCGAGGCGGAGCTCTCCGAGCCGGTCGAACCCATCGTATGGTGGATCGAGAACACCACGCCTGAAGAAATTCGCCCAACCATTCGCGAGGCCACCCTCGCCTGGAACGACGCCTTTGAAGCAGCCGGGTTTGAGAACGCCATCGAAGTGAAGGTGCAGCCCGACAGCGCCGAGTGGGACGCGGGCGACATTCGCTACAACGTGCTGCGGTGGACGTCCTCGCCCACGCCTCCGTTTGGCGGCTACGGACCGAGCTTCGTGAATCCGCACACCGGGCAGATCCTGGGCTCTGACATCATGCTGGAGTTTGTGTACCTCACCAACCGCCTCCGCCAGCAAGACCTGTTCGATGCCGCGGCGCTGCCCAGCTGGGCGCAGCAGTCGCTTGCTGAGATGCAGACCTACAATCCAGCAGAAGGTCACGCCGACCACGCCGGATGCACGCTGGGTACGACCATGCAGCAGAACCTGCTGACCGGGCTGCAGGTGCTTCAGGCGCAGGATGCCTCCGAAATCGAAGTCACCGAGTACGTAGAGCAGGGCCTCTACTACCTGATCTTGCACGAAGTGGGCCACACGCTCGGGCTTAACCATAACATGCAGGCGCACAACCTGCTCTCGCCCGAGGAGCTGCAGAATCCGGATGCTATTGCTGAGCAGGGGCTCATCGGCTCGGTCATGGATTATCCGGCCGTGCACCTGACCGATAATGTAGATGCGCAAGAATCGTTCTTCATCGACCGTCCGGGCGCGTATGACACCTGGGCCATTCAGTTTGGATACGACCCGGATCTCAACGACGAGAGCCAGATGCAGGCCCACCTGAACCGCTCCACGGAGCCGGAACTTGCCTTTGGCAACGACGCCGACGACATGCGGAGTCCGGGCAAAGGCATCGACCCGCGCGTGATGATCAACACGATCTCCAGCGATCCGGTCGAGTACGCGGAAGGCCGCTTCGACATCCTGTCGGAAACGATGACCGAACTGCTTGACAAGTACGACGAATCGGGCGACTCGTATGAGCCGCTCCGGAACGCCTACCTGGTGCTCACGGGCGAGATGGCGAACATGACGAACTCCGCGTCCCGCTTCATTGGCGGCGTCTACCGCGAGCGCGCCATGATCGACCAGCCGGGCGCCACGCAGCCCTTTACGCCGGTGCCGCGGGCCGAGCAAGAGGCGGCACTCGATCTGCTGCGCACGCATCTGTTCGCCCCGGATGCGTTCGACATTCCGAACGAAGTCTACAACCATCTGCAGCAGCAGCGTCGCGGATTCAACTTCTTCGGTACGACCGAAGACCCGAAAATTCACGCTCGCGCGCTCAGCATGCAGCGGATGGTGCTGGCGCACATTCTGCACCCCACGGTCCTCACACGGATGACGGATGCCCGCCTCTACGGCAACGAGTATCCGCTCGCCGAGTACATGGACGACCTGACCATGGCGATCTTTGAAGCGGATGCTGATGGCAATGTGAACACGTTCCGCCAGAATCTGCAGGTCGAGTACGTGCAGGCGCTGACCCGCGTGCTGGATGAGGAGCAGAACGACAGCTACGACTACGTAGCGCGCTCCGCGGCGCTGCGCAGTGTGCAGCAGATCGACGCGATGATCGACGGCAAGTCCGGCGTCAATGCCGAAACCGAGGCCCACACTGCGCACCTGCACCACCTGATCGATCAGGTGCTGGAGGGCTAATGCGCCCTGCTGGGTTTGCACAGTACTGCGCCTGCTTTCCTCATTCGAGGGAGGCGGGCGTTTTTTGTTGTCACGTCACCACTGGAGCCAACGGTCCCGGCAGGGAGCGTCAAGATACACGCCGGGGACGTTCGCACCCCAAGAGCACTCGGTCGCTCCGCTCCCAGCGCTCCGCTTCCAGTCCCCGGCTATGGAAAAGCGCCCCCAATCAAGTCATCCCGGCCTCTGAGTTGGGATCCAGGAGGTGGTGGGATGCTGACAGCGTGCCAACCGTGCCAGGCTGGCATTGAGATCCTTCCCGTCAGGATGACGTGGTGGAGAGGCTCAGAGGCGAAGGCACAAGCCCACAACCTGCTTCCCTGAAGAGGGAAGCTGTCGCGCAGCGACTGAAGGGTGGACAACACGGACGGCGGTGTTGGTGAGCTCCGAACGATTGGTGGCACGGTGGCCGCCGGGAATGCAAGCGATCCCCGGCTATAGGGTTGCCGCTTGCATGTAATCTCAGATGTGATCTGGAATCCACGGGCCTCCCCCAACGGTCAGTGCCACCCATGCAGGAGCGGCGTTGAGATCCTTCCTCCAGGGTCGTCAGGATGACTCATGGTGGGAGGGCGACTCGGCATGATGCGGCTTGCCTTTCTTGCATGTCATGCTGAACGCAGTGAAGCATCTCAGCGCGATCCTTTGGGAAGCGGATGCCGCCCTGCCTGCGGTGGGGCTGGGCGTGGTATGGGCCGGGCGCGTGCCGGGCGTGCGGAGACGACGTTGAGATCCTTCCGCCCGGGGGCGCAAGCGGTCCCCGGCTACGGAAGTATCCTCATCAAGTCATAGTATGCTGGTGGAAGTCCTGAGATGGGTGTATCTTTGAAGAGATGCGGCCCGGAGGATCGATGGGAGACCGCGTAAGTCATTGGCCCATTCAGGCCCAAGACAGGGCCGATTAAGGCCGACCGGGATGACAATGGTCCTGATTCTCTGTGCCGCTCCTATACCGAACAGTTCATTAGGCAAAGCTTGGAAGACCCGTTTGGGGCCCTTTTGGGCCCGGAACGCAGTCCAAGTTTGGGGCCCTTTTGGGCCCGGAACGCAGTCCAACAAGGCTTAAGCTTCGATTATACCTGCTATGGATTATACCTGCTATGATGGTAAGGAGTGGCAATGGCGGCAGCGAGAAGCGCAAATCAGAAGCGCACTGATTATCACCAACCATATGACCAACCAAGGGGAGGCATTATGAGATCTGAAGTTAAGAGATCTGAAGGCACCAGCCCTGAAGGCACCAGCGCCGCTTGTAAAAGCCCTGTATATATGGGTATCGATGTAGCCAAGCGCACGTTAGACGCAGCCGTTATCTGTGCAGAGACCGGCCAGGTCCGCGCTCGTGAGGAGACAGCTAACACCCCGGCTGGGCACCGCCGTCTGGTCGAGCAGGCCCGTGCCTATACGGTCGAGCGCGTGGTCATGGAGGCAACCGGCACGTATCATCTGCACATAGCGAAGGCAGTGCATGAGGCAGGGCTGCCCGTAAGCATTGTGAACCCGCTTCAGGTGAAGCGCTTTGCCCAGCTGAAGCAGCGGCGCGCCAAGACCGACCGGGAAGATGCGGCACTGTTGGCCGCTTACGGGCGGGAGGAAGAGCCTGAGGAAAGCGAACCGCCGCATCCGGAGCAGGCAAAACTCAAGCAGATTGCCACTTTGATCGAGCAGCTTACGCGTCAGCGCACGGCCCTGAAGAACCAGCAGCAAGCCGAAGAGACCTGCCCCGATCGGGCCCGGGTCTGCCACGAAGTGCTCACCGACCAGATTCAGACGCTGACGCGCAACATAGACCAACTCAAAGAGGAGCAAGAGCGCATCGCCCACGAGGCGTTTGCCCAGGCGAAAGCCTTGGCCGAAAGCGTAATTGGAATCGGGCCGCGCATCACCTGTGCGCTGCTGGCATATGCTGGCGATCTATCGGGGTTTACCTCCCATAAACAGCTCACTGCGTTTATGGGATTGGACCCCCGGGTGCATCAGTCGGGCACGTCCCGAGGGCCTCGCGGCATTACCAAACGTGGGCATAAACGGCTCCGCACCCTCTTTTACATGGGGGCTCATTCAGCGCGCGTGTACAACCGGGCCTGCAAGGCACTCTATCAGCGGCTTCGGGCAAAGGGCAAAGCGAAAAAGGTGGCGCTCATTGCCGTGGCAAACAAGCTGATCAAGCAGGTCTTTGCCGTCATTAAAAGCAAGACTACATTCGACAACGACCGATATTCCTACACCAATCAGCCCATGAATCAACCCGGCACTTGACATTGATCAGCACAGTTCATCCCGGACTTGATCCGGGATCCAGAAGGTGCTGGGGATGCTGGCAGCATGCCAACCGTGCCAGGCTGGCGTTGAGATCCTTCCCTCGACCGTGGTCGGGAGTCAGGATGACGTGGTGGTGGGAAGGTTCAGAGGCAAAGGTGCAAACCCACAACCCGCTTCCCTGGAGAGGGAAGCTGTCGCGCCAGCGACTGAGGGGGGGGGCACAGGTAACGTCCGAGATGTGCGCCGTGCTTCTCGTCTCAGGCTACACGTCCTGCACATGCAAGGGAGAATGCCAGACGTGTGGGAGATCTTTCCCCCGACAGTAGTCGGGGCGACGGTGGTCGGACTGCACGGTATCGGCTATCGCCGCTGCTCCGCTCAGGATGACGTTGAGGATGGGGGAAGCCCAGTAGCGCGGGGTTGGCTACGTCCCCGCGCCCACGGGGGGCGGGGGCGGCCCTGTACGTCTTCATGCTACACGTGCAATTCAACGAAACCGCAACGCATCCGTCTGATATACGACGCGGCATGTGTTATGCGGTACGTCTCACCGCACACAATCACCTCTACTGACCTGCACTCACGCCCGCCACCGCTTTATGAGCACGTTTCGCGACCTCTTGGGCTACCTGCGCACCTACCACCGGTACATCGGACGCCGGATCTACCTGGTGTTTGTACTAACGATTGCCACTGCCTTTGCCCAGGGCTTCGGCATCACCATGCTCCTGCCGCTGTTACGCGCCTCGCAGTCAGGCGGTCCAGCCGGCGACATGAGCACTGCTGAACAAATCCTCTACGACTTTCTGGAGGTGTTGGGCATCGCCGAATCGATGGTAGGCATTCTGGTGCTCATTGCCTTCATCTTCATCGGGAAGGGTATGCTGTCATTCGCGCAAGAGGGATACGTGGGTTACCTGCAATCTCGGCTACTGCGGGAACTGAAGACCAAGCTCTTTGATGCCTACAGCCGGATGGACTACCGATACTACATCAAGCAGAATGCTGGGCACTTCATCAACGTCATTAATGGGCAAGTCAACCAGTTCTTTAGCTCATTTACCAGCTTCACTGGGTTTCTCAGTAACCTCATCACAGCGATCAGCTATTTCGCGTTTGCCTTCTTGGTAGCCTGGAACTTTGCACTGATGGCGATCGGAGTAGGGTTGGTTCTGCTCTTCTCATTCAAGTATCTGAATACATATGTGCGTCGCCTCTCCCGAATGCGGTCTAAGGAGATGAGCGAGCTCAACAAGCTACTCGTACAGTCGCTTCAGTCGCTGAAGTACATCGTATCTACGAACCAGACCGCCCACCTTCGTTCAGGTGTAACAGGAAGCGTAAAGCGCCTCACTGATTATATTTTCAAGCAGAGTCTTGCTGGCGCATTTACCAATTCTATTAAGGAGCCAGCGTCGGTACTTTTGATTGTCGGGTTAATTACCATTCAAGTTGCAGTATTCAATGATCCAGTGGCACCCATCTTTGTAGCGTTACTTCTCTTCCATCGGGGAATGCAATCGATGATATCTATTCAGGGGGGGTGGCAAAAAACTATGGACAAGATCGGCTCGGTGGAGATGGTCGATGATGAGTTTGATGCGGTCCATGCGCACAGAGAGGAAACCGGTTCGCACGTTCTGGAACCGCTACACCATGCGATCGAACTGGAGAACGTGTCGTTTGCCTACGGCGATGATGAGGACCACGCGCTCCGTGGTATCAGCCTGACAATTCCCGCCAATACCACCGTGGCCCTGGTGGGCGAGTCGGGCGCTGGCAAGTCCACACTGGTGGACATGCTCACGCTGATCCTCAAACCCGATACAGGCACGGTAACAATTGATGACGTGTCCCATTCCGACATTGACCTGAACTCGTGGCGTTCGCAGATTGGGTACGTGTCGCAGGAGACGGTCGTCTTCGACGATACCATTGCCAACAACATCAGTCTGTGGCGAGGCGATATTTCATCGGACGATGAGCTGCGCGAACAGGTGGAAGCGGCTGCGAAGAAAGCGTATGCGCATCACTTCATCAAAGACCTGCCGAATGGCTACCGGACGGTCGTGGGCGATCGCGGTGTGCGCCTCTCCGGCGGACAGCGCCAGCGGCTCTTTGTGGCACGCGAGCTCTTCAAGCGCCCGAACCTGCTCATCCTCGATGAGGCCACCAGTGCACTGGATACGGAGTCGGAGCGCTATATCCAGGATAGTATCGATGCGCTCAAGGGCGAAATGACGGTGGTCATCATTGCGCATCGCCTCTCCACCATCAAAAACGTGGATTACGTCTACGTGATGGACGAGGGGTCGGTCATTGAAGAAGGCCCGTACGATGACCTCCGCCACCACGATGGCTCCCGCTTTCAGGAGATGGTAGAGATGCAGCGGTTGTGAGCCCGTATCCTGTAAAGACATGTCACGCTGCTCGTTGCAAGGCTCTGCCTTGCAACGCCGCGTTTTTAGGGGCTCCGCCCCGTAATCGCCACCGGGGACGCTCTTCCGAAAGCCGTCGGAATCCCAGTGCCGAAAGCCTTCCCGGGCTACACGTCGCTAAACACGTACCTCCCCCGGGAGAGGAGAACTCATCTCGTATATTTCTGCCCGCCTCGCCGCAAGGCTCTGCCCCGTCGTGGTATGCCCAAATAAGAGAAATCGGGTGTGGAGCGATGTCAATAGCGTGTGACACGGTGACCGCCGGGGGCGCGAGCGGGCCCCGGCTATGGAATTGCCTCTTGCATGTCACCTCAGATGTGATGCGGGACCTATGGCCCTTCCCCAACGGTCAGTGCC
Organism: uncultured Rhodothermaceae bacterium; assembly: GCA_913056335.1. GTDB lineage: Bacteria > Bacteroidota > Rhodothermia > Rhodothermales > Salinibacteraceae > Longimonas. Next base: position 9,477 of record CAJXLX010000110.1, read on the forward strand.
ATCCATGCAGGAGCGGCGTTGAGATCCTTCCTCCAGCGTCGTCAGGATGACTCATGGTGGGGGGAGCGACTTGGCATGATGCGGCTTGCCGTTCTTGCATGTCATGCTGAACGCAGTGAAGCATCTCGGCGCGACCCTTTGGGAAGCGGATGCC
>CAJXLX010000111.1 GCA_913056335.1 uncultured Rhodothermaceae bacterium
GCAGAGCACCTCGGCGTCTTCTGTAATGGCGGGCCGATCGGCAGCAATCGCCTGCTCAAGCGCTGATACGGTGCGTACATGCCGCACATCGTGGATGTTAGCTTGCGTGTATGCTTGCCGTGCTCGCGGGAGGGTGCGGTTGGAGACAGCGACCAGACGCATCCCTGTGATGGCCGTTAAAATCTGGAGGGCCACGCCACGGCCCTGATACCCGGCACCCACAATGGCCACACGGATCGGATTGCCGGCATCGGCACGTTGTTGGAGAGCAGTGTCAACGAGAATCATAGTTTGGAGAGCGGTTATAGGGTGTGCGGGAAGCGCGGGGCCAGGAGCTCACTGAGCGGAGTGCTCATCGCGCGGCGAAGAGATTCGGGCGTGCCAATATCAAGAAAATGCCCCTCGGGAACGTACACGCTCTGTAGAGTGAGTCCGTCGTTAAGAGCATCCTGAAACAGGTGGCCCATGTGGTGCTCACGGGTGTTAAAGGTGTCCTTCTGCGCAGAATCAGACAGGAGCATAGCCAGTCGGTTATGCATCCAGCTCGTGAACGCGGGGCGCCAGGCGGCGGCTATCCAGGCGGTGCGCAGCGGCGAATCGGTTGGCTTTACGTGGATGGCCTGCACGGAGCCGTCGGGCGCCCGATCGACGACATCGGCCTGGGCAGGATTGTGAACTGGTAGGCAGCCGAGCACAACCTCTGCATCCCCCTGAAGCAGGCGGTGGTGCAGCTGCGCAAAGAGGTCGGGTGGGTGAAACAGAATATCGGGAAAGCCAAGCAGCACCGTGCGGTCGCGGATGAACGGAACCGCCTGGTTGATGGTGAAGGGCACGCCATACGGGTGGCGCATCATGCAGTACGCAAAATGCATCTGGAGGCGGTGGCCATCGCCCCAATATGCAGGAATGTCCCATTTGCCATCACGCAGGATCCAATAGACGGTGTTGGCCCCTGCCGTGCGGTAGGCAGTTAGCAGGTGTTGCGACACCGCAATCAGCGGCGAGTCGTCGTTAGAAGTTGGCGTATGACCTACGGGCAGTAGTTCTTTGCTTCCGGGGAGCGGTGCAACACGGGTGCCGTGCCCGGCAGCGGGAATGAGCGCAACAGGAGAGGTACTCATGTAGAGGCTGTAGCGTTAGGCGTAAGAAGAGGCCAGGCTTGATCCTTGTCCGATACAACACGAACGGGCACGGGCCATTCGATGGCAAGGGCTGGGTCGTCGTAGCGAATGCCGCGCTCGGCGCTCGGCGTGTAGCGAGCGGTTACGGGATACATCACTTCGGCGTGATCCGTGAGGGTGATGAAGCCATGCGCGCAGCCTTTGGGCACGTACACCAGGCGGCGATTGTCGGCGCTACACGTGGTGCCCACCCACTGCCGATATGTGGGTGAGTCGGGACGCATGTCGACCATCACGTCGAAGATTGCTCCGCGTGTGCAGCGTATCATCTTGGCCTCGGCATGGGGAGACATCTGGTAGTGGAGGCCACGTATGGTGCCGACTTCGGCACTGTAGCTGATGTTGACCTGCACGATATCCATCTCAAGGCCGTGGGTGGCCAACTCGTCCACGCAGAGGATCCGGGCAAAGAAGCCGCGGTCGTCGCCGTGGGGCGCTGGATCGATAAAGTATGCGCCGGGGAGGGCGGTCTGGGTAAAGCGCATGGGCAGTGTTCTCTATGCGTTGTGTGAGGACATAATGGACGGCTCAACCGGTTGACGCCAAAAGAACTCGGAATCGAGCTGGTCGGTGTCGAGCAGGTACTCCAGTTGCTTTAGCCGCGTGAAGGCGCGAAAGGTGAAGTCTTCCGGCGCAAGGTCGATTGCTGCATAGAGATCGGCCATCTGCTCGGCGCCATCATGAAGGCGATGAGCGGATTCAAAGCCAGGCAGTTGTGTGGCAATCTTGTCGAACGACACCCGATAGCTGCGGTCGTCGCCGTCGCTGGAGCCCATTGACACCTGGCAGCCGGGAATGGTCTGCGCTACGAGGTCGACAATGTCGCGCACCTGGTAATTTTCATCGGAGTGGCCGACGTTGAACACTTCGTTGTGCACGGTATCACGCGGGGCCTCCAGCGTGCAGGCAATGGCTTGCGCAATATCAGCAATGTGCACAAGAGGACGCCAGGGGCTGCCATCGCTTCGCATGTTGATAATACCGGTGGTGTAAGCTACGCCACTCAGGTTGTTGAGCACAATGTCGAATCGCTGGCGGGGCGAGGGTCCGTATGCGGTGGCGTTACGCAGGAACGTGGGCGAAAACGTATCGTCGGCCAGTGCACTCACGTCGCGCTCGACCATCACCTTGCAGCGGGCATAAGCGGTTAACGGATGCACGGGCGAGTTCTCGGTTTTGAACGGATCACCGTTTTGTAGGCCGTAGACGCTGCACGAGGAGGTGTATACAAAGCGCTCAATACCCATCTCTTTGGCGAGTCGGGCCAAGCGAATTGTACCGCCGTGGTTGATAGCATAGGTGTTGGCCTCGTTGTGCTGGCCGAGCGGGTCGTTCGAGAGCTCTGCCAGATGGCAGATGCCATCGAATCCTTCCAGGTCGGATTGCTCGATAGTGCGAATGTCTTTCCAGAGCTGACGAACGCCTGGGGGCCACTCCGACTCGAAGAGCGTGCCATCGGTGTAGTATCCGGTATCAAGCCCAGTGACGGTGTGGCCGCGGTCGTGCAGTAGCCGTACAAGCGGATATCCAATGTAACCTTGGTTTCCAGTAACGAGAATATTCATAATGTGCGGGGATAGGAATAGGTAAAAAAAATTAGCGAGATAGGCGGTATGTGTTACGAGGTTTCCCAGAACAAAGGGTAGACGGCACGCAGCCCGACCACGCGTGGGGGCGGTGTGGAGCGTTGGAGGCCCACGCGGGCTGTTGTAAAGTAGAGGGCCTCACGCACGTATTGTGGTCCATGCCGCAAGGCATAGTAGCGCATCAGTCGGAGGCGGCAGCGCCACCGGTCGTTGGGCGACAGCGGGGCGCGCTGAATGGCGCGATGCAATTCGCGGAGCCACCGCATCTCCAGCCATAGCAATCCGGTTTCCCGATTGGGATCGAACCAATCCCAGATCGACTCAATCTGCTTGTCGTTCGACCTGGTTGAATTGTCGTCGTGCAGACGATTTAAGAAGAGACGCTCTGGAACCTGGTAGATGCCGCCCCAGAGCGTAAACTCACCGATTAGGATGAGGTCGGCCGACGGAAAATCGCCATGCTGCATCGTTGATCGTAAGATCGCGGTCCGGATAAGCCCAAAGAGCGGCCCGGGCTCGCCCCCCCAGCAGTACGATTGCAGATAGCTGGTGAACCGCTCCACCGGGTCGCTGTCTACAGTGTGTAGATTCCGGATCCAATCAGGGTTGGGTTCTGGTGTACCCGACGCGTCGATCACCTGCGTCTTCGTGTATGCGAGCACAACATCAGGATGGGTGTCAAGCACGCCTACGCAGGCTTCGATACAGGTGGGGGCAAGCACATCGTCATGGCACATCCACCGGAAATAAGGGGCGCGGGCTCGGGCGAGCGTGCTGTTATAGTTCTTGGCAGCGCCCAGATTCTCGGGGTGCCGCTCGTACCGGACTCGGCTGTCGCGCTTGGCTGCCGCCCGGCAGATCGCCTCGGTGGCATCGGTCGAGGCATTGTCGCAGATGATAAGCTCGAAATCCGTAAAGGTCTGATTGAGTACCGATGCAATAGCTTCCTCCAGATATTTAGCTCCGTTGTGCACAGGGAGACCGATGCTTACACGGGGCGCGGGGGTAGGCATAGTAATGTAGTTTGGCATGTGGAAGAGCATTGAACACTCCCAATGTTATGCATAGTGCATGCGCTTTCCCGTTATGATATGGCATACTGACTATACGCTATCTCCCACTTCACATAAGTAGATATGGCGTAAGGAAAAAGAGCATTTACACGCCAGGTATTGCGTTTCTGGATCATCAAGAAAGAAACGTGCCGCCTGCTGGATCGGTGAGAGCCTCTCTAATAGCTTACTTAGTAGCAGTTCAACGCTACGTAATAGAGAATATAGCCACAGCCAGAGACCGGGAGCGCCTCCCGGCGCAGACGTCTCTGTAGAGGCGGGACCACCACAACACACGTATGTGCAAATCAGTGTAACTGCGTAGAAACCCGTATCCGGTCAGAAACAACCGGTGGGCAGGCAAAGTAATCGCTATCCACTGGGACCGAAATCCATCGAGCCATTGTGGTGAGATGCCTGGGGTGGCTGCCGAGCCGCCCTTTTTTGTTGTGATACAGCCATGCTGTGCCCGAGTGCATTGTGTGCTCAGCCCTCGAATTCGAACTGCCTGCCCATGCCCAACGACGCGTCTGCTCCAACAACGCTCGACGAAAAGATCCGTGCCGTGGTAGCCTCGGTGCTGCGCCCGACCAAGTACTTCTTGGTCGATATTGAGATTCGCGGACACCGGGGGACGCGCGTCGTCGAGATCTCTGTGGATGGCGATGACGGCATCGGGCACGACGACTTGGCAGCGATTAGCCGCGACGTAGGGTTTGAGCTCGACGTTGACGAGGTGGTGCCCGGATCGTACACGCTCGATGTGTCGTCTCCTGGCATCAAACGCCCGTTGGTGGCTCCGCGCCAGTTCCAAAAGAACGTTGGGCGCGAGTTACGCATTAAGTACAACGATCCCGATGATGGATCTACCCAGTACGACGTTGTGACGTTGACCGCCGCCGATGACGAAGCGGTGACCATTGAGTTGCCGTCCGGGTCTACCCACACGCTGCCCTACCACGCGATTGAACGGGCCAAGATCGAATTGCCCTGGTAGTCGCCTTTTGCTCACGCAACCCCGCACCCCATTATGCGAAGTGCCGATCTCGTTTCTTCATTTGGAGAGATCGCCCGCGTCAAAGACATCGACCGGGCGACGTTGCAGATTATTGTCGAGGATGTAATCAAGGCAATGATCCAGAAGCGGTATGGGGCTGACGAAGCGTTCGAGATCATATTCAACCCCAATCAGGGCGATATCCAGATCCTCCACATTCAAGAAGTGGTCGACGACTGGGATTTGGTCGACCCTGTTACGGAGATCGAACTCAGTGATGCCCGTATGGTAGATCCTGATCTGGAAGTTGGCGAAGAAGTAGCCAGCGAAATGAATATCGAAGAGTTTGGCCGCCGGGCGGTCATGACGGCGCGCCAGACGTTCCAGCAGCGCATCCGCGACATCGAGAAGGAGCAGATCTACAAAGAGTACTCCGAGATGATCGGGGAAGTCGTGGTGGGCGAGATTCGGCAGATTCGCCGCCACGAAACGCTACTCGTGCACGATGACAACGTTGAAATGGTGCTGCCCCGCCGCGAACAGATTCCCGACGAGCGTCACCGCAAAGGAGACATGCTGCGTGCCGTCGTGAAAGAAGTCCGGCGCGACTCGGGGAGCGACCCGCAAGTGGTCGTCAGCCGCGCGGCCGAGACGTTTATGGAGCGCCTCTTTGAATTGGAAGTGCCCGAGGTGTACGACGGCATTGTCGAAATCAAGAAGGTGGCGCGCATTCCCGGAGACCGTGCAAAAGTCGCTGTCATCAGTCACGACGAGCGCGTCGATCCGGTAGGGGCCTGCGTTGGCGTGAAGGGCGTACGCATCCATGCCGTGGTGCGTGAGCTGAACGACGAAAACATCGACGTGATGGAGTGGTCCGACGACGCCCACACGCTCATCAAGCGCGCGCTGTCTCCTGCTGAGCCGGTAAGTGTCAAAATCAATGCGGATGCCGAGCCGCCCCGAGCGCGTGCCGAGGTTGTGGCTGACGAAGTGAGCCAGGCGATTGGGCGCAAGGGCGTGAACATCAAACTGGCTGTAAAGCTTACGGGATACGAGATCGACGTCTATCGCGAAATCCCGGCGGATGAAGAGGATATCGAAATTGAAGAGTTTGGCGACGAGCTGGATCCAGAGGTTATCGAACAGTTGAAAGAGATCGGGTGCGACACCGGAAAAGCCGTGCTCGAACTGTCTTCGGGGGCCCTGACGCGCCGTACGGGCATGAATCGCAGTACAGCGGACCATGTAATCGAGGTGATTCGCACCGAGTTTCAGCGTGGCCCCACTGTCCCCGACTTCCTTGCCGACGGGGCATTTCAGGTGGAAGCGATGGAGGCGTCCGCTGTAGATAGCGTGCCTGTAGACGAAGGGGCGGACCCCATAGCTGAACCTGAGCCCCTCTCACCTGCAGGTAACGACGCCAGCGGGGATAATGAGGAAGCAGAAGAGCCAGAAGCAGAGGGAACTCCCGACCCATCCATCGATCCCGAGACGCACCCCGACCCATCGGCGCCCGGCATGCAGGTAGATCGCGAATAGCGTAGTGTGTGTCCCCCGACATTGCGACTGCAAGCAGGCCGACGGCCCCTCCACTGCTCCTATTTATTAGCGCCCTACTAAGTTTGATACAGGAAGCAGGACCACAATCCCGCCGGACCCGTTGCATCACTGCTACAATCGTCATTGCTATGAATGAACCCACATAAAGAGCTTCCCATGCAGACTGCCTAACCGTTCCGCGTTCGGCCCCATTGCGGGGCATTGAGTAACTTAACACCACTTTATGGCAACGACTGATCAAAACGCATTCAAGAAAAAGCGACTGTTCCGTGTCGCACAGGAGCTCAACATCTCGACCGATCGGGTCGAAGAGTTTCTGAAAGAAGAGGGATACGAGGACGCCCTCACCGGCTCAGGGTTAACAGCCAAGATTGCCGATGAGGAAGCGTACCTGGTACTGCGGGAGAAGTATGCCGATGATGCGCAGGCGGCCGAGCGGATCCGCGAACTCCGAGCGAGCGACGCTGCCGATTCGGCAGATCGTGACGAGGTTGCTTCGCTCGACGAGTCCGAGAAACCATCTGCGGAGCCAACAGCGAATGCAGACGCATCCTCAGAGACCTCCTCTTCTTCAGAGCCTACCGACGCATCCGAGGATGATGAGCCAGACGTGATCCGGGCCAACGACCGCACCAAAAGTGGCGGCCTGACCGTTGTGGGCGACTCCAACGGCCAGTCTGACAGCACGGAAGAGCCTGAAGCTGAAGAAGCCGATGCCTCGGCTGATGCAGAAGCCGCCTCGACCACCACAGCGGCCGATGCCCAGTCCGAGCCGTCTGCTGATACCGAAGGCGAGGAGCCAACGGTTGCAGACGATGCGTCCGCCAACCAGCGCGCGGACGGTGAAGAGCGTACTGCTGAAACTGCAGACGAGGCAGATGCAGAGGCGTCCGCGGCCGATTCGCAAGCAACGGCAGATACGGACGACACGCCTGCTGATGCAACGGACGTTGAAGCAGATGCATCATCTTCTGAAGAAGCCGTGTCGGAAGAACCATCTTCTGAAGAAGAGGAGGTTGAAGCCGTCGCTGAAGAAACAGGTGCAGATGCGCAAAGTGAGGCTTCGGATACGGTAGACGCGACTGAAGAATCGACGGCCGAGACAGCGGACGACCAGCACGATGCCGAAGAAGGCGCTGTGGCCGAGGCGGAAGATGCCGAGGCAGAAGCGTCGCCCGATGAGGCGGAAGCGGAAGACGAAGCAGCCCCATCCGCAGATGCGGCAGAAGGCGAGCCGGAAGAGGCCGATGCTGTGGCTTCTGAAGAGGAGGCCAGCGCCGAAGCAGCTGACTCGGAGGAGGCATCTGAAGGTGAATCGCCGAAAGATGAGACGCTAAAAGCAAATCGCTATCGCCTTACCGGAACGCAAGTTGTCGGCAAGGTGGATCTGTCGAAGATGCGTCGCCGCAAGCGCAAACGGAAACGCAAGAAAAAGGAAAAGAAAGAGCAGAAAAAGAAGGAGCGTCAACAGAAAAAGAAAAAGCAACAGCAAAAGAAAAAGCGGAAAAAGAAAAGCCGCAAGCCGAAAGAAGAGGACGTCGAGAAGACGATCCAAGAGACGCTCCAAGAGCTCGAACAGGGTGCCAGCCGCGCGCGTCAGCGCCGTCGTCGCCGTCGTCGCCAGCGTCACGAAGAAGAGCGCAAGCGCGAACGGGAACGCAAAGCCGAGCAGGAAAGCGTGCTGCGCGTCACCGAATACGTGTCGACCGGCGAACTGGCCAACCTCATGGGTGAGCCCGTGAAGGAGGTTATCGCTTCGCTCTTCGATGCGGGCATGATGGTTTCGATCAACCAGCGCCTTGACCGTGATACGATTGAGTTTATCGCGGCAGAGTACGACATGGAGGTCGAGTTCATCGATGAGTTCAGTACCGACGCGATTGAAGTCCGTGAGGACGATCCCGACGAGCTGGAGAAGCGTGCCCCCGTCGTTACGGTGATGGGCCACGTTGATCACGGGAAGACGTCGCTGCTCGACTACATTCGTAGCGCCAACGTCGTTGCGGGTGAGGAAGGCGGCATCACGCAGCATATTGGCGCGCACCAAGTTAACTTGTCGGATCAGGAGGGATCGATCACATTCCTCGACACGCCCGGCCACGAGGCCTTTACGGCCATGCGTGCTCGTGGCGCGAAAGCTACCGACATTGTGATTCTGGTGGTGGCCGCCGACGACTCGGTTATGCCACAGACCATTGAGGCGATCAACCACTCGCAAGCGGCGGATGTGCCGATTGTGGTGGCGATCAACAAGATGGATAAGCCGGAAGCCGATGCGCAACGTGTGAAAGCCGAGTTGGCTGAGCATAATGTGCTTGTTGAGGAATACGGCGGAAATGTGCAGTCTGCTGAGGTATCCGCCGAAACCGGAGATGGCATTGACGACCTGCTGGAGAAGGTAATCCTGCAGTCGGAACTGCTCGAACTTCAGGCCAATCCTGACCGTGAGGCCGACGGTGTGATCATTGAAAGCCGCCTGGAGAAAGGGCGCGGCAACGTGGTTACGGTACTGGTGCAGAACGGAACGCTCGAAGTGGGCGATCCATTTGTGGCCGGTATGTACAGCGGACGCGTCCGAGCTATGTTCGACGAGCGCGACAATCGCATCGAAAAGGTCGGGCCGTCACAGCCTGCTCTGATTCTGGGCTGCAACGGCTCGCCCGAAGTGGGCGATCAGTTCGTGGTGCTCGACGACGAGAGCGAGGCCCGCGAGATTGCGCAGAACCGCCAGCGCATTCACCGCGAGCAGGAGCTGCGCCGCAAGAGCCAGCTTTCGCTCGACGAGATTGGCCGTCGCCTCTCCACGGGCGAATACAGTGAACTTAACCTCATCGTTAAAGCTGATGTGGGCGGCTCGGTGGAAGCGCTGGCCGATGCGCTCCTGAAGCTCCGCACCGACGAGGTCGCCGTGCGTATCATTCATAGCGGCGTGGGCGCGATTAACGAAAGCGATGTCATGCTGGCGCGTGCCTCCGAAGCGGTGATCATTGGCTTCCAGGTGCGCCCGACCTCGGGCGCTCGCGACGCGGCCAAGCGAGAGGAAGTCGACGTCCGCACGTACTCGATCATCTACGACGCAATTGAAGACGTCC
>CAJXLX010000112.1 GCA_913056335.1 uncultured Rhodothermaceae bacterium
TCATATCGTAGAGCCGCGAGCGCAGCACCCGCATCGCCTTGTCACGGTTCTTGTGCTGACTCTTCTCGTCTTGGCAAGTCACGACCAGCTTTGTGGGCAGGTGCGTAATGCGGATGGCCGAATCCGTCGTGTTCACCGACTGCCCGCCGGGCCCGCTGGCGCGGTACGTATCCACCTTGATGTCGTTGGGCTTGATGTCGATGTCGACCTCCTCGGCCTCCGGCAGCACCGCCACCGACGCCGCCGAGGTATGGATGCGTCCGCTCGACTCCGTTTCGGGCACGCGCTGCACGCGGTGCACGCCGCTTTCGTACTTCATGGTACCGAACACTTCGGGCCCGCTCATGCTCATCGTGATCTCTTTGAACCCGCCGTGCGAGCCGTGCGAGGCATCGATAACTTCGTGGCCCCAGTCTTTCTTCTCCGCGTACTTGACGTACATGCGGTACAGGTCGCCCGCAAAGATAGCTGCCTCATCGCCCCCGGTACCCGCCCGAATCTCGATGATCGCGTTTTTGCGGTCTTCTGGATCCTTCGGAATGAGCTTGTCTTTCAGGTCGTCCTCAACCTTCGGCAGCCGCTCGTTGAGCGATTCGAGTTCATTCTGCGCCAGATCGGCCATCTCGCCCGATTCGCTGGCAACCATCTCCTTCAGATCCTTGCGCTCGCTGAGCAAGTTCTCGTACGTGTTGATCGCCTCGATCACCTCGCGCAGTTGGCCATGCTCCTGGCCCAGCTCCGACATCTTCTGCGCGTCGGTCGCGATCTCGGGATCGGCCATCATCTGCTCGATCTCGTCGAATCGATTCTTAATCTTGTCCAGCTTCTCCAATTCGATCATGTGGGACAGGAACTTGTGACGGGAAACAGGGGCGAAACGCGACAGGCGCAACGTAAAGCGCCGTATGCGAAGCGTGGTAACAGGCAAGATGCCTCAACGAAAAGCCTCGCCGCGGGTTCAGACCCACAGCGAGGCTCACAGGATGTGCATCAAGCGCAGAGGGCACTGCGGCGTGTTATTCCACCGTCACGCTCTTGGCCAGGTTGCGGGGCTGGTCTACGTCGCAGCCGCGCATCACCGAGATGTGATACGACAGCAGCTGTAGCGGTACTACCGCCAGCAGCGGCGAGAGAAACTCTTGGGTCGGGGGGATGCGCAGCACGTACTCGCAGAGCTCGTCCAACTCACCATTACCCTCATCGGTAATAGCAATGACAGATCCGTCGCGCGCAGCGACTTCCTCAATGTTCGACACGACCTTGTCGTAGGTGCTGTCTTTCAGCGCAATGAAGACCACCGGCATAAAGCGATCGATGAGCGCGATGGGCCCGTGCTTCATCTCCGCCGCCGGGTAGCCTTCGGCGTGGATGTAAGAGATCTCTTTGAGCTTGAGCGCGCCTTCGAGCGCAACCGGGAAGTTGAACCCGCGCCCCAGATACAGGAAATTCGACGAGTAGCGGTAGATGTTGGCCATCTTCTCGATCTGCCCATCCATTTCGAGGGTGGTGCGCACCTTATCGGGGATGGAGGCCAGCGCGTGCACCGCATCGGCGAACTCGGCATGGCTGAGCGTGCGGTCTTCTGCCATCTTGAGTGCAATCATGGCCAGCACGACCACCTGCGCGGTAAACGCTTTGGTGGAGGCCACCCCAATTTCGGGCCCGGCATGCAGATACACACCCGCATCAGTTTCGCGGGCGATGGTCGACCCCACCACGTTGCAGATACCCAAACACATCACACCCTGACGCTGCGCCTCGCGGACGGCAGCCAGCGTGTCGGCGGTTTCGCCGCTCTGCGAAATCACCAGCACCACATCGCCGTCTCGCAGAATGGGATTGCGATAGCGGAACTCGCTGGCATATTCGACTTCGACGGGCGTACGCGCAAAGTGCTCAATCAGGTATTCGCCCACAAGTGCCGAGTGCCACGACGTACCACAGGCCGCAATGATAACACGATCGGCCTCGCGCAAGTCGTCCATCACGTCGTACAGGCCGCCGAGCACAATCTTGTTATCGTCGGGCAGGACACGTCCACGCATCGCATCTTCGAGCGCAGTGGGCTGCTCCATGATCTCTTTCTGCATGAAGTGCTCGTAGCCGCCCTTCTCAATCTCACCGAGCGTCCACTCCAGTTCATGTACCTCTTTCTCCATCGGCACGTTTTCGATGGTGCGTACCTGGTAGCCCCCGCGCCGGATCGTCACAATCTCGCCGTCGCTCAGGTAGACCACCTGTCGCGTATGCTCCACGAGCGGGGCGGCGTCGGAGCCCAGAAAGTACTCGCCGTCTCCCACACCAATCAGGAGCGGACTGCCTTTCCGAGCAGCGATGAGCAGGTCAGGGTCGCTGGCAGATACGACGGCGATGCCGTACGTGCCAATGACCTGTGTAAGCGCCTGACGCACCGCTTCGGGCAGAGCAAGTTCGGCTTCCTGCTGCACCTCCTCGATCAGATACACAAGGACCTCGGTGTCGGTATCACTCTGGAAGGTGTAGCCCTTCTCTTTCAAGCGCTTGCGCAACACACCATAGTTCTCAATAATACCGTTGTGCACCAGCGCAAAATCGCCGTCCGAGCTTACATGTGGGTGGGCGTTACGGTCACTGGGCGGTCCGTGGGTCGCCCAGCGCGTATGGCCAATCCCAACCGTGCCCTCGATAGGTGCGCTTTCGAGCGCCGTCTCCAATTCATTGACTTTACCTTCTCGCTTCTGCATGTGCAGCGTATCGTTGTTTACGATCGCTACGCCTGCCGAATCGTACCCGCGGTACTCCAGGCGTTTCAGCCCGGTCATTAAGATACTTTCGGCCTGTTTTTCGCCAATATAGCCAACAATTCCGCACATAGAACGCTGTCGGGATTTAGAGAAAAGAAGTGCCTGCGTGGCGCAGGCGTCACGTATTGATAAAGCGAAGCGCGTCTGGTCGTTGTAGAATCACGCTTAAATATAAGTAGGGATGCTTTGTAGTAAGCAAATAATAGCGGTCAATCGCAACTCCGAATGCGCTGTTCGAACACGTTAGTAGCGATCCAACGAGAATTTTTCGCCGAGGTAGCGCTTCCGGACCTCCGGGTCGGCAGCCAGTTCTTCGGCGGTGCCTTGCTTTAGAATCTGCCCTTCGTACAACAGATAGGCGCGGTCGGTGATCGCTAAGGTTTCGTGCACATTGTGGTCGGTGATAAGCACACCGATTCCACGTTCTTTGAGCCCGCCCACGATCTCCTGAATGTCTTCTACCGCAATCGGATCCACTCCCGCGAACGGCTCGTCCAGCAGAAAGAACTTCGGTTCGGTGGCCAGAGCGCGCGCAATCTCGCAGCGACGGCGCTCCCCGCCGGAAAGCGAGTAGCCCTTAGAGTGACGCACCCGGTCGAGCCCAAACTCGCTGAGTAGCGATTCAACCCGCGCATGCCGCTCTTTTGCGCTGATCGGCTGAAATTCGAGCACAGCATGCAGATTACTCTCTACCGTGAGCTCCCGAAAGACGGATGTTTCCTGCGCCAGATAGCCAATGCCACGCCGAGCACGCTTGTACATGGGCAACCGCGTGATGTCGGTACCGTCAAGCGACACGCGGCCCTCGTTTGGACGCACCAGCCCCACCACCATATGAAAGGTCGTGGTTTTGCCCGCGCCATTGGGACCAAGCAGTCCCACCACCTCCCCCTGTTTCACCTGCAGGTCAACCGACTTTACAACGGCGCGCTTTCCATATCGCTTGGTCAGGCCCTCGGCACGGAGCAGTGATTGCGGCTTAGCGGAGTTCATAAGGCGTCGGCAGGTACGTGCACAGGGGAAACGAAGCTACGAGGGGTTGGACCGCTTCTCATCGGGCGGATTCCTGTCGGGGGGCACCCTGTCAGGGGGATTCGGCGGGAAGCGGCGCGGTGTGGTGGGACGCTCCGGCGTGTCGAGCGACCAGCCCGCTTCCATGCGGCGCTGTACCCGTGGATCCTGAAGCAGCCCATCGGCCCGCGGACGCACTTCGGGGGTCCAACGAAAGCCGTCGAGCTCAAAGGGGGTAGGAATCAGGTGCGGCTCGTAGAGCGTGCTCTGTGTGCCTTGTAGGATGCGGACGCGGCGCAGCGTCTGCGTAGTGTCGAACTCAATCACGATAGCATCGCCTGAGGCCTGAGCGGCCTGGCTAAGCGCCCCCTCTTCCGCAACAAAGCGGATCGTCTCAGCGGTGGGCGCAGCGCGAATGGAACGCAACTGGTCTTCTCGGAACGCCGCTGTTAAGTTGCCGCCACGGAGCTGATTGATCCGCTGCAATACCGTATCTTGCTGGGCCGCAAATGCACCGCCGGTCACATACAGCGTGTCGAGGCTCCGATTGCGTACCACCGTTCGGAGCGAATCGCCGTACACCTGCGTGGTTTCAAACCAGGCGTTCGGGCGATCGTACAGGCGCGATTCTTCGTACGGAGGCGCGGTCACCGTATCTGGGGCTATGGTACGGTCGTACACGAGCGAGTCGGCTGTGGCCGCCAGGTCGTCTTGCCATACCCGCACGCTGTCGATTGCCGTCAGGCGGCGTAGCGTGTCGCTGCGCTGTCCCAGCAGGCGTTCGGCCCGCACCATGAGGGTGTCGCGTGGCGCACCGAGGGAGTCGAGTTGTACTTGAAGCATCAACGCATCGCCCTGTACATCGCTGCGGCGCTCCTCTTCGTCGTTGACGGCCTGCGCGCCAAAGAGCCAGGTGCGCGTGTTCTGTTCGTCGTTGGATACCGACGGATCCTCGGCCTCGTCGGGCGCCTGTCGCGGATTCCGATCGATGAATACGTTGCCAAAGGCTTCCGAACGCCGTCGGTCGCGGTAGTAGGAGAGCGAATCGGCTTCGAGCCACGAGTCGGGATCGTCGAGCGTTACGTTGCCCGCAAAGTCGGCGCGGCGCTCGGGCGAGCGGTAGATGCCGCGATCGCTGCGGAGCACAGCGGTGCTGTCTTGCAGTTCGACCGGCTCCTCGAACACCGTGCGGCGCTCATCCACAAAGTAGATCGCTTCGCTGGAGCGCACATCCACCTCGCCATCCGTCAACTCCACGTTGCCAAATGCAAATCCCAATTCGTTGCGGCGATCATACCGCACCGTGTCGGCATGCAGCGTATCCGGCCCCTCAACGATTTCAACCGCCCGCAAGAACAGAAACTCGTCGCGCTCCAGGTACCGAAAGGCGCGCTCTGAGCGGAGCTCCGTGCTGTCTTGCTCCACAAATACGTTGCCAACGAGCTCCTGCACACGCTCGCCATCAACGACGGTGGCGCTCAGCGAATCGGCCTGTACGTAGGCGCGCGACTGCGTAGTATCTGCCGAGGTCGAATCGGCCTGCTGGGCGGCTGCAGGCTGTATGCCGGTGACCATCATTCCACATCCAGCCAGACACAGCCCCACGAGGAGGAACGGCCTCATGATGAACGCAGTGGGCCGAGATGCAAAGATGCGTGGCATGTCGGGTACAGAGAAGGACCGTGACGGAAAACAGCAGCGTGTAGGCTCTATCGTATTGATGCTCTATGTATCGTCGCTTTCGTGGTCGAGGTCTACCTCTGCATCAAACCGACCGATCTGGTACGACGAAAGGTCTTCGTCGGCTACGAGCCCTTGACCGTTCAGGGTTTCCGTAGGTGTTACGATGCGTACAAACCGGCTGGAGCGCACCTTACGGTCGCTCTGACGCCACACGACGTGTTCGCTATACAGCTGGCGCTGCTCGGGCGTACGCACAACCACGTTGCCGTACGCATCGGCGCGGCCTTCATCACTGAAGTAGAGCAAGCTGTCGGCCGTAATGGTGGCCGAGGAGTCGCCTTCTGGCGTAAAGAGTTGCACATGCACCCGTGCTGTGTCGCCACGCGGGGGGCGCAGCACCGCATAGCTGCTATCAGGCGTTTCGTACTGAGCCATGCGCTGAGCCTGCAGCACGGCACGCTGGCGGCGTCCTTCGTGCAACACGACATGCGGGTCGTAGGTTACCTGTGTAGGCCGGAGCTCATTCGTCTCGCCAGCAGGAGCGCGAGCGCCTTCGCGCCGTTCACATCCCACAGTAAGCAGGACAAGCAGCACAGCGACTCCTATTCCTTGCAGCACGTTTTGGCCTGCTCTTTTTACGATTCTGTACTGCGTACTGCGTGAAACGACGTTGCCTTGCACTCTATGAATGAACACTGTACCTTACAAATGCCCTCCCATTAGTCATTTGGATCGCTTATACGATCTGTAATTGCAGGGTTGCGTGAAGTTTACAGCAGCCTATACCTGTGTTAGCCTTGTCTCCGGCCCTTTTCTTCCCCCTTTGTACGAATTATTCCCGTTTTATGAGCTTTTCGACCCAGTCGGTTTCCGATAACACGCTGGTTATTCACATCGGTGAAACGCTCGACTTTCGCAACGCCGATGCGTTCAAGGAGACCGTACACGCGCCCGTTGATGCTGGTAAGCATCAATTTATTCTCGACTTTTCGGATACGGACGTACTCGACTCGTCGGGGCTGGGAGCCATCTTTTCGCTGTACCGGCGCGTGGCGGCTCATGACGGCACGGTCGTGTTTGCCAACACCTCTGAACCCGTGCGCGTTGTGGTTGAACTCACTCGTACGTACAAGGTCTTTCCACAGTACGACTCTGTGGAATCCGCTCAAGCGGAGTTGACTTAACCTGCTTTCTCCGTCATGAATCTGATTTTTGACCAGACCTACACCGATCTCGAAGGCGCACTCCCGGCAATCCGCACAGCGCTTCGCGCAGCTTGGCCGTCCACGCATTCCTCTGAGGCAAACTCCTCTGATGCGGCCTCCTCGCTGCCCGAAGCGGATGCGTCGCCGGAGCAGCCCCCACGCCGCACGCGGCACTACGTGCAGCTGGTTGTACATGAGTGGGTGGCCAACCTCACACGCCATGCTACCTTTGCCGATCCGCCTCGCATTTCAGTTCGGGTGTTGCTCAACCAAGACGCGGCCCAGTGCGAGATTACCGACAACTCACGCGGGTTTGACCTCAACTCTGTCCTCTCTACGATGGGAGCCCACGCGGCTCCATTCCCTGAGTCTGGCATGGGGCTGCGCATTATCGACGCCTGTACCAACGACGTTTCGTATCGTCGTGCGTCGGCACTGCATCACCGCTTCACTGCCTCAGTTCCTTATGACCACAACCCATGGATGAACGTCTTATTTTAGTTGTTGAGGACGACGCAACGCTCCGCGAACTGCTTTCGTACCGACTGGAATCCCATTGTACCGTCATCACTGCTGTTGACGGCTTGGATGCGCTTGCGAAGATCGAATCCCGACGTCCCGACCTTATCGTGTCCGATGTCATGATGCCGCGCATGGACGGCTTTACGTTGCTGAAAGAGCTGCAAAAACAAAAGGAAACGCGTGCCATTCCGTTTATCTTCCTTACGGCTCGAACCGACGAAGATGCCCGCCTCACGGGCATGCGCCTGGGCGTAGACGACTTCATCACAAAACCGTTCGATATGAAGCAGCTGGTGTCGCGCACCAAACGGCTTTTGGAGCGCGTGGAGGTCTTCAGTAACCGGCTTGACACCCAACTCGGCCACGACTTCTCACAGCGTCTCATGCCCACGAGCCTCCCCAAGGTGCCGTCGTACGAGCTATTTGTACGCTACGAGCCCAACCAGCAGGGCGGCGGCGACCTGCTCGACTGGCACCAGCTCAGCGACGGGCGCTATTTCGTTGCGATCGGCGATGTGATGGGCAAGGGCCTACAAGCAAAGTTTTACGCCTACAGCTTCTTAAGCTATGTGCGCGCCAGCCTGCGTGCTCGGCTGACCGACACGCCCCACCCGGCCGATATGATGGCGCACATCAACACGCTCTTGCTGAGCGACCAGGTGCTCACTGATACGTTTGCCTCGTTCTTGCTGCTCGTGTGGGATCCTGAGGCATACACCATCACATTTGCTAATGCTGGACATTGCCGCCCGCTTCTGGTAGATGCCAATGCGGCACACCTCGTCACAGATAGCGACCTGATCCTTGGCCTAACGCCCGAGGCAACGTTCGAGCAGCATACGCTTGAACTGGAGCCCAATACGGCGTTCGTGGCCTACACCGATGGGCTTCTGGAACAGCCTACCATCGGAGGCGACACGCTTGGTGAGGACGGCATCTGCCGACTCGCCCAAGACGCATTCTCCGCGGATCTGCCCGTCGATGCACTCTGGAACGCCGCCCTCGACGCCTCCCCTGCAAGCACGTACAACGACGACACGCTTATCTTCTGGCTCACCCGCACCACTACTCCCTCTACCGCACTCACCCACGTCTCGGCCCCAACCGATGCCAACACTGAGGCGTAACGTTAGGGCATAACGCTGAGACATCTGGGATTCTGGGGCTGCCTGGCTACGCGGCGACCTCTTCGCGCATCGTTTTAGGCGGTTCTACAGGCATCTGCTCGAGCGGGGTGTAGTCATCTTCGAGCAGCGCATAGTGCTCTTTGTCCCAAAACTGGCCGTCGCGGTACAGGTAGTCGGCCGCGGTGCCTTCATACGAAAACCCAGCCCCCTTTACCAGGCGTGTCCAGGCGTCGTTGAACTCGAACGTCTCGGCCGACACGCGGTGCAGCCCTATGTCATCGAAACAGAGCGAGAGGAGCAGGTTTATGGCCCGTCGCCCATAGCCACGCCCCCAGTACGCCCGGTCGCCAATGGTGAGGCTGATGCAGCCATGCTGGTGCGCTGGACTTACGCGGTAAAGCGCCGCTACACCAATAAGCGTATTGTCGAGAATGCTGTGGATCTCGAACGCGTAGTGCGTTTCAGTTGGATGATCACACAGCCGCTCAAACCGCTGCTTAAACGCCCCAAACGACTCTTTCTCGAACGGCACCTCGCTGTCAAGGCGGTTGAGCTCGGGGTCGTTGTTCCACCGAAAGTGCGTGTGAATGTGGTCGCGCTGCAGCGCGGTAAGGCGTACGTCGGGGCCGCTGCGCGGCACGAGGCGCTGCATAGAAGGAACGTCAGTCATCATATCGGAAGCGCTTCCATTTGTAGAGAAAAAATAAGTAGCACCGCACGGATGTGCAGATGTCACAGGCACACACATGGTAGCATGTAACATAAGTATCTGCAAGCCGAATGCCACCAAGCGCGCATGAGGTTTGGACGCTACACGCCCCGCTTTTGGCGCATGGTGTGTCGGGGGATGCGGTAGGATCTGCCACTATGCGCATCTTTTTCAGAATCCGCCTGTTTTCGACGGCTGCAGAGGGCCCCAACGCAAAACGCGCTCCGTCGGCGCAGTGCCGGGGAGCGCATGGCGGTCCGGACGGGACTCGAACCCGCGACCTCTGCCGTGACAGGGCAGCATTCTAACCAACTGAACTACCGGACCAGTGCGTTATGTGTTGTTGTGTATGGGGTGGTCGGGG
>CAJXLX010000113.1 GCA_913056335.1 uncultured Rhodothermaceae bacterium
GAGGAACTGCGACATCGCCAGGTCGGGCGTCCCGTACATGAGGTAGGTAAGCGCAATGCTAAATGCACTGATGCCAAGCGCAGCCACCAGGGCAATACGGGCACGCAGAAACAGCGTAGCAAGCGCTCCGCCCACGATAAGAAAGCTCAGGATCCACTCGTAGGGCGCAATCCCAACGAACGAGAGCACCGGCCCTTCGAATCCGAAATACCCAAACGTGTAGCCAACCACCGCTACCGCGGTGCCTAAGATGGTGGCAATATACCGGCGCAGATAGCCGTTTTGCAGGAAGTTGGTTTGCGCTGTTGCGGTGGCGAGCAGTCCGTTAATGGCGTGGTCGTATCCATTGTCGAGGCCGGTGCCCAGCCAGCGCTCCAGGGCACGGAACGGAGCGCTCTGGCGCATGGGGGTCCACGCAACGTAGGTGCCCACACCCAGCGCCACCGTCACCGCACTCAGCGCCAGCGGTAGGTTGAGCCCGTGCCAGATGGCCAGGTGCGGCGTGGCCTCGGCTCCCATAAGAGCGCTGAGCGAGGGCGCCAGGATCGCGCTGTCAAGCAGCCACGGTGCCAGACCCAGCCCCAGACTGAAGACCGCGAGCACCGCCGCCCCAAACCACAGCCCGGTGTCTGGACGATGGGCATGCGATGTAAGGTCGTTCAGCGGCCCCATGAACGGACGAATGACGAGGAGTCCTGCGGAGGCTACCAGGGCGACATTCGCCAAGAGAGCCGCTCCGGTAAAGAACAAAGCGGCCTCGCCCAAATGCAGCGTGGCCTCGTAGATAATCTCTTTCCCTATGAATCCAAAAAACAGCGGGATACCGGCCATCGACAGGCATGCGATGACGGCCGCGCCAAATGTGATGGGCATTTTGGCGCGGAGCCCGCCGAGTTTAGTGATATCGCGCTCGTGCACGCCATGGTCAATGGCTCCGGCCACCATGAAGAGCGCGGCTTTATAGAAGGCGTGGACCAGCACGAAGACGAGGCATGCCTTTAGGGCGGTTTCGGTGCCCAGCCCCAGCAGCATAGTGAGCGCGCCCAGCGCCATGATGGTCGTGTAAGCCAAGATGCCCTTTAGGTCGGTGTATTGCAGGGCGAGCCAGGCGCTAAGGACCATCGTAAACGCGCCAATACCACCCACAAGCCAGAACCACAGGTCGGTTCCTGAGAGCACGGGATGGAAGCGCGCCAGCACATAGATCCCAGCCTTGACCATAGTGGCGGAGTGCAGGTAGGCGCTTACAGGCGTGGGCGCCTGCATCGCATTAGGGAGCCAGAAGTAGAACGGGAACTGCGCCGATTTGGTGAAAGCCCCCGCCAGCACAAGGAGCACAATAGCAGTGTAGAAGCCGTGCTCGCGAATGGCCTCGCCGGTTTCGAGGATGGCTGATATTTGCAGGGTGCCGGTGGCCTGCTCCATCAACAGAAACCCAGCCAGCAGAGCAAGCCCGCCCGCCTTTGTGATGAGCAGCGCTTGCCACGCTGCGCGACGCGAGGCGGCCTCGTCGTGGTTGAACCCGATGAGCACAAACGAGGCAAAGCTCGTCAGCTCAAAGAAGATGTAGAAGGTAAACAGGTTGTCGGCCAGCACCAGCCCCACCATGGCAGCCATAAACATGGACAGGTAGGCAAAGAACCGCCCAAGGTGATGGTGACCTTTCAGGTAGGCGCCCGCATAGATGAAGATGAGCGTGCCAATGCCCGTAATAAGCAGCGCAAAGAAGAGGCTGAGGCCATCAACGTAGAACGACAGGTCTACGTTAAGGCCCGGCACCCAGGCATAGGCCACGCGCATGGTTTCGCCCGCAGCTACCGGAGCGATGAACGTAGACAGGTACGCTGTGATGCCTGCGGGCACCAGGCTGTACAGCCATCCGGTAGCGCGCCCGGTAGCCCCTGTAATCCACGGCGCCACGAGCGCGAGCGCAAACCCGGCAAAGACAGCAAGAACGATCCCCATACAGACAAATTGGCGTCAACCGAAAACAATGCGACAGCCGCACACAGGTCGGTGTGGCGGCAACGTGATGCGCGACAGCAGAGCGCTACTTCAGCCAGGACATGTTAGGATGATGAGGCGTGCTGCTGCGACGTCTTTTGCGTGGTGCCTTCTGGAAACGCGTCGGTGCCGTCGGAGGCGGCATCGGAGCTTAGCACCTGGTGGGTGGGCAACTGGTCAATCATAGTATCATGCCACAGCTGCACCCCAATCTGTGGCCCACCGTAGTAGGC
Organism: uncultured Rhodothermaceae bacterium; assembly: GCA_913056335.1. Lineage (GTDB taxonomy): Bacteria > Bacteroidota > Rhodothermia > Rhodothermales > Salinibacteraceae > Longimonas. The sequence continues at coordinate 2,238 of CAJXLX010000113.1, forward strand.
GGCTCGTCCAATCATATGGGCCGCTACTGGGGCGGTAAGTAGCAGAAATACGATAAGCGCTAACGACCGGGCCAGAATGCCTAACCCCGGGAAGAAGAAGGTGAGCGAGGCCGCAATGAGCGCAACGCCCAGCGTCCCGGCCTTTGTAGATGCATGCATGCGCATGGGAACGTCAGGTAGACGTACAACTCCCAATCCGGCAACGAACACGAAGAACGTGCCCCCAACGGCCAACGCCATTCCAATCCATTCCATCACAGCCTCCATAGCAGTTTACTCGGTATAGTCGTCAGCAACAGTAGCTTCAAGCGAGATGTACTCGATATATCGCGCAAAGGCAACCGTTCCCAGGAACGCAATAAGTCCTAAAACCAGTCCGACCTCCAGGAAATAACTTTTATCGGTTGCAATAGCGTACATCAGCATCAGTGCAATCGCCTGATATGCGATCAGATCGAGGGCAATGACGCGGTCCGGAAGGCTTGGGCCTCGAACAAGACGCGTCACGGCCAACACCAGCGATACGCTGATCAGGATCAAGCACGAATACACGGTCCACGCGAGGGGGCCACTGAGTTCCATCATGCGCAGTTCGTCGTCGGGCATCAGGGTAAATAAGGGAGGACAGACGGTATTTCCGTGTATCCACACGCACAGGGTACAGGCTCATTCCGCTAAAACGCAATCGCCCACCCGAAATCGACGGGCATTTCACGGGTTTAAAGCAGACATGCAGCCTTTATGCAGCACTAAGAGCCTGTTTTGATTTCTTATTTTGGGCACCCCAAGAGCACTTCCTCGCTACGCTTAGGGCGCTGCGAGCGGCTCCGCTGGGCTGCAAACCAAAACCCAAACAGGCTCTAAGCCCTTCTGGTGGGGCTGGCTATCGTCGGCATTTGCACACGCAAACACTGCGGGTTGGGGTTGATTTACATTATACATTGTTTGCAAGTCTCAAATGACAAGGCGAAACAGGATTCACGATGATTGGTTGATCGAAATTCCCTTGAATCAGATATACATTGTATCATGTCCTATCCGTCGTGCACTACAACTGTAACCCGCCTGTAAGAAACTAAAGAGCACCTACTCTTTTATATATTTTCTCACTATAATGGAAGCGCTTCCAGCATGTGTTTAGCAACTTGTAGACGGACCTGAGGCAGAACAGCCTGGGCGGTGTCTACAGACGAAGTTAGCCGGGCGAAGGGACCAAGGGTCATGTTTTTTGTGCCCTGCGGCGAGCGGGCTAAACAGATATCACTTCCATTACAACGACTACATGCTCTTTAAGCACATGTGCGCTATGGTGGCTTACCCTCTCTTTTACCTCACCTGTATCCCCTTTTGCTCATGATTCGCTGGTTTGATACGCTCTCGTCTGATGATGTCGCTCTTGTAGGGGGCAAAAATGCATCCCTTGGCGAGCTCACCACGCAGCTTGGTAAAGCGGGCGTTCGCGTTCCGTATGGGTTTGCCACCACTGCCGATGTCTTCTGGGCCGTCTTGGACGGTGCCGGCCTGCAGTCTAAGATCCTTGACTTGCTGAGCGACGACACGCGCGCCCCGTCTGCCATCGCTGCCGAAATCCGCGCGCTCATCGAAGGGGCCGAGCTACCTGTAAGCTTCGTGGAGGCACTCACCGACGCCTATCACACGCTGGGCAATCGGTACAGCCAAGACGACGTGGGCGTTGCCGTGCGAAGCTCAGCCACCGCTGAGGACCTCCCTGAGGCCAGTTTTGCCGGACAGCAAGACACGTTCTTGAATGTGTCGGGCATCGAGCAGGTCATTGCGGCGGTCCGAAAGTGCTTTGCCTCCCTCTTTACCGAACGCGCCATCTACTACCGCAACGAGAAAGGATTTGATCATGCCGATGTTGCGCTCTCGGTGGGCATCCAGAAGATGATACGGTCCGACCAGGCCAGTGCTGGCGTTATGTTTACACTGGATACCGAAACGGGATTCCCTGATGTCACGGTTATCAACGCAGCATGGGGGCTTGGTGAAGGCGTGGTAAGCGGTGAGATCACACCCGATGAGTATCGCGTCTACACGCCTTTTCTCAATACTGAGGCACTCACCCCCATCATCGGACGCCGCGTTCCACGCAAAGACCGGAAGTACGTCTATGCCGACGGCGGATTGACCGAGCTCGCACCCGTCCCCACGTCTGATGTTCATGCCCCTGTGCTCACCAATGCAGAAATCCTTCAGCTTGCGCGGTGGGGAGCCCGTATCGAAGCGCATTATGGCCGGGCGATGGATATCGAATGGGCCAAGGATGGCGATACCGGCGATATTTTTGTTGTGCAAGCGCGCCCCGAAACGGTTCAGTCGCAGCGCGAAACAGCCACGCTCCGCACATACAACCTCACCGAAACGAGTGAGGTGCTCGTGCGCGGCGCTGCCATTGGCGATGCCATTGCAACCGGACCGGTATGCCGCCTCGACGATCCCTCGCAACAAGATGACTTTGTAGACGGCGGGGTGCTCGTTACCGAGCTTACCGACCCGGACTGGGTGCCGCTGATGAAGCGGGCCTCGGCAATCGTAACCGACCGTGGCGGGCGTACCTCTCACGCGGCCATTGTAAGCCGAGAGATGGGCCTGCCCGCTATCGTGGGCACCGAAAACGCAACGGAGGTGCTTGATGTCGGGCGCGAGGTCACCGTGTCTTGCGCAGACGGCGACGAAGGGCAGGTCCTGGATGGTATCTTGAACTTTGACGTTGACGAACAGGACCTTAGCACGCTTCCCAAGGTCCACACACAAGTGATGATCAACGTGGCGAGTCCGCCCGTGGCCATGAAGTGGTGGCGCCTTCCGGTTGAAGGAATAGGACTTGCGCGGATGGAGTACATTATCAACAACATCATTGAAGTGCATCCGCTTGCGCTCACGCGTTTCGACCAGGTCACGGACACGGCGGCCCGGTCGAAGATTGAGGAGATGACCGCCGGGTATGATCATAAGCCCGACTATTTTGTGGAGACGCTTGCACGCGGCATTGCTACGATTGCTGCCTCGCAGTACCCGCATCCTGTGATCGTTCGCATGAGCGACTTCAAGACCAATGAGTACGCCAATCTTATTGGAGGCCAGCTGTTCGAACCCGACGAAGAGAATCCCATGATGGGATGGCGCGGCGCGGCACGCTACTATAGCGCTGACTACGCGGACGGCTTTGCCCTCGAATGCCAGGCGTTGCGCATGGCACGCCAAGATATGGGATTCGACAATATCATTGCTATGATTCCGTTCTGCCGCACTCCCAACGAGGGTCGCGAGGTGCTCAAGATCATGGCCGAGCAGGGTCTGAAGCAGGGCGAGCACGGCCTCAAAGTGTACGCAATGGCCGAAGTCCCTTCTAACATCGTGCTGGCTGACCGATTCTCTGACCTCTTTGACGGCTTTTCGATCGGCTCGAACGATCTCACACAGCTTACACTTGGGGTTGACCGAGACTCCGACCGTCTGGCGTATCTGTTTGACGAGCGCGACGAGGCGGTTACGCGAAGCATCCGCCATCTCATCGACACGGCGCACGACCCCAATCAGGGGGCAGCGATTCCTGTGGGCATCTGCGGGCAGGGGCCCAGCGACCATCCCGACTTTGCCGCCTTTCTTGTGGAAGCCGGTATCGACACAATCTCGGTACTCCCTGACAGCGTAGCCCGCACTATCCGTACCATTGCTGATGTCGAAGCCGCGTCCCATCAGCATGCGTAAGGCGCATACAGAAGGGGATTGCGAGATCGTTCTCATCTCTCAATCCCCTTCTTCAGCTATCGGCATTTGAATGTCAGGAGCTGTTAGTGTGCGCCAACAACGTCTGCATCAGTAGGCCCTTTCGAGTCATAGCGTGCGGCCAGCGCATCAAGTTGCTCCGGATCCTTATGCCCTGGCAGCGGACGTGTGGTGGTACTGCCCGATGCCTCCACGCCAAGCTTCTCGCAGACGCGGTCGGTAACGGCTTCGGCCATCTGCCGATAGGTTGTGAGCTTGCCTCCAACAATGCTGATGAAGTTTTCTACCCCATCATCGGTGTGGTCGAGGATGAAGAAGCCGCGTGAGATGCCACGCCGGTCGCCCTTTTGCTCATCAGGGGCATACAACGGACGCACGCCCCACCAGGTGCGCACCACCGACGCCTCGGCGACCGCTGGAAGCATCTTGGCGCATTCATGAACGGACTTCTCGACTTCCCAGTCGGCCTCTTCGTAGCTGTCGGGGTCCGATACCGGAACGCTGGTTGTGCCGAGCACCACTTCGGTGCGGTGCGGAACGATAATGTCTCCATCGTCGGGGTCGCGGCACCGGTTGAGAGCAGGGCCCAGGCCGTCGTGCTCGACCGAGATCATTACGCCCCGAGCGGGCGCCATCTCAACCTCTACGTTGGCCAGTGCAGCCACTTGACCCGCCCAGGCTCCTGTTGCGTTGATCACATACCGGGGCGCAACTGGCGCATTCACATCGCCCCCCAGGAGCGCCTGGGTCACTTTCCCACCTTCCACAACGAGGTCGTTGAGAGGCGCGTGCGGATAGATAGTCCCGCCATGCGCCTCCGCATCAGCGGCGTTGGCTGCGCAAAGTCGGGAAGGATATACGACCCCGTCAGGTACCCACATGGCACGCTCCACGCGGTCTGAGAGACCAGGAGCGGCGGTCTGGGCTTCGGCCGGGTCAAGGAGACGCGTTTCGATGCCAATGGTCTCACAGGCTGCCCGCTTCCTATCAAAGTAGTCCGGATCATCGCCCGGAAGCTGGATGAATAGCCCTCCCGTATCGCGGATGCACGCTCCCGCAATAGCCCGAAGCACACGGTTTTCTTCGATACACTCTTCAGCCCCAACCTTGTCAGCCTCAGCGTATCGGGCTCCGCTATGCAAGAGCCCATGCGAGCGGCTGGAGGCCCCGCTTGACAACCCATTTCGTTCAGCGAGTGTCACGTCAACGCCACGAAGCGCAAGGTCACGAGCAATCCCGGTGCCGGTAGCACCGCCGCCAATGACTAATACAGTGGTAGAATATGCCATTTAGAGAAAGAGACTGAACGACTGAGAGTACGAGGATGGATGGATCCGCAAAAAGCTTGCATATACGGATCCACACTGCTTTTAGAACTTTTTCGAAGAGGACCCACTCTCCGGTTCATTGCAGCTTCGAACTCTCTCATTGTTCGGGCGCCACCCAACATAAGACATGCCTTTCACACATCCGAACGACGGCAGATTTATTTCTGGTGCTCCTTGCGACACAGGGGGATGCGCATCGGGCGGCAATTTCGATACGGGCCCCTCAAGCGATTGGCCTGAAACGCAAGAGAGGCAACGAACACGTAGGTTCGTTGCCTCTTGTTGTGCGTTAAGCAACTGCATATAGCAGCGCACTGCGCCCGCTATGTGCAGCTCCAAAGCATTACCTAAGCCGATTCAACGGTGTTTTCGTAGCGTTCATTCACTGCATCCCAGTCAACGATGTCCCAGAACTTATCGACATAGGTGCCCCGCTCATTCTGATAGTTCAGGTAGTAGGCATGCTCCCACACGTCTACACCCAGAACGGGCGTATCTCCCTTCAGGTGCGGGCTGTCTTGGTTCGGGGTGGAGTACACGTCGAGGCTACCGTCGGGATGGGCAACGAGCCAGCCCCATCCGCTTCCAAACTGACCGGTAGCGGCGTTGGTGAAGGCTTTCTTGAATGCATCGAACGAGCCAAACTCGTCATCAATCGCTTCGGCCAGGGTTCCCGTGGGCTCACCGCCACCCTCGGGCGAAAGCACCGACCAAAATAGGCTGTGGTTCGCGAATCCACCGCCGTTGTTACGCACAGCGGTCTGGATGTCAGCGGGCAAGTTGTCCAGCCCATGCAGGAGCGCCTCAATCGAGTGCTCGCTCAGATCGTCGTGGCCCTCCAGTGCAGCGTTCAGCTTGTTCGTGTAGCCCTGGTGATGTTTGCCATGGTGGATACGCATGGTTTGCTCGTCGATGACGGGCTCCAGCGCATCGTAGTCGTAGGGCAAGTCGGGGAGAGAAAAAGCCATAATTCAGGTACGGGTTTGATGGGTGTAGGGTGAACTGTGATATACTGCACGCCGCGCAGCATCGCCTGACCCAATTGTACAGCAGGTAGGCCGTGCAATTGAGGTAATGCGGCGGCTGGCCTGCGCTCGTTGGTTGAGCGCACGATGCCGTCCCGTGGCATCAACAGGCCGACCTTGACAGGTGAGGCGTGCGTAGAACACACACGTTTAAGCCTGTCAAAAGGCTCGATGCGACAACGAGACCTTCCTTCGTTTGTTTTCGGCGTTGCGTCCCCATTACAACTGGATGGAGCCCCTATGAACCCGAAGCCAAATTGCTACGACGCCGGCTCCAACTGTACGGCACTGCTCTCTGCCACAGTCTCCACGAACGTAGCCCCAAATGCCGTTGAAGGGGTGTGATATCCAGGTTTAGGCGGGTCCTCTTGCATGCGCTGCATGGCTTCAACTGCTGTACGTGCAGTGAGCGTGTAGCCCTCGGGTCCGGTCCATCGGGCGGTGCGAGTGGATCCGTCAGGGCGCTGCACTTGTCCCCAGACCCACGAAGCTCCTGCCTCACGCGCCTGAGCGTCGGGGCCGTCGACGGTGCGGCGCACTACGCCCTCTGCGACTGGACGCAACACGGCGCGCAGCCAGGCAGGAAGGGATTCGGAGGCACGCAGCATCCATCGCAGGGCGGGCGGCAGGTGCGTGTACACGGCAATTGTGGAGATGCCGGTGGAGTGATATGCGGTACTGACGTCGCCCCACGGAATGGCGGTGAGCGTACGCGTGCGCCCGGCAATGTCTACCGTGCGGGTGTGGGTGCCTGCCGGAATCCGTACAAGTTCGCCATTTCGACGCATGAGGCTTCCTTGGCCCCATCCGCGCAGCGCCGTGAGAGCGGTGCCTCGCGAGAGCGCCCCCAGGCCCACAAATCCCAGTGCCAGCGCGGTAGCGTCGGGGCAAGCCTGCGCGAGCGTAGCAGCTACACAGTCGGTAGGTACGACGTCGAATCCCACGCCCGGCAGCACGACAATGCCAGCCTCTTGGGCGTCGGCGTCGCGTTGACGCAGCG
>CAJXLX010000114.1 GCA_913056335.1 uncultured Rhodothermaceae bacterium
ACGAGCCGCTCTCGCTGGCGAAGGCGCTGAAGCAGCGCGGCATGTCGTTCATTGCGGAAGTGAAGAAAGCCTCGCCCTCGAAAGGCGTGATCCGCGATCCGTTTAAGCCTGCACAGATTGCGCAGTCCTATGCCAACCACGGGGCCGCGGCGATTTCGGTGCTCACGGAGCCGCTTCACTTTCAGGGCTCGCTGGAGAGCCTGGCCTGGATTCGCGCCCATGTGCCCGATATGCCGCTCTTGCGGAAGGACTTTATCGTGGATCCGTATCAGCTTGTGGAGGCAAAGGCGGTAGGGGCCGATGCGGTGCTGCTCATTGCTACAGCACTGGAGGCAGGCGCGCTCTATGACCTGCACGCGCAGGCGGAGGAGCTGGGGCTGTCGTGCCTGGTGGAGGTCTACACGCACGAGGATCTCGACAAGATCGACTTCGACCAGATCAGTCTGCTGGGCGTCAACAACCGCAACCTGCATACGTTTGAGGTCGATATCGCAAACTCGCTCGATATCTTTCAGCACGTGCCCCGCAGCGTAGGCTGGGTATCCGAGAGCGGGCTTAGCGACCCGGAAACGCTGGTGCGTCTCCGCCAGAACGGCGTCAATGGCGTGCTCATTGGCGAGCACTTTATGCGGGCCGACGACCCCGGACAGGCGCTCACCGACCTGCGCGACGCCGCCCGCGAAATCGCCATCGCCCAACAGCAGTAAGTCTGGACGCATGGATGTGGGGATGTGTGAAAGTATGCATGTCCCTTCCGACCCTCCAACCTTCACCCTTCCAACCCGCCACGTGCTATGTCAGTAAAGATCAAAGTCTGCGGCATCACCGACTTGGAAGCGGCTCGCTACCTTGCGGGCAAGCGCGCCGACTACCTCGGCTTTATTCAGCACGAGGACAGCCCACGCTACATCCGTCCGAAGCAGGTGTCCAAGATTCTGGAGTGGGTGCACGGCATCAATTCGGTGGGCGTGTTCGTGAACGACGATGCCGATGCAGTGAATCATGCGGTAGAGACGGCTGGATTCACCCACGTGCAGCTCCACGGCACCGAGCCGCCTGCCGTATGCGCCCAGATCGACCGGCCCGTCATTAAAGCGATTCGCGTGCGCCACGACGCGGCCTCCGACCAGCTGCGCGCGCTCATGGCGCCGTATACCGATGTCGTGGATGCCTTCTTGCTCGATACGCACAACAGCAGCGTATGGGGCGGCACCGGCGAATCCTTCAACTGGCGCCTGGCGCGCGAACTGAGCAGCGAGTATCGCATCTTTCTGGCCGGCGGACTCAACGCTGACAACATCGAGCGCGCCATCCACACCATGCGTCCGTACGCCGTGGATCTGTCGAGCGGACTCGAAACCGCGCCTGGCGTGAAGAGCCTCGACAAGATCGACGCGTTCTTCGACACGTTCCGCACCATTCAGGACGAACTCGCTGAAGAGGAAGCTGCCGACGCCTCCTGAACCGCGCCTCACCCGGCTGCGATCGCAGGCGTGGCTTCCCCGTTTGCTGATCGCTCCCCGCTCAATTTGCTACATCTACCTTCCCGTATCCAACCCCGCTAACCCATGCCCGACGCATCCACTGCTCCAACCGTTGCCTCTGAATCTGAAACCCGGTACAGCGCCCCCGACGCCACCGGCCACTTTGGCCCATACGGCGGCGCGTTTGTCCCGGAGATCCTTGTGCCCGTGCTCGAAGAGCTGCGCGAAGCGTACGCCGAAGCGCAGGCCGACCCCGCCTTCGATGCCGAGTACCGCACGCTGCTCCGTGAGTACGTGGGGCGCCCCACCCCGCTCTCCTTCTGCGACCGCCTGACCGGCTACTACGGCGGCGCGAAGATTTACGCCAAGCGCGAAGATCTCTGTCACACCGGCGCGCACAAGATCAACAACACCATTGGTCAGATTTTGCTGGCGCGGCGGATGGGCAAAACGCGCATCATCGCCGAAACCGGGGCCGGACAGCACGGCGTGGCCACCGCCACCGTCTGCGCCAAGTTTGGCATGGACTGCATCGTGTTCATGGGCGAGGAAGACATGGAGCGCCAGCGCCTGAATGTGGAACGCATGGAGCTCATGGGCGCCGAGGTGCGTCCGGCGCTCAGCGGCAGCCGCACCCTCAAAGATGCGACCAATGAAGCCATCCGCGACTGGGTGTCGAATCCCGACGACACGTTCTACATCATCGGCTCGGTGGTCGGCCCGCACCCGTACCCCATGATGGTGCGCAACTTCCACCGCGTTATTGGGGATGAGACGCGGGCCCAGCTTCACGAGCACGAAGGACGCGAAACCCCCGATGCCGTCGTGGCCTGCGTGGGCGGCGGCTCGAACGCGATGGGCATCTTCTACCCGTACATTGACGACGAAGCCGTGCGGCTCGTGGGCGTAGAGGCAGCAGGCGAAGGGCTCAACGGACGCCACGCGGCGACCCTCTCAAAGGGCACGCCCGGTGTGCTCCACGGCGCCATGAGCTACCTGCTGCAAGACACTGGCGGACAGGTCGAGATTGCGCACTCGATTTCTGCCGGCCTCGACTATCCCGGTATTGGACCCGAGCACTCGCATCTGAAAGACACCGGACGCGTGGAGTACGTGTCGGCCACCGACACCGAAGCGATGGACGGTGTGCGCGTGCTGTCCGAGCAAGAAGGGATCATCCCCGCCCTCGAAACCGCCCACGCCATGGCCCCCATGCAGCGCCTGGCCCGCGAGATTGGGCCCGACGGCATTATCGTGTTCAACTGCTCTGGGCGCGGCGACAAAGACATGCAGACCATCGCCAAGCACCGGTAAATCATTGCGATGCCCCACTCCAATGTGAAATGTCATGGTGAGCGCCCTGACGGTAGGGAAGAAGTCGAACTATCTCCTTCTCGTCCGGCAGGCGCTTCTTCGATTGAGAAACGCGACTGAACACTCAGGAGATCTTTCGACTCTGCACCGGCTGTCGCCGCTTCGGCACTCAAGATGCCACGAAACAGGGCAAATATTGGGGCGCACTGCTCCTCCATCCCTCCATCTGTCCATCCCTCGATCCCTCCATTCCCGATGTCCCGACTCTCCGACACCTTAGCCGCCTGCCGCGCCCAGGGCACGCCCGCCATGGGCCTCTTTACCACGAACGGCTTTCCGCATCCCGATGCGACCGTGCCCGTTTTGCACGCAATCGACGACGGCGGCGCCGACTTCATTGAGCTGGGCATGCCCTTTAGCGATCCGCTGGCCGAGGGGCTGCCCATCCAGCGCTCCAGCGCCCGCGCGCTCTCGCACGGCGTACAGATGGACGACGCCTTCGGCACCGTCGCTGCGTTTCGCGACGACAGCGACACCCCCGTGCTGCTCATGGGATACATCAACCCGGTGCTGCAATACGGCATCGAGCGGTTCTGCACGAAAGCCGCTAACGCCGGTGTCGACGGCCTCATCCTGCCCGATGTACCGCCCGAAGAAGCGAAGCTGCTCACCCAGCACGCCCAGACGGCCGGGCTCGACCTCGTCTTCCTGATCGCGCCCAACTCCTCCGACGCGCGCATTCAGCGCGTGGATGAGCTGGCTACCGGCTTCGTGTATGCCGTGTCAGTCACCGGCCTCACGGGTTCGCGCCTCGACGGACGTGGCGCGGTGCAGTCGTATTTGAAACGGGCGCGCGGACTCGTCACGCAGAATCCGCTGCTGGTTGGGTTTGGGATTGCGACTCACGAGGATGCGCAAGAGCTCTCGCAGCACACCGACGGCTTTATCGTGGGGTCGGCCCTCATCAAAGAGATTGAAGCCTGTTGGGATGATGACACGCTTTCTGATGACGAGCGCTACACCCGTATCCGCCAGTTTGCATATACCCTAAAGCATGGCGATGCCGTGGCCGCTGCGTAGCTGTAGGGAGCAATTTGGGGCACCAGACGTCTACAAACCGAGCGGCGATCCGTGCCGCACCGTAGCTTCTTTCTTCTAACGGCTCATTCTACGTATGGGTACGCGCATGCTCCGCGGCTTAGCCGTCTCGATACTTGCTCTTGGACTGTTGGCTGGATGCGAAGGCGCCTTCGAGGGCGACTATCGGCCGCGCGCCACCGGGCCCGAAGGCGAAATCATGGTCGTGATGGATAGCACGCACTGGGGCGCTGACCTGGGCGACGCCGTACGCCAGCACATTGGGCCGTACGTGGAGACGCTGCCCACCCCCGAGCGCACCTTCGACCTGCAGCAGGTCAACCTCACTTCCGACCGCATGTTCGACATCGTGCAGCGCCACAAGAACGTGGTCTTTGTAGCCCCGCTCGACGACGACACGCCTGTGGCCAACTTTCTGCGCAGCCGCCTCTCCGATGATGTCCTGCAGGCCGCGCTCGATGGTACGCCTGTGGTGGTGCCGCGCAACGACCTGTGGCGGCGGAGCCAGCGCGTCTACTATATGACCGCGGCCAACTCTGAGCAGTTGGCGCAGGCCATCGAGGAACGCGGCCCCGACATCCGCGACACCTTTCACGAGGTAACGCTCGACCGCATGGAGCGTGAGATGTTTGAGAAGGAGCGGCAATTCGCTCTCGAAGATACGCTCATGCAGCACCACGGCTTTGCCGTAAACGTGCAGCACGACTACCAGATTGCTACCGACACGACGACCGAAGACCGCGGCTTCGTCTGGCTGCGCCGCGTGCTTACGGATACACGACGCGAGCTCTTTGTCCACTACGTAGACGGCATGGCCCCCAGCGACATCACGCCTGAGTGGATCTATGCCACACGCGACTCGCTCACCGAAAAATATATGCGCGGCAACGTCGCCGGGTTTGTGCGCACCGACTACCGGCGTCCGCTGAACACCGAAGAAACCGAGTTTCTCGATCGCTACGCCTACGTTACGCGCGGCCTGTGGCATTTTGTGCGCCGCGTTGACGGGGGCGAGCGCCTGCAAGGTATGGCGGGCGGCGGACCGTTTGTCAACTACACGTTCTACGATCAAGAAACCGACCGCGTTTACATGATCAACGGGTCGGTCTTTGCGCCTGAGTACGGCAAGCGCTCGTTCCTGCGACAGATGGAAGTGATGGCTCGCACCTTCCGCACCGGCGCCGAGGCCCAGTCTGAGGAAACGCTTGCATCGTCCGAGTAGCCCTGCTCTGCGCTGCAGCCCTGTGTGCTGCGTCTTCGCTCACTACGCGCCGCCTGGTCATGTATCCATCCAACTGGTTGTCTTTCGGGGGATGCGCAGCAACGGTGCTGTTGTGCGGGGGGCTCCTCATCGCCAGCGCAGGCTGCTCCAGTGAACAGCCGCCCCTCAACCGCGACACCATGCGCACGGTATTGGTGGACCTGCACATCGCCGAGGCACGCCTTAGCACGCCCGGCCTCGACACGCGCCTGCCCCGCGATAGCATTCTGGCCCAGCACGGCGTAGCGCCCGCCCGCTTCGATTCCGCACGCGCCTACTACACCCGGCACCCCGACGCCTACCATGCGCTCTACGAGGAGGTCGTCGACTCGCTGCGCGCCGTGCGCATCGTCGCCGACAGCCTACGCCAAGAGGCTACGCCCGAGCCGTAACCTACTGTGGATGGGCAGGAATGCCTATGATGTTTCTTCGGGGTGCGACTGCGGCACAAATCGCTGGCCGCTTGACGTGAGCGTGTAGCTGGTAGCATGGGGTGCAGGCGGCTCCACGTACTGCTCGCGCACCAGCCAGCGCAAGAGCCGCTGCGCCCGGTAGCGCGGCTGGTCGGGCAGCCACGTCTGCATGGGCTTGTCGTGGGCAATGGACGTAAGCACATGCCGCAGCTCGTCTTCATCGGTAGGCGTAACCGGATCCGGGTCGTGGCGCCCCAGGCACACGTCGCAGCGTCCGCACGGCGCGCTGTCTTCGCCGAAGTAGGATAACAACTGCTGCCGCCGACACGAGGCCGATTCCGCGTAGTCAATCATCGCTGTGAGCCGCGCCTCGGCCCGTGTTCGTGCTTCGGTCACCGCATCACTTGGCACCGGCCACTGCTGGGCGCGCGGATGCTGCATCTCCAAATGAATCGCGCGTCCCGGCGGACGCCACTGCAGCAGTCCGCGCTCGGCCAGGTAGTCGAGCCCCTTCCGGATGCGCGGGCGGGGCAGGTCCATGCGCCGCTCCAGCTGCTGCATGTCAAGCGGCCACCACGAGGCGTAGGCTTCGGCGTGCACAAAGCGGATGAGCGTGAGCACAAAGTCTTGCAGCGCCGTATTCGACTGCTGCCGTGCGTAGCTACGCACCGACGATGCTGCCTGTCGAAACCGAATCCACCCGCGATGCCGCCGGTTGGGCAGGCGCTGCCACGCATCCGCCCGCTCCAGCATGTCGATGGCCGTGCGAATCTTAGACGCATGTAGGTCCGTGACACGCTGCACCGCATTCATATCGACGGTGAGCGGACTATCGGGCTCGCTGCCCAGCGGCACCTGGCCTACGTTGCAGATGGCCGTGTACACCGCCTGAATCTCCTGCACCGACGGGTGCCCCGACTCGATAAGCGCCTCTTGCGTATCCACATCAGGCGGCTGGTAGAGCAGCACCGCGTAGGCGCGTTCGCCGTCGCGCCCGGCGCGTCCGGCTTCCTGGTAGTAGGCTTCGAGCGACGACGGGATGTCGACATGCACCACAAACCGCACATCCGGCTTGTCGATGCCCATGCCAAACGCGTTCGTGGCTACCATCACGCGCACCTCGTCCTGAATCCATTGCTGTTGGGCGGTCGTGCGATCATCGGGCGCCATGCCGCCGTGGTAGCCCGCCGCCGACACGCCCTCATCCTGCAGCCAGTCCGTCCACATCTCCACATTCCGGCGTGTAGACGCGTAGACGATGCCGCAGCCGGGCACACCCTCCACCACATCGCGCAGCTTATCGCGCTTGTTGGCCGTCTGGAAGACCGACCACACCAGGTTGGGACGATCAAAGCCTTGGACCACGACCGTCGGATCGTCCAACTGCAAGAGCTCCTGCACATCGGCGCGCACCTCGGGCGTGGCGGTGGCCGTCACGGCCAGCATGGGCGGCTGGCCCAATGCCTCGCGGGCCGGGGCGATCTCCTGGTAGTCGGGGCGGAAGTGATGGCCCCACTCGCTCACGCAGTGCGCCTCGTCCACCGCCAGCAACGCAACGTTCAGCTCGGATGCACGCGCCTGAAACATCGTCATCGTAAGGCGCTCGGGCGCTACGTAGAGCACGTCGTAGAGGCCGTGCTCCGCGTTCACAAGGCACTGCTCGCGCTGGCGCCGCGACAGCGTGCTGTTGAGGGCCGCGGCCCGAATTCCCCGTTGCTCCAACCCCTCCACCTGGTCCTGCATGAGTGCGATAAGCGGCGACACCACCAGCGTAAGTCCGTCGAAGAGCACCGCAGGCACCTGGTAGCAGAGCGACTTGCCGCCGCCCGTGGGCAGAATGCCCATCACATCGCGCCCCGCAAGCACCGCCTCGATGATGGTGTCCTGCCCCGGACGAAATGAGGGGTAGCCCCAGCGGTCCTGGATGGCAGCACGGGCATCGTCGAGCGTGTACGAGGGGGATGCGGAGGCCATGATGGCTGCCTACGAGTTGGTTGGATGCGAGACTCCACGCGGCATCCACATAACGCCGCAACCATCGCGTGCGTTCGCCGCGTTGAGAAAGTCACCCCCTACGCATGTTGTCATGGCGAGCAAGCAAGCCGCTGATTTCCCACTCTATCCACGATCTTCCATCCACCACCCTCTCCCATGAGCGTCCCCCGCGTCTCCATCATCATTGTCACCTGGAACGCGCTGCCGCTCCTGCAGCAGTGCCTGCCCTCGGTCGTTGCTACTGAGTACGCGAATCTGGAGATTATCGTCGCCGACAACGCCTCCACCGATGGATCTGCCGAATGGATTGAGGCCACATTTCCGCAGGTGCGCGTCGTGCGGCATCCCCAAAACTGGCGCTTCTGCAAAGGCAACAACCGTGCCGTGCCGTACGCTACGGGCGACTACATCCTGCTCCTCAACAACGACGTGGAAGTGCCGCCCGACTGGCTCGATCCGCTCGTAGACACCTTCGAGCAGGATGCAGAGATCGGGGCCGCGCAGCCCAAGATGCTCCAGTACGACGACCGAGATCGCTTCGAGTATGCAGGCGGCGCTGGAGGTTTCCTGGATCGAGTCGGCTATCCGTTTACGCGTGGGCGCCTCTTTGACACGATGGAGCGCGACCGCGGCCAGTACGACACGCCCCGCGACATCTTCTGGGCGTCGGGCGCGGCCCTCATGATGCGCCGCTCCGCCCTACAGCGCGTGGGACTGCTCGATGAGCGGTTCGACATGCACATGGAGGAGATCGATCTGTGCTGGCGGATGCAGCGCGCAGGCTATCGCATCCGGTACGTGCCCGAGAGCGAAGTCTACCACATCGGCGGCGCCTCGCTCCCCAAAGACGCCCCCGAGAAAACGTACCTCAACTTCCGCAACAGCCTGCTGATGCTCTACAAGAACCTGCCCCCCCACGCCTGGCCGCGCACGTTTGCCGAGCGCGTGTTGGTGGATGCGGGCGCGCTTGCCCAGCGCATCGGACAGGGGCAACTCCGCCACGCCGCCGCGATCGTCCGCGCGTATGCCGACGCCCACCGCATGCGCACGTCGTTCTGCCAGGCCACCGGCGGACGTGTGGTGCGTCCGCCCTACCGGCGCTTTGTGGCGCTGGACTACTTCGCACTCGGGCGGCGTACGTTTGCCGCGTTGCCGGAGGGGTGTTTTGACGATAACTGGACGGCGGCCGGTATGGAGCGGGAAGCACAGCCTTCGCAATAACCGTCACACAACACGTAGGGACGCCCGGCTGGTGCCGGTGCGCCCCTACATCTTGACCCCAATTATGTCTGGCGTTTATGCCTACCGCACGACGCTAATCTGCGAGGTGGTCTGGAAGTCCTCGCCCACCATGCGCAGGAAGTACGTCCCGCTGCTCAGGCCTTCTGCCGCGGGCTCTACTGTGAAGCGCTTCAGCTCGTGCGGCACCATCGGTCCGTCGTAGACGGTCGTGACGCGCCGCCCGAGCACATCGTAGATCTGCACGCGCACGGGCTGCCGGGTATCCACGGCGCTCTCGATGGTGAGGACCCCTCGCACCGGATTCGGGTAGGCGCGCAGCCGGTACGGCTCCGAAAGCGTGATCTCAGCCTCTACCACATCCGACAGGAGCGCCGTCTCGCCGCCTGCATCCCACTGCAGCCGGAACTGATGCGTGCCCGGAGCAAGGGCGTCGGTGTCAACTCGGTACGCCGGCGCGTCGGTGGAGTCGGTCTGTGCCATGTCGCCAGCCGC
>CAJXLX010000115.1 GCA_913056335.1 uncultured Rhodothermaceae bacterium
CGGGCGCGGCGAAGGCCGCGAAGGAACAGGGCATCAAGTGGGCCCAGACGCGTTACCAGTTCGACCGGCCCATCGCCGACTTTGAACTGGTGCAACAGAAGATTGCCCGCATGTCGGCGGTCACCTACGCCATGGACGCCATGCTTTACATGATGACCGGGATGCTGGACCGGGGCGACAAGGACATCATGGTGGAGACGGCCATCACCAAGGTGTTCTGCTCCCAGTTTGGCTGGGAGGTCATCGACGAGGTGATGCAGATCATGGGCGGCGAAGGCTACATGGCCGAGCACGAGCTGGAGCGCTCCTGGCGCGACAACCGCATCCACGCGATTGTAGAGGGCTCGAACGAGGTCATGCAGTCGTTCATCTTTGCGTACGGCGGCAAGAAGCTGGCCGAGCAGATGGTGTCGGTGCAAGACGCGCTGACGTGGGATACCGACGAGGGCATTGGCGACAACCTGTCGCGCATCCTGACGGCCGCTACGAATCCGACCGTCATGTCGAAGGCACTGCCGCTGGCCGGACAGCTCTTCATGGGCATCAAGCCGCAGGCCCCCGAGGTGCGCAGCGTGCATCCGGCGCTTCGCTCGCAGGCCCAGACGCTGTCGACGCTCATCCAGAAGCACTCGCACTACTTCAAGATGGCGAGCAAGTGGGAGCGCGAGAAGATTGTGGAGCACCAGGCGCAGCAAGCGCGCGTGGCCGACAACGCGATCTATCTCTACGCGATGATCACCTCGCTCTCCAAGATGGACGACCAGCTTCGCACGGGCGAGTATGGTCCGGAGTTCGAGCGCGACCGTGCGGCGTTTGAATACCTGTTCGACTGGTTCGAGAACAAGATCCACGAGAACTTCGGTCAGCTGCGTCACAACGCCGACGACAGCATGCGCAAGGCCGCCGAAGCCGCGCTGCGCTTCAACGACACGCTGCCGAACAAGGAGTTTTACATCCACGAAGGCAGTCCGCTCGGACGCGACGCGGGCAAGGACACGCCCACCGAGCACATCAAGCAGTTCCCCGGCGACGGCGTCGACCCGCGCACGCAAGACCGCGCGCCTGGCGAAACTGACGAGCTGGAGCTTGAGGACGTGCCTGCCGCTTCTGGCGATGGCGCCCCCGAAGAGCCGAAGCCTGCCGCTGAAGACGGCGTGGCATAAGGCTACGTCCTACTTATGGACGATAACGCATTCCGCCCGGTGCTCTGCGTTGAGCATCGGGCGGTTTTTTGTTGGGGTGTTTGGCGGACTGCAGAGCGCCAACGCCGCGCCGATGGCGCAAGGGGCGCCGAACGGAGACACCTATCCCGACCGACTGCTGCCGGGACCGTTCGCTTCCGCCTGTCCGGCCGGAGACGTCCGCGCCGGGCGGCACTCCCAGTCTCCGGCTACTGGTATATTTCCTTCATCACGTAGCGTTGAACCGCTACCAAAGATTTTTATCAGGGAGGCTATCACGTAGGGGCTCCCCCACTGCTGAAATCCGCCGCCTCCGTCTCCCACACGCACAGGCGGTAGGGAGCAGAGACGCCCCAGTAGGACGTCGCTACTACCAGAACTCCATCCAGAAGAGGATGCTTACAATCAGCATCATCACGCTCAACACCATATTCGTGACCGTCACCCAGCCCTGCTGGATCTGCGCAAGCTTATCCTGGCAGAGCTGATACGCGCGGTCGTATGCCTGATTCGCATCGTTGAGCACAATCGTTGTGAAGTGCTCGGCATCGGTGTTCGGCGTGTCGGAATCGGCAGCAATGACCAGTGCGAGCTCTTTCACGTCGCGCTCCAGGTTGCGCAATTGCGGCTGCAAGCGGCCCAGCGTATTCATCAGGCGGTTCAGGCGGCGCCAGCTGCGCACGTTGTAGAACGAGGTTGAGCACATGTAGGCATCGTGCAGCACATCGTTGAGCTGCTCGTCGAGCGCACGACCGGCCCGAATGAGCTGTGCCACCCACGCCCAGTACTCTTCCCAACTCAGGTCCCATGCCTCCGGATCGTCCAGCACATCGGCCAGCGTGAGCCGCGCTATCTCGGACTCGCCTGTTCCCCCGCCAAAGGCTTCGCGCAGGGCATCGCCCTGCTGGTAACCAGATCCTTCTGTATCCATGGGCTCGTTGGAGGGCTCGTTAAGGCGATCTGTGTCAGCAGTAAGCCGGGACGTAGCCGTATCGGCATTCATAGTCGACGAAGCATCGGGTGCCACAAATAGCGTCAGGGGGATACGCAGGTACGCATCCCCCTGTACAGCGTTGGCTCATTTCCGGATGCTTCATGCAAGTCCCGTCATGCGCAGATGTTGATGCCTGAAGCGCGCGCCCGCGGCTACCGCTCGCGGCGAAAGAGCTGGTAGAGATGTTCGTTGGATACATTGGGGCCGGACGCTTCGTTGCGCGAGGCGGCTTCGGCCAGATGGTGTCGCTGCCCCCAGGCAATGAGCGCCTCCTGCGTCACAGGCCATTTCGGATCGTCGTCTGGTACCGGCACCGCAGACGGATCCAGCCCCAGCACGGCCCACCCGCCGGGCTTGAGCACGCGCTGCACCGCATCGAAGGCGATGTCGGGCGTGGTGTCGGCATACGTGTTCAGGTGCGGCGCAACAACCCAGTCAAACACCGAGTCGGGGTAGTCATCCAGCGCCGGCACGCACGGCTGCACACACTCGGTAGCTTCCGACGGATCCTCCATCAGGTTAGCGATGGCCGAGCGGGTGGCGTGCACGGCCTCCGCATCCGCACTGCACGCATGCACCGGAAACCCGAGCCGGAGCAGCGGGGCTGTGTAGCGTCCGTCGGTGCAGCCCAACACCAGCACGTAGCGGTCGACGGGCACCGACGCCAGCGTGCGCAGCACATAGTCGCGATAGCTCATGGTCCATGCCTCTGTTCGGAAGAACGCACGTGCAGACGGTTACGCATCTTTCGGTGCTTTCGGCTCCGCATCGGTCCCCGATGGCGTCCCTACGGCCGCCTGCAGATCATCCGTCCAGCACCGCGCTTCGGTGACGCACTCGCAGTTCGGGCAGCGCACATCGCGCTCGTCTTGCGGATAGCGCGGCAGCTCATCAAGCGGCTTCAACGGGTACTGGCCCTCAGGGGCGCCGTCGCCGCCATGCCGCAGCGTGTTCACATCCACCGGATAGTTGAGCTGTGCCATGGTCGACTCCGCCAGCGCCTCAATAAAGAGCGGATGGCTGTTCAGTCCAGACGTCACCTCGTAGCGCTCGATACCAAACTCCTCGGCTTCCTCGCGGACCTCGATGTCGAGTTCGAAGCTCGTTTCGACATGGTCGGTCACGAACGCCACCGGAATCACCAGCACGTTCTCAACGTCGTGCTCCTCGGCGAGCTCCTCCAGTTTGTCGGGCGTAGAGGGCGTGAGCCACTGGGCCGGACCCACCTTGCTCTGGAAGGCGGTGTGGAAGGGGTAGTCGTGCTCGCGGTACTTCATGAGCTGGTTCACCGTCGAGTGCACCAGGCAGCAGTACGGATCGCGGCGCTTGGTCATCTCTTTCAGCGGCGTGCCGTGCGCGCTGAACAGCAGGTGCACGTCGTCGCGCTCCTCGGGCGTAAAGCGCTGCAGGCCTTCATCGATCCGCTCCGAGAGCGCCCGAATATACTTCGGGTTCGTGGCATACTCAAATACCGTGGTGGTGGGATACTCAGGCAGTTCGCCCTCCTCTTCGAGCGCTTTCCAGAGCACGAGCGAGGAGCCGGTGGTCGTCTTCGAGTAGTGCGGATACAGCGGCAGCAGCACCACCTTGTCAACGCCGTCTTCCTTCATCTCGCGGACGGCATCTTCGCTGAACGGCTTCCAGTACCGCATCGCGATGTACGTCTTAAAGTCGACATCAGCAGCCTGGCCGTAGTGGCGATTCAGGTGGTCGCCCAGCGCCTTTGACTGCTCCCGCGTGAGGCGATTGATGGGCGAGCCGCCGCCGATCATCTCGTAGTCTTCGCGCACAAACTTCGAACGGCGCGAGGCGATGAACTTGCAGAGCCAGTCGCGGATGAACGTCTGCCCAATCAGCGGGATGTCGATGATTGCCGGGTCCATGAACAGATTGTACAGGAACGGCTCCACATCCTCAAGGGTGTCGGGCCCGCCCAGGTTCATCAGCACCACGCCAACCGTGTCTCCCTGATCAATATCGAGCGGGGTTGTAGGGAAGTACGTACCCCGAATGATGCGCTTGTCGTATTCGTATACGCTCAGAAACTCGCGAGGGGTCATAAGCACGGCCCTTGCATGAGGGGAAAGTTGAATTGGCGTACTGATTATGCCCTCTGAGCGCCGTTCAGTTCCTGTAGGGCGTTGAACTTTCGCCTAATCAATCTCCCATTACAGCGGCGGATGCAAGGGCCGCTTGCATCCGCGCTGCATGCGTACTAAAAGGACCAAAGCGCACGCTGATTGTGCCGCTCTGGTATATCGCGCGCTCCGACTACGGCTGGGAGACCGCCGCCTTTTCGTTGGCTTCGTTCTCCTCTGCTTTCATCTTGCGGTTGAGCGCATACATCTCCTCCCGTCCGGCGTAGTACTCGCCCTCATAGCGGGACAGCACCTGCTCGGACGGTGGCGTACCGAACTGAATCCCTACAAGCACGCCAATGACTGCCATCAGCAGCGCAATGGCCCCGTAGGCAAGCCCTGAGTCGGTGAGCCAGCTTGGCAGCCAGCCCAGCAGTTCGTAGGCCCCCAGCGTGTAAAACACAAATGTGCCTACAGTACCCAGAATAATCGCCAGGTAGGCTGAGAGTGTCGTTGTCTTTTTCGAGAACACGCTGGCAACGACTACTGCGGTGGTGGAGGTCAGAAGCGCACTCGACAGGAAGTACATGTCGAAGAGTCCCGGAAACTGAAACGCCCACAACAGCGCCAGTCCAATGAATCCGGCGGTTACGGCGCGTCCCACGTTGAGCTTCGTGGTACCGCTCACCTCGTAGGGTTCGAAGACGAGCGGTTCCAGCACGTCCTTGGTCAGGTTCATCGCGCAGACATTCACGTACGTGTCGACCGAGGACAGGGCCATGCCCATCAGCGCTACGATAAGGGCACCCACCACAATCGGATTCTGGAAGAGTTCGGTGATCATCGACGAGAAGATGAAGTAGCCAAAGCTGCCCACCGTCTCGGGCACCTCGCCTCCCACCGGCGGAAAGATCACCAGTGCAGCTACAGCGATTATCGTGGGCATAATGACCACGATGATAATGTTGAAGGCCACGTTCCACCATACGCCCTTGGCCGCTTCGGTCTCATCGCGACTGGCCATGACGCGCTGCCAGGCTCCTTGCAGCGTAATGAAGCCCGGCGTGTAGATCAGGATGGCCAGCGCCATGTATGAGTAGCCGGGCGCATCCCAGTCCCAGAAGCCATCGGCATAAATTGGGGGATTCTCATTGATGGTCGCCACGATGTCGCCAAAGCTACCGGCGATGCTGGCGGCCTCAATGAGCCCAAACACAGTGAGCGTGACCAGCATAAGCGCCGCACACACAAACTGAATGAGGTCGGTCCGCAACACCGATCGGAATCCGCCCAGCGATACGTAGAGCCCGAAGGTGATGCTCACAATGATCGCCATTGTGATGATGTCCACCTGCAACGGCTGCGACAGCACCGCGCTCAGCACGTAGATTTCGGCGGCCAGCCAGGTAAGGTAGGCAAAGCTCTGTACTGGACCCAGCAGCGTCTGCGTAGTCCGGTCGAACCGGAAGCGCAGAATCTCAGGGATCGACACCCCCGGGAAGTGCCGAAATAGCTTGGGCACAAATGCGAGACCGATGGTGCAGAGGATCCATGGGATGGTGAAGATCCAGATGGCACCGAGGCCATACGTGTACCAAAGATACATCTGCCAGGTCATCCACCCAAGCAGGAGCCAGCCTGCGGCCAGCGAGGCTGCCATCCACCATCCGGGCACGCTTCCCTCGCCAATCCAAAAGTCAAAGGCCTGCTCATCAGGGTCGGTAATCGCTTGCATTCCGCGCAGCTGGTACAGGCCGATGCCAACCATGCCGAGCAGAAAAGTGCCAACGAACATCCAATAGATAGCCGTAGGGGTCATAGGCGGGGTAATGGGACGTAGAGAACGGCGGATACTGGGCTGGTGGACCCTCCGCCATGAACGAACAGCCCATTGTAGCCGACGCCCACCCGTCCGTCAACCACTTCCGCAAGAGATTACAGCCTTTACACACGTCCTCAACATTCCGCTTCGACCTATTTCCAGATGTGCTTGCATCCGTTGGGCGCTCTCGTCGCATGGCACCACAGGCATGACCCTTCGGGCCCCTCTGCCCCGCTAACTTGGTTCAGACACCGCCCGGGACGTCCGCTCCGCTCCCAGTGCCGATAGCATTCGGCACAGGTTTCTGGGCTACAGGTCGCTAAACACGTACAATGGGTTTTTCGGTAGTGGATAGACGTTAAGTGATCGCCCCTCTGATAAGAATCTTTCCTGGGGCGAACGGTCCCCCGTTCGCTCCCGTCGGCTATGCCGGAGACGTCTGCGCCGGACGGCGCTCCCAGCACCGATAGCATTCGGGGCACGTTCTTCGGCTACTAGCATGTTTGCTCCATCACTTAGCATTGAACCGCCACCGGTTTTTCTTCCATCCTTTCCCCCTCCACACGTCCCCGCCACACACCAACGGAGCATGCGAAGTTGGTATCACGCCTCCATCACACTCGGCCCGTCCGCTTCATCCATCGAAAGCCAATCACGGGCCGTAAAGAACCACTGCGCACGAGATTCGGGCGTATCGGGCTCCGGCGCCCAGTCGTAGCTCCAGTGCACCTCCGGCGGCAGACTCATCAAAATGCTCTCGGTACGCCCGTCCGTTTCGATGCCGAACTTCGTCCCGCGGTCAAACAGCAGGTTGAACTCCACGTAGCGCCCGCGCCGATGCGTCTGATACCGCCGCTCGCGCTCGCCATACGGGCGATCCTTGTGGCGCTCCAGGATGGGCAGGTACGAACGCAGAAACGCCCGCCCGGCATCGCGGCTGAAGTGAAAGGTACGCTCAGGATCGCCGCGTAGGTAGTCGTAAAAGATGCCACCAATGCCCCGCGCCTCCTTCCTATGTGACAGATAGAAGTACTCATCGCACTGCTGCTTAAACGCCGCATAGTCAGCCACCTGACTGTGTGTGTCGCACACGTCCTTCCACACCCGATGAAAATGCTGCGCATCCTGCACCGTCGGGTAGTAGGGCGTCAGGTCCGCCCCGCCTCCGAACCACTGGTCGTCGGGATCCATCCGGTCCTCGCCCAGCGCAAAGTAGCGGAAGTTCGCATGCACCGTGGGCACATAGGGCGAACGCGGATGCACTACGAGCGAGAGCCCGGTCGCAAAAAACGGGGCCGGCTCCACCTCCAGCGCCTTTGCCATGCGTGCGGGCAACTCGCCATGCACCGCCGAGGTGTTCACGCCGCCCTTCTCAAACACATCGCCGCCCTCAATGACCGCCGTGCGCCCGCCTCCGCCGCCCGGACGCTCCCACTCATCCACCCGAAACAGCGTATCCGTCTCATAGCTCGCCAGCCGCTTCGTGATGCGCAGCTGCAGCGCCTCCACAAACCGCTGCATCCGATGCGCCATCGAAACGTCGGTTCGCGGCTCCTCGCGCAGGCGCTCTGTGCGCTCCTTCGAATCGCTCATACCAGTTGGGGATCAATGTGTTAGAAGAAAGCGAAGGACTGTCTTGGCCTCACTTATACCGATGCAGCGCCCCATGCGTTCGCCTGCATGTACGCCCAATCCCAGTCGTGCAGGCAGGGCGGTCTACCGGATTTTTATCACAGGGCCCGACAGGTTGATGACACATGGTAGCGATGCAGCGCGCTGCGTGTTTAGCGCCCCGTAACCCGGGACACAAGCATTGCCAGTAGCATCTGGCATGAAGATCGCCGGGGATGCGAGCGATCCCCGGCTATGGGTCCCCTTAGCCCGGGATCAGGAGCAACGCGGATATCTCGGGCAGTGCAACCATCTCCTACATCCCGCGCAGCACCTTCGCATCCACCTCGGGCAGCGACGGGTTGATGAGCATGTTGGTGCCCAACTCAAACCCAGCACGCACCGACACGCGTGGCGTAAACCGCAGGCTCCACACCACATGGGGCGCCTCGGCGTCGGCATCAAGGGCCGTATGCACCGTCATGTTGTAATCGGGGTCGTTGGCGCAAGTGGCGTAGCGGCGCGCTACCGTGCGGGAGAGCTCCGCGCAGGCGTCGCGCTCGGCATCGGTCATTGCCGTAAAGCGGGGCGCGTTGCGACGCGGTACCACCCACACGCTGTACGGAGCCGGTGCGGCGTACGGCACGAAGGCCACCATGTGCTCATTCGTGGCCACCAGCCGATCTTCCGCGTCCAGTTCGCGAGCGCGCACAGTGGCCATGAGCGGCACGCCCTCTTCCTCGTAAAACGTGCGACAGCGGGCCTCCTCGGCCTGCATCTCGGTCGGCGGCAACGGCGGCGCAATGAGCTGACTGTGCGGATGCTCCAACGACGCCCCGGCGCGTCCACCATGGTTGCGAAACAGCACTGGGTACAGGTCCGGATGCCTATCCCTTAACGCCTTGTACCGACGCTGATACATCGCCAGCACGCGGGCAATCTGCTCGGCCTCCAACAGCGCCCACCCATGATGGTGATGCGGCGTGTCAATGATGACTTCCTGGTGCCCATGGGCCGATCGCCCCTCGTAGATGTGGTTCGTCTGGGCTGCTGCCGCTGTGTTGGCATGAAAGGCCGGATACTTGTTCGGCACCGCCCGCACACGCCACGTGCCATCCTCGCCCGTGGTCTCGTCTAAAATGGCGGGCAGCATATGCTCGTTGCCCGTGCAGAACGGACACCCGGCCACGCGGCCCGGTTTCGCATCGGGATTGGTGATCTGGGTGCGCTTGGGCCGCTCGCCCCGGTCGGGCGCACACGCCACCCACTGGTTCGTGAGGCGATCGCGGCGCACATGGTATGCGGAAAGGTTCATAAACGGTTGGAACGATCAGAGGCAGACAGCGGAGACAGTCTACGGCAGGGGACTACCGCAGCGCATCCTCAAGCGCCGTGGCGGCGTCGGTGCTGCCATCGCGATACTTGATGATAATTGGCGTGTAGAGCGACAGCCCATGTGCTGTGCCAAAATCGCTGTCG
>CAJXLX010000116.1 GCA_913056335.1 uncultured Rhodothermaceae bacterium
ATGAGGCGCGCCTGTCGCAGGCCGCGCATCTGCTGGAGGATCTGCCTCTCATCGAACACGTCATCATTGCCGAGGGCAACGCCGACGCCGACCCGGCTCTGCCCGATAGCGTCTCGCTCCACACCATGGATGCGGTGCGCACCATGGGGCGCGACACCACCACCGACCGTGCCGCGGCTGCCGACAAGCTGTGTGCCAAAATTAGCCCCGACGATCTGGCCACGCTCATCTACACGAGCGGCACCACAGGCATGCCCAAAGGCGTGATGCTCTCCCACGAGAACATCTCCTCGAACGCGACGACGGCCCTCAACGAAATTCCAGGCCTCAAACAAGGGGCGGGCGCCGAAACCGTCATCTCGTTCCTGCCCATGACGCACATCTTTGCGCGCGCCCTGCAGTACGGCTTCATGTGGATTGGTGCCAGCGTGCACTTCACCTCCCCAGACAATCTGGTGCAAGCGCTTCCGGTGGTGCAGCCTACCGCGTTTGCCTCCGTGCCGCGTGTGCTCGAAAAGGTGTACGCCGGGATCCAGAAGAAAATTATGGACATGGATGGCGTGCAGCATCAAATTGGAAGCTGGGCGCTCGGTCTGGCGCAGAACTACGACATGACAAAAGAACCGTCGTTTGCGGAGCGCCTCCAGCTCAAGCTGGCCGACCGCCTCGTCTTCACCAAGTGGCGCGCTGCACTGGGCGGACGCGTCAAGTACATCGTGGTGGGGGGCGCGGCGTTGCAGCCGAACCTGGCCAACCTGATGGCCGCGGCGGGCGTCACCATTCTGCAGGGATACGGACTCACCGAAACAAGCCCGGTCATCAGCTTCAACCGGCCCGAGCGTAACATGCCAGGCACCGTGGGCGAGCCTATGCCGGGCGTAGAGGTGCGTATTGCCGACGATAACGAGATCCTGACGCGCGGTCCGCATGTGATGCAGGGCTATTTCAAAGCGCCCGACAAGACCAAAAAGGTACTTACCGATGATGGATGGTTTCACACCGGCGACATCGGAAAATTCGACAATCAAGGCAACCTGATGATCACCGACCGCAAGAAGTCGCTCTTCAAGCTTTCTACGGGCAAGTATGTCATTCCCCAGCCTATTGAAAACAAGCTCGGCAGCGAGGCGCTGATCGACAAAGCCGTGGTCATTGGCAACGGACGTAAGTATTGCAGCGCGCTGATCTTTCCGAATGAAGACCAGGTGCGTGCGGTAGCGCGACGTAGCGGATTGGATGAGGAGGCGCCGCTTTCTGACTTGCTCGAAGACGAAACGATCTACCAGGCCATAAGCGATCTGGTGCAGAGCGCTAATAAGGGCATGGATCACTGGTCGACGGTGAAACGATTTGCCCTCATCCCCGACGAACTGACCCCGGAGTCCGGACTCCTGACCCCGACGCTCAAGGTAAAGCGTCCGGTGATGCACGACACCTATGCCTCCGATATTGAGGCGCTCTACGACGCTGAAAGCAGTACCGTGACCCGCACCGAGCGCGGTACGGTGCTCGTTACGCTGTAGCGTGGCATCACGCATGATTCTGACGATAAAAGGCTGACCGGTCTCCGAAGATCGGTCAGATCTGCACAGGCCTCCAAGAGCCTGCTCTTCGAAGCCTATTGGAAACTTAACAAAACGAGATGCAAGCGCTTCCATTTGTGTGCGTAGCGTTGTAAGTTAACACCGTTAAGTGCTGTGTCCCCTGTTCGCCATCCACTCACGATTCGCGTTTAGATTCTTATGGAAACGACCTCTGTATCCACCCGCTCCTTGCAGGTGGCCACGCCCACCACGCACCGCCCGTTTCGGACGGCTGCAGTGCTGGGCGCGGGCACCATGGGCGCACAGATTGCCGCCCACCTGGCGAATGCCGGACTCAACGTGCATCTGCTCGACATTGCAGGCGACGACGACCCGAATAGCGTCGTCAAGAAGAGCTTCAAGCAGACGCGCAAAGCCAGTCCGGACCCGTTTGTAAATGACGAGGCTGCCGACCGTATCAAGCTGGGTAACTTCGACGACCATTTCGAACGCATCGCCGAGGCCGACTGGGTCATTGAGGCCGTGGTCGAGCGCATGGACATCAAGCGCAGCATCCACAAGCGGGTCGAGGAGCATGCCGCCAGCGATGCCGTGATCTCCACCAACACCAGCGGGTTGCCCATCAACGAGATTGCAGAAGGGCGCTCCGACGCCTTCAAGCAGCGCTTTCTGGGCACGCACTTCTTCAATCCGCCGCGCTACCTGGAGCTGCTGGAGCTGATTCCGACTGCTGATACGGACGCCGACCTCGTGGAGCGCGTGGCGCAGTTTGGGCGCGTGCATCTGGGCAAGAGCATCGTCGTGGCCAACGACGTGCCCTACTTTATCGGCAACCGCGTGGGCGTCTATGGGCAGTTGCAGGCGATTCGGTACTTCACCGACGGCGACTACACCATCGAGGAGATCGACACGCTTACGGGTCCCCTCGTGGGACGCCCAAAATCGGCCACCTTCCGGACCGCCGATCTCGTGGGACTCGATGTGCTGCTCGACGTCACGCAAAACCTCCACGACAAGGTCGAAAACGACGAGCAGCGCGACGCTTTCCACGCGCCTGACCTGCTACAGAAGCTGGTGGATGCGGGCAAGCTGGGGCAGAAAACACGGGCCGGATTCTACACCAAAGACGATGGCGAAATTAAGTCGGTCGATCCCGATTCGCTGGAGTACACGTCTGCCGATGAGCAAGATCTCGGTGACGTGCGCGCCATCAAAAAAGCGGGCGACCTCACGGCGCGCTTGCAGGCGCTCTGGAACGATGACGGACGCGCAGGACACTTCTTCCGCGAAACGACGCTCGACCTGCTGGCCTACAGCGCCAACCGCATCGGCGAAATTAGCGACAACCCTGCCGATGTTGACCGCGCCATCCGGTGGGGCTTTGGCTGGGAGATGGGTCCGTTCGAAATGTGGGATGCGCTGGGCATTCAGCCGGTAATCGAGGCCCTCAGCGAACGAGACCGCGTGCTGCCCGACTGGGTCGACACGCTCGCGAACCGAGACGATGCCGCCTTCTATCGAACCGATGGCGGTGCGCAGCAGGTCTACCGCCCGAGCGACGCCACCTACATTGACGACGCGGCTCCACGCGACGAACTTGCCCTCGCATCCGTTAAAACCGATACCGACCGTACCCTCTGGGAGAACGACGAGGCCGCGCTGCTCGACATTGGCGACGGGGTGGCGCTCTACGAGTTTCGCTCTAAAGCCAACGCGCTGGGGCAGCAGGTCATGAAGGGATTGCACGAGGTGATTGGCCGCGTGGAGGACGACCCGAGCCTGCGTGGACTGGTGATTGGCAACGAAGGCAAAAACTTTAGCGTGGGGGCCAACCTGGGCGAGATGGCCGAATCGGCCATGCAGGGCGACTTTCAGGCGATTGGTGCGTACATCAAGCAGTTTCAGCAGACGATCCAGAAGGTGCGCTACGCCACGAAGCCTGTGGTCGTAGCCACGCATCAGAAAGTGCTGGGCGGTGGCTGCGAGATGGCGATGGCGTGTCCGCAGCCGGTGGCTTCGCTTGAAACGTACATCGGACTCGTGGAGCTGGGCGTGGGGCTGATTCCCGCGGGCACCGGCACGATGCGCATGGCAGCATGGGCCGACCAGCGCGCCGCGAGCGACCACCCAAGCGACATCCAGGCGATCTTGCGGGGCTACTTCGAGACCATCGCAATGGCCGAGGTGGCCGAGAGCGCGCACCAGGCAATCGACAACGGCATCTTGCCGGAGCACACGACCATTGTGATGCACGACAAGCGCCGCCTGCACGTAGCGAAGCAGCAGGTCATTGCCAAGAGCGAACAGGGCTACCTGCCGCCGCCCACGCTCGACCGCATCAAGGTGCTGGGCGAACCCGGACGGGCCGCCTTTGACGTGGCGCTGCACCAGTACAAGGAGGGCGGCTACATCAGCGAGTACGACCAGTTCCTGGCGCACAAGCTGGCCTACGTGATGACCGGCGGCGACCTGAGCGCGCCGCAGGAGGTCGACGAGCAGTACCTGCTGGATCTGGAGGTGGAGGTGTTCTTGAGTCTCCTAGGCGAAGAGAAGACCCAGGCGCGCGTTGAGCACATCCTGAAGCACAACAAGCCGCTGCGCAACTAAGATGCCTGCTCGCATCCCTTAACAAATCCAACGAATCCAACTATGCAAGCGACCAACGAAGCATTTATCATGAGCAGCGTGCGCACCGCCGTGGGCAAGGCGGATCGCGGCACGCTACGCACCACGCGTCCCGAAAAGCTGGGCGCCGAAGCCATCAAAGGCGCACTGGCGCGCGTGGAGGGGCTCTCGCCTGACGACGTCGACGACGTGATCATGGGCTGCGCCTTTCCGGAAGGGCCGCAGGGTATGAACATGGGCCGCGCCATCGCCCAGAAAGCGGGGCTGCCCGACCACGTGCCGGGCGCCACCGTGAACCGCTTCTGCTCCTCGGGTCTGCAGACCATTGCGATGGCGACGCAGGCCATTGTAACCGGTCAGGCCGACGTGATGGTGGCTGGCGGAGCCGAATCCATGAGCCACGTGCCCATGAGCGGCTTCTACTTCCAGCCCGATCCGGAGCTTACCGAGACCGACCCCGACTACTTCGTGTCGATGGGCATCACCGCCGAGAATGTAGCCGACAAGTACGGCATCTCGCGCGAGACACAAGACGAGTTCGCGCTCCGCTCGCACGAGCGCGCTGCCGATGCGGTGCAGAGCGGGCGCTTTGACGATGAGATCGTGCCGCTCGACGTGCGCATGCGCCACTACGACGACGGCGACGTGCAGGAGCAGTCCGTCACCTTCGACACCGACGAAGGGCCGCGCTTCGACACCAGCATGGACGCGCTCGGCGGACTGCGTCCGGCTTTTCGTCGGGGGGGCAGCGTAACCGCGGGCAACGCCTCGCAGCGCTCCGATGGCGGGGCAGCGACCGTTGTCGTGAGCGAGAAGAAGCTCGCCGATCTCGACGCCGACCCCATCGGGCGCCTTGTAAGCTTTGCCGTGGCCGGTGTGGCGCCCGAGCTGATGGGCATTGGTCCGGTTGAAGCCATCCCGAAAGCGCTCGACCAGGCCGGGCTCTCGCTCGACGACATCGGACTGGTGGAGCTGAACGAAGCCTTTGCCGCGCAGTCGGTTGCGGTGATTAACGAAGTTGGCCTCGACCCTGAGATCGTGAACGTAAACGGCGGGGCGATTGCGCTGGGCCACCCGCTCGGCTGCACGGGCGCCAAGCTCACCGCCACGCTACTGCACGAAATGCGGCGGCGCGGCATCCGCTACGGCCTGTGCACCATGTGCGTAGGCGGCGGCATGGGCGCGGCGGGCGTGATCGAAAACCTGGATGCATAGCGCTCGGCCTCGCCTCCAGCTTATAGACAAACCAGCGCCTCGGCTCACCGCGAGTCGAGGCGTTTTTTGCTGGGGAAGCAGAACGTGCACCCTCATCTCGCATTGACAGTCTCGTAGGCGGTTTCAAAAGCGGCCATCGCTGACTACACCAGGAGTCAGAGCGACAGCGATCAGCACGGCGGATGCCTTACTTCCCCGGTTCATTTAGTGGGGCAAACACGATGCTTCATTTTCAGAGCGATGATCTCTGTTGACGGGATCAGATTACTTTGGTAGCTTTTAGAGGATGCAGAGAGAGATATCCAGATACCAGACCACCGAACGCAAAACGAAGAAGTCGGCATCCTGGCCACGCTTCCGCTCATCGCTGCGCTCGTTCTTGGTTCGCCGCGAAGCAATACGTACCGGATACCTCAGCGTGATCTCTGCCGGGTGGAACGTCCATCCAAGCACCTCAACGAAGCGCCGGATGAAGCATCTCTTTGGTGTTGGCTTCGCCCATCTTCGAAGCCCGCTCAACATATGCCTTAAGCGAGTCAGTCATCTGCGCGATGCGTCTGAGTAGGGAGAATGAGGCGTCGGGCGCTATATTTGAAGAGATGCGTAACGTACGCATTAAAGCCGTACTCGTCAACTATATGTAAAGTCAGGTGTAGATGCAGCATATGTCTCAGCCTGCGCCCGTTACATTATTGTGGCATCATAAGGGCCGGCATCGGCGAACCGCATTCCCGCGTTATGTCGTTGCACCGATGCATATATCCACTCATCAAGGCGCTTTGCATTATGGATCTTACCTACTTCGGGCACGCCACCTTTCAGTTGGAGATGGAGACCCACACGTTCCTCTTCGACCCGTTCTTGGCCGGCAACAATCCGCACACCAAAACCGGGGCCAAGGACCTTGACCCGGACGTCATCTTTGTGTCGCACCCGCACGCCGACCACTTTCTGGATACGGAGGCCCTCACGCAGCAAGGCGATCCGCTCGTCATTGGCACCTTTGAGGTCATTACGCATGTCCAGGAGCAGTTCGGGCACGAAACCGTACACCCGCTTAACGAAGGGGGCTCCCTCAATATGCCGTGGGGCCACGTCGAAGCGGTGCATGCGCGCCACACTGCGTCGTTTCCCGATGGCAGCTACGGCGGCGTCCCCATCGGCTTCGTGCTCGACTTTGGCGACCTCACCGTCTACTACACGGGCGACACTGCTCCCTTCATGGAGATGGAGTGGATCGGCGAAAACTATGACATCGACGTGCTGCTCGCGCCTATTGGCGACGTGGTGACGATGGGCATTCCCGGCACCATCCACACCGCCACTATGGTCGATGCCGATACCATCGTACCCCTGCACTACGACACTTTCCCGTTTATCGAGGTCGACCTGGATGACTTCGAGGAAGCCGCCGACAACGCGGGCTTTGAGCCGCTCGTGGTCGACTTCGATGAAACTGTTGAACTGTAACGGGTACTGAAGCATTGCCCCTTTGCATAATGGGGACGGCTCCTGTGGGGTCGTCCCTATTGCTATGATTAAACCCACTGCACCTGCTAATCACATCATTGCATTGTATGCAACTCGGTATTCTATCGGATACACATGGCTACTTCCATCCCGACCTGGTCGATGTGCTCGACGGCGTTGATGCCATCGTGCACGCGGGCGACGTAGGCGATCTGGCCATTCTCGACGGACTGGAAGCCCTGGCGCCCGTGCACGCCGTCTATGGCAACATCGACGATGCCGACACGCGCCGCCGCCTGCCCGAGCAAAAGCGCGTCTCCTTTGGCGGACTGTCGGTGTGGGTGGCGCACATTGCCGGACGCCCCGGACGCTGGCAGGCTAACATGGGCGAGCGTCTGGCTGCAGATCCCCCCGACGTGTTCATCTGCGGCCACAGCCATATTCTACGCATTGAGCGTGTGGCGGAGCTGGATAACATGCTGTTTGTGAATCCCGGTGCGGCGGGACGGCAGGGGTTCCACCAAAAGAAGACCTGCCTGCGCCTCACTGTGACCGACGGGAAAGCCACCAATGTCGATGTCATCCACCTGGATGAATCGCCGCGCGCTGCGACGCCGTCGCCTGAAACCGGTGCGTAAGCAAGGCCCGCTGCGCATCGGTGAGCGGCTGATTGCGCCGGGCCATCATGCGCTCGGCCACTTCCAGCGCTTTGCCAAGGCGATAGTCGGTGAATCCCTGTTCGGGGCTGCCCCATGAGAACGCCGGCAGCCAGCGCGGCGGAAAGCCGCCCCCGTACACGTTGCAACTGGTTCCCACGACGGTGCCCGTGTTAAACATCGTGTTGATGCCACATTTCGAATGATCGCCCATCACCAGACCCATGAACTGGCGCCCTGTATCTACAAACGCCTCTTTAGCTGGGTCGTGCAGCGATACCGTGCCATAGTTGTTCTTGAGATTCGACGTGTTCGTGTCGGCCCCCAGATTGCACCACTGCCCGAGAATGCTGTGGCCCAGAAAGCCCATGTGGCCTTTGTTTGAGTAGCTCTGGATGATGCAATCGTGCACCTCGCCACCCACCTTGCTGTAGGTGCCAAAGGCGGATGCCGCAATGTTCGCTGCCGTTTTGATCTGACTCTTGGGTCCGATGTACACGGGCCCGCGCACTACAGCTTGCTCGTAGACCGTGGCCTCCGCATCCACATAAATGGGGCCGTCGCTTGCGTCTAAGATGGCCCCCGCGCGCACCTCGGCATGCGGCGCCACGTGCACCCGCTCCGCTCCCTGCACCACAACAGAGGGATGCACCGATCCGGTATCTTCAGAGGGCGTATCGGGCAGTTGGCGTGCAAGCGCATCGTGCAGGTGATCCATAAGATGCCACAGCCGGGTGACGCACGGGACCCGACCCAGCTCGGTCGTGGGGGCGTCGCCAAACGGCGCTTTCGGCAGCGCATCGGACGACAGCAGATCCGCAGGCAGCGCCGATGGGTCGGGGCACCACGCCGCAATCAGCGTCTCGCCATGCATGAAGGTGCGCGCTTCTGCATCACCAACAGCTCCTTTCACCTCGCGGACCCACGCCGGATGCGGCAAGGCGTGGGCCGAGACAAACAGCACACCTGCATCACGCGGGAGCGTATTGACTGGAACCTGCGGGTGACGCTCGGCAACGACCGGAGCTACCACCTCCCGCGTATGTAGCACGAGTTCGTCGTGCGCAAACGTGGACGCGAGGGCCTCGCCCAGTGTGTAGCACGCAGTGCGCATCTCGGCTACCCCACGCAGATCAGTAAGCGGCGCCAGATGGGCGGCATCGGAAGATTCGAAGAGACAAAGGTACATAGCGCACAGCGGCTATCGTGAGCAGAAGCAAGGTTTTAAAAAAACGCAACGTACAGCGTGAAGTCAACTGATCTGCCCCCCTCTACTCCCCTAAATTCATGCTTCTTGCATTTATCATGCATGGTTTGTAGTGTGACTGTGTAAGCGCTTACATAATAGGTGCGAACGCATCTTTTTGAATCAATGACACAGGCCAGTCGGGGACCAATCTTGGTGACAATCCCAACTTTACAGGAATCTCAGGAGATCAGCATACGACACCTAACCCTTTCCCCGTCGAGCTCG
>CAJXLX010000117.1 GCA_913056335.1 uncultured Rhodothermaceae bacterium
TCTTTTCTACGTGGGCGCGGTGCTGGTGTGGGCCGTTACGAGGCCGTTCGACCCGCGGCTGAAGGGGTTGCACCTCTACTCCTCGTTCTGGGCGTCGTTTTACCTGTGGACCAACCCGTTGTGGTCGGTCACGGTGGAGGGGCGCGAGCATGTACGCTCAAATCGGCCGTATGTGATCGTATCCAACCACCAGTCGGCGCTCGACATTCTGGTGGCGTTTCGGCTGTTCATTCCGTTTAAGTGGGTGTCGAAGATCGAAATCTTCAAGGTGCCCATTCTGGGGTGGAATATGCGCATGAACGAGTATGTGGCGCTGCGCCGCGGCGATAGCAAGAGCATTGAGCAGATGATGGAGGCATGCCGCGCGCATTTGCGCACCGGGAGCAGCGTGTTCATTTTTCCGGAGGGCACGCGCTCGCGCACCGGCGAGTTGCGGCGGTTTAAGCATGGTGCATTTACGCTGGCGAAAGAGATGAACGTGCCCATTCTGCCGGTGGCGATCAGCGGAACGAGCAATGCGCTGCCTAAGAAGAGTATGATGCTGCAGGGCGCACACGACATGCATATCGAGGTGCTGCCTGAGATTCCGCCCGAGCAGTTTGCAGATATGACCCCCAATGAGTTAGCCGCCGACGTGCGCAGCGTGATTGCTCCGCATGTCCCCGAGCATCAGGCGGCGACGCAGCCGGCTCCCTCGCCTAAGCGGGATTCGCAGGAGGCGGTATGAATGATTCCATGTGATGCATGCGGCCTACAGCTGCTTCACAGATCGACGGATAGACCGAGCAGCCACCAGCGTTCGGGCATGGGGGCATTGAAGACTTCGCTGTATTCGCGGTTGAAGATATTGCGCATCTCGAACGAAACCGTGGCTTCAGAATCCAGCGCGTTGATCGTGTAGAACAGCCGGGCGTTCGTTACGCTATAGGAGAGGTCTGCAGGGGCAGGTGCATCGAGGCGCTCTTTCCACTGCGTTTGCAGGCTGCCGCCCACGGCGCCCCACTGCACGCGGGCCGTGCCTTGCACGTGATGCCGCGCAGCGCTTGCCGCATAAGTGTAGAGTACGCCTTCGCCCGCATCGCCAAGCGAAGCGTCGAGTCCGGTATAGGCAAGCGTCCATGCGGCGTGGCCGCGTGCACCCCAGGACTGCTGCCAGCGCGTTTCCGCCTCCAATCCGTACGTATCGACCGAAAGCACATTGCGCGACCGAAACAGCTCTTCGCCGGGCGACTGCGCAAAGTCAATGAGTCCATTGGTCGTACGCGCAAAGCCGGTAACGTGCAGTGCAAGGGCGCGTGTGGGATAGACGTCTGCGCCCACTTCGTACGACCAGGCGCGCTCAGCTCGCAGGTTGGGCGTGCCTACGCTGCCGTCCGGGGGCGAATCGAGCTCGGTGTTGTAATAGCGCTCTACGTAATTAGGCGCCCGCACGGCGCGTCCGGCTCCGGCCCGCAGCGTGTAGTGGGGTTTCGACCAGGCGGCGTAGAATTGCGGTGTCAGCTCGGTGCCAAAGGCGTGGTCGGCATCCAGGCGCAGGCTGCCGGTAAGGGTGAGCGGCTCGGTGGGCGACCAGCGGAGCCGAGTGAAGGCGCCACCGGCTTCATCGGCATGGTCGCCGAGGTTGTTCGAGTCGATGCTGCGTGCCTGCCCCGACACCCCGCCGCTCAGCTGCCAGCGTTCGCTCAAGGCATGCTGAATCTGCCCGTGGGCGGTGAGCAAGCGGCTGGTGTGCTCGTTGGGCGGTGTGCTGGGCGTGAAGCGATAGCTGTCTTCGTGCTGTTTGGCGGCCACCTGCGCACGCAGTTGGGTGGATGCGGAGAGCCGTCCCTGATACCGCGTCTGGGCCCAGTACGTCGAGGTCGACTCGCGGGCGTTGTCGGAGGGGAGGCTGGTGTAGAACTGGTACGCCGTAAACCGCCGGTCGTCAATCCCGGCACGAGTAAAGAGCGAGTGGCCCGCGCTTAGGCGCTGCGTCCACGCCAGCGAGCCAGCGGTGCGGCGGAAATCGGTGCGCACACGTCCGTCGCTATCGGTAACCGGCTCGCCGCTGGGTGTGCTAATGGGCTGGCCGTTGCTGCCCTGCATGGCAAAAGAGGCGCTTAGGAAGGTGCTGCCTCGGGCCAGGCGCGCGGTGCCCTCCACATCGTAGAGGCCGTGGCGGCCCACCTGGGCTTGCGCATGGGCGTTCGCATTGGAGCCCGTGGGAGCGCCCTGTTCCTGGTGGAGCCCGGCGTGCGTAAAGAGCTGCACTACGCCGCCAAGCGCGTCGGGGCCGTACAAAGCCGAGGCCGGACCACGCAGCACCTCGATGCGGGCAATCTCGCTCATGGGCACTGGCATGTCAGCGAGGAAGTGCCCAGACATTGGGTCGTTAATGCGGGCGCCATCCAGCAGTACAAGCACGCCGTTAAAGGTGGATCCGCGCATCGTGATGTCGCTCTGCACGCCAAAGCCACCACGGCTCTGCACATCCACCCCGCTCACGGTGCGCAACAGTTCGTCGTAGGAAGAAGCTGGAAGCGCCTCGATTTCCTCGTGCGTCCACACCGACACGCGGCGTCCCGATTGGGCGGCCGGTTCGGCAATGCGTGATGCGGTAACAACCACCGTATCTGGGATGGCTACGGTCATAGCGACATCGGTGGTGTCTGCGTCAGGTGCGGATTGACCGTGAGTTGCTTTGGGGGTGAGGCCAAGTGCGCTCAAGCAGAGCAAGACAGCGGTCATCCAGCTTCCAATGACGCCAACGGCGATTCGCATGTGCATCCTCAAAACTAATGGTTAAGGGCAATGCAAGAATATAGCGCGTCCAATTGCGCGATCTCAACCCCTGCACAGGGGTTAATCGTGTGTTCATTGCAGCAGCGGGCAGCCCCCAACATAAAAGCGCGGCCCGTGCCGGTAGGCCACGAGCCGCGCTGGCGTTCGATAACGATTCGGCTGCCCTTAGTTGTTCGGAGGCTGCTGCTGGGGCGGTTGTTGCTGAGGCTGTTGTTGCGGCTGCTGGGGCTGGGCAGGGCGCATGGTGTATCCCGCGATTTTCCAGGAACCGTCTTCTTTCGCAACGGCCACAATTTCGTTCAGAGGCTGATCGAAGTTAGAGGCGCTGGCTTCGTAGATCAAGAAGACATACTCCCCTTCAGGCAGGTTTTGGGGATTCTCCTGATACTGCTCCCGCATCAGCGAGCGCTCTTCGACGCTTCCCACCTGAGAATTGACCTGTTCTGACTGTTGTACCCACTCGTCTTGGGTGACCTGATCTTGCAGCATAGAGGCTGCCTCGTCCCAGCTTTCGCCAAAGGAGCCGGCATCGGTAAGAGCAAGCCACTCCTCGGCGGCAGTGCGGGCCTCTTCAACGGCTTCGGGGTTCTCGGGGCTCTGCTCCGGCATGTTCTGGGCCTGCGCGGGAGCGGTCAGCAGGACGGCTGCTGCCAGCAGCACAAGACTCATAACGCGCGATAACATACTCATAAACAGGTACCAATAAGGATAAAGGGGATGGGTGTAAGCAAGAGAAGCTATTGGGCACGTGCCATGTGGCATGCCAAGAGTTTACTTGCTTATTCGCGTAGGGGCACGACGAATGTCAAGGCATGTTTATTAATTGCGGATAAATAACGTGAATTTGCTGCACGATTAAGGTGCTGGTGAGAAGAGTATTGGTAGGTGTGCCCCGGCTTTACCACGCTGTTTCGTAGGGATGCGTAACACGGTAGGCCTGCGGGAGCACGGTAATGCGGAGGCGACGGTTGCGGGCCTGCCCGGTAGCGGTTTCGTTGGAGGCGACGGGGCGGGTGTTTCCATAGGCAACGGCCTGAAACTGGGCGGGAGCGCGGTCGCTTAGGTCTACAAGCGCGTCCACAATGACTGCGGCCTGCCCGGCGGAGAGGGCGCGTGCAGAGGAGTAGAGACTATCGACCGGGGGCGATGCGTCGGTGTAGCTTTCAACGCGCACCGTGCGATTTCGGTATGTGGTGCGCAACTGGGCGGCTACCGTACGCAGGCGGTCGTCCGCGCCGGTCTTGAGATGCGCTGTGCCGCGTTCAAAGAGCACATCGGTCGCCAGTGTGGCAATGACATACCCGCCTTCGCGGAGTAACTGGACTTCGTACGCGATGCGTGTGAGGTCGTCTTGCAGGGCCCGTCGCTCGCGCCGGTACTGCCCAGACTGGATGGCGTCGTAGAACTGCAAGGAGTCAGACAGCAGGCGCACGCGAGCTTCCAGCCGTTCGTTTACCGTTTGCAGAGAATCAACACGTGCTTTGGAAGATGCAGATGAGTGTGTTTTTGACGCGGAGGCACATCCGACCAGGGCCGTCCCTGCAAGTCCGAGAAAGCACGCCACAAGCAGGGTGTTGCATCGCATCATAAAGCAAGCCAGTGGTGAACAAGCCAGTGGTGAGCAGGGCGCGGAGCGGTTACGGCGTGCGCGACGTCGTCGTAGCCTCGGCAGTTTCGGTGCGCTGCTCCCGCCTGTGGCCCCACCAGATGAGCAGGCCAATGAACATGGCCCCGCCTGCAGTCAGCGCAATGACCAGGCCCACGGGATCGCTTTCGGTAGGCCAGCGCAGGCTACGATCAGGCTCCAGAAACGGCCACAGAGCGCGCAGTGCACCCGCAATGAGACCGATGAGCACAGCCATGGTGGCGTCGTAGTAATGTTGCAGCACATAGTGCAACAGCCGGGCAAAGCCACCGAGTCCGACAGCGGCCCCAGCGGCGAATGTAGCAAGATAGACCAGATCGCGCGCATTGATGGCGTCGAGCGTGGCGGTGTATAGGCCAAACACTTCGAGCAGGAATGCGCCACTTACCCCCGGAACGATCATCGCGCAGATGGCCACAGCCGCCGTTGCAAAGACCCGAAGGAGCGCAGGATCACCGCCGTCAGCGGTAGGAAGTCCTGCAAGGAGAAAGGCAACTCCTGCGGCGCCAAGAGCAAGTGCAACGTAGCGGGAGCGCCAGGCAGATAAGCGAAGCAGTGGAATAGCCAGCGAAGCGCCCACGAGTCCCAAGAACAGCCCACGCATCGGGGCCGGATGTGCTTCAAGAAGCGGCGGCAGAACACGAGCCCCTACAGCAATGGCAGCAATGATGCCAGTGAAAAGCGGAAGCAGCAGGCTCAGATGCATGCGCTGCAGGTGGCGCTGGGCCACACGCCAGCGTCCTTGCACCAGCGCGGCTGCGACTGACGTGCTTGCGTGTAGCGCCTCGACGATACGTTCATACACGCCTACGATTAGCGCAATGGTGCCGCCACTAACGCCGGGAATGACATCGGCAGTCCCCATGAGCAGGCCAGCGCCCAGTCCTCTTAGCAATGTACGCAACGGCGGCATAAAAGAAAGGGAAGGCGATAAAGAGAATTAAGCGCGGTCGAGTCCCAGCCGTCGTCGCACGTAGTCGTCGCGATAGAGTTCGGGATACGCGTGGCGAAACTCGCTTTTTTTAGAGGGATCGAGGCGAAATGCTGTTTTGAGGGCGCGAATGCTTTCGTCGGTGCGCCCTACGGCAAGCAAGGCTTTGGCCTGATGGAAGTACGGGTTGGCGGCGTGTGGTGTAAGCGATTGCGCTGTGCGATAGGCATTGAGCGCATCCTCAGCATTGCCCAGCTGAAAAAGCGTTTCGGCATATCCGAGCCAGGCATGGCTGTTTTTCTCGTCGAGCTGCAGCGCTTCATGGTAGGCAGTCAGTGCCTCTTCGAACGCACGCAACTGAAAAGCCGTGTCGCCTCGTGCATTCCAAAACTTTGGGTTGGTGTTGTCGAGGTGCGTCGCATAGTCAAAACAGTCGAACGCCTCCGTAAGCTCATCGCGCGCCACGTAGCAGCTTCCGAGTCCATACCACGCTTCTGGGTAGGCCGATTCTTCGTCAAGGGCCTCCTGATAGTAGGCAAAGGCCTGTTCGATATCGGTTTTTTCCTCGTAGGCCAGCGCAATGTTGTAGAACGTCGCCGCGTCGGGCCCTTCAAGGTCAAGGACGTGCTCGTAGCTGGCAATGGCCTCGCTGAGGCAGCCCTGATTCGCGAGCGCATTGCCTCGATTGTAATGAGCAGAAGCAAAGTCGTCTTGGATAGCAAGGGCCAGGTCGTATGAGAACACGGCCTCGTCGAACTTGCCCATGCGATTTAACACAATGCCGCGGTTGTACCACGCGTCGTGCGCGTAGGGGTCCAGGTCCAAATGGCAGTCATAGGCCGCAACGCTTTCGGCGTTATTGCCCAGGCGGTCATGACAGTAACCAAGTTCGTACCATACTTCGGGATGCTCAGGATGCAAGTCAGCGCATCGCTGAAATGCTTCGGCAGCCTGTTTCAGATGGTTTGCGCGCTCCAGCGTGATCCCCTGGTTGAAGTAGGCCTCGGAATGCAACGGGTTAATCGTAAGCGCATCCTCGTAGGCGGAAAGAGCATCTTTGGAACGGCCCAGGCTGTCGAGCGTGATGCCAAGGTTGACGAGCGTTTCCGGATCGGCAGGGTTAAGCTCACGTGCTTTCTGATAAGTGCGCAGGGCCTCCCGGTAGCGTCCTAAATTATTAAGCAGGATGCCCCGGCGAAGCCATCCATCCGCCGAGTACGGATGCAAGTCGATGAGGTGGTCAATTACGGTTAGCGCATTCTCGAAAGCGCCCTGCTCATAGTAAAATGTGGCAACAGCTTCCAACTCGTTCGAGTCGAAGTACGCATTAGTGCCATGCGTCTCATACGCATCCACCAGCTCTTGCAGGCGGGCGCTGGACGACGAGTCGTCGAAATTGTCAAAGCCGAAGTCGAACATGCGTATAGCGCGTCGGTTCGTAGTGATCGAGACGCTGATTGGCTGCATCTACAGTGCCCTCCTAAAGCAGCCCTATATTTCAATAGTACGATATAGAGGGGGGCAGATGCAAGGTGTATCGGCGTAAACATGTACTCTTTTTGCGAAACGAGTACATAGCCGTACCAATATCTTCGTGTCCTAAGCGAATGGCACAGCGTACGCGCGGCGTATCGGTTTTGCAAGGCGGCCGTTGTTACGTGCAGGTTTCGTTACGGATAATGTGAAAGAACGTGTATCGCAGCCCTCATGGTAGATGCAGACCCCTGATGTTTATTACATTTGAAGGGATTGACGGAAGTGGGAAGAGTACGCAGATGCGCCGTCTGGCCACATGGTTGCAAGAGCAGAGACAGGTCGTTGAGACTATGCGCGACCCAGGAGGAACCCCTGTAGCTGAGCAGTTTCGTACGCTGCTTCTGGATCCGGCGGCCTCCCTCGATAACCGTACCGAACTATTTCTCTTTGCTGCGGCCCGTGCGCAACTGGTTGCCAAGCGCATCCGTCCAGCGCTGCAGGCAGGACGCGTGGTCCTGTGCGACCGTTTCTACGACTCTACCACTGCATATCAGGGGGGCGGACGCAACACGGTGCCGCGCGCATGGCTACAATCGCTTCATGAGCAAACCACTGGCGGGCTTGTGCCCACGCGCACGTACCTTATTGATGTGCCTGTGGAAGAAGCAGCAAGGCGACGGCGTGGTGAGTCTGATGATCGCATGGAGCAAGAAGCATGGGCGTTCCATGAGCGTGTGCGCACCACCTATCGTAGCTTGGCAGAAGAGGAGCCCACCCGCGTATGCTGCATTGACGGCACGCAGTCTCCTACGCAGGTGCAGACAGCGATTCGGACCGACTTGAAGACGATTTGGGCGTCTGTAGGAGCAGGAACCCCCTCATAGAGCAGCGGTTCGCTTCCTGCCTTCTGTAGTCGGCAGCTTGCAAGCACAAGTCTTTCTCTTAATTGGTTGAATAGCTTTACAAGGAAGTCCGCAAGCATAGCTTCCGAAGGAGCGCACTCCGTGTTTTTACGAGCAGTACGGTCTCCACTCGTTATGTCTACCCTCTCCGATGAACGGCGCGACGAAGTGCGCAATATCTTTCAAGCATTTCTGAAGCGTCGCAACAAGCGCCAGACGCCGGAGCGCCTGGCCGTGCTCGATGAAATGTACCGTACCGACGAGCACATAGATGCAGACGAGCTGTTCGTGCGCCTCAAGCAAAAAGGGGCCGAGGTGAGCCGGGCCACTGTATATAACACACTCGACTTGCTGCTGGAGTGCGACTTAGTCGTGCGCCATCAGTTCGGTAAAAACCAATCAAAGTACGAGCAGGCTTACAGCTATTGGCAACACGACCATCTTATCTGTTTGGATTGCAACGAGCTCTTCGAGTTCTGCGATCCGCGGTTGCAAAGTGTGCAGGAAATGGTAGCCGAGGTCTACGACTTTGAGATCAAGCACCATTCACTCAACATGTATGGACACTGCCAGCGCGTAGAGTGTCCAAATCGTGGAGAGACGGAAAAGGCCCCTTCTGCTGCATCGTAGCTTGTAGATGCGTACAGATGTTCACTTCAGAAGAAACGGAAAGGTAGAAGTCGATAGCAAGGTAGAAGTCGATAGCATAGTGGAATGTGTGTTGTGCTCACCATGACGGTGACCGTTCAGAGTTAGAGCGAGACTGCTCGCGTCTCGGAGTACTCTGGGTTGAGTCGGGGTTGGCTACTGTTGAAGCAGGCACGGCGGTGGAGTCGGGCGTTACGCCAAGGCGAACTTCAGAGCCCGCCCGAACCTCTGTACTGGGAGAGGTGCCCTGGTAGCATACGAACAGTGCATCCTCGGTCTGTGCACTTGTAGCGTCTTCACCGGTCTCAGAGGTATCGTTGCAGAATCCGCGCTCGCTGTTCGACAAAACAAAGGGTCGAAGCTGTCCCTGTTGCAACTGGCGGCGAGCCTCTGCAAGTGAAAGCCCCAAAACAGAAGGCACGTTCACGTTTTCCTCTCCAAGTCCGGCACTGTACCAAAGCGTCACAGTGCTACCGACGTTCACCGTATCGCCGGGACCGGGAGTATGGCGGGTAATCGTATTGGCGTTAGCTGCTGGAATCGAGTCTTGGCGCATCTCCACGTCAAGCTGAAGCTCTTGCAAGCGGCTACGGGC
>CAJXLX010000118.1 GCA_913056335.1 uncultured Rhodothermaceae bacterium
TCTCACCTTTTCGTTTCTGACGATGTCACTCCGGCCCGGCTTACTGTGAGGCAGTTAGTTTCGATTGGGGATGCTCCTTCGGATCGCGCCGCGGCACTAAGCCAGGAACTGAGAGAGCTTCGTCAGGATCGACTGTGAGAGCAGAAGCCCGACCCGCTCGGGCGTTTCTGGCGATGAGGGCTTTTTGCGTTATCGGTCCTAACTAAGTACGTCTTTGGTGCTCAATCGGCCATAGGCCAGTGCCCCAAACAGGGCCACGTAGCCCAGTTGCAGCAGCGAGGCCGGAATGTACGAGCGCATCAGGTCGCGGTGGCCCACCGTGTGCGATGCGGGAAGCAGCAGAAGCAGGTCGGCCCCCATCTTGGCAAGGAGTCCCGCCACAGCAGGCTGCGAGAGGGTGTTGGGATCGGTAGCGCCGACCAGACACACCCCCAGCAGAACCGCGTGCGCCACGAAAATGCCGAGCGTGCAGAGCCAGGGCACCGCGTGATAGGAGCGCGTGGCATGCGCCCAGCGCTTGCGCTGTTGCCAGAATGCCGTCCACGAGGGCGCTGGAGCAGTGGTTACGCACGCCTCGTTGTGCCACACGTAGCGGACAGAGCCGTCGGTCTGATACGCCACATGCTGCAGCAGCAGCTCGTCGGCGGCCAGATGTGTAGCAATTTGCTCCTCCGGAAGCGCCGCGATCAGCGATCGATGCACGGCCATGTTGCCCCCGTTACAGATGGTGGGCCACCCGAGTCCGGCTGTGCCCGCGCCATAGGCGTTCAGCCCCAGGAACTCCAGCGCCTGAAAGCGCTGCATCCAGCGTTCGGGGTCTACGTCGTAGCGTACGGGTCCGCACGCCACGGGCGTTTCTACCGTGCAGGCACGGGCCAGTGTAGCCGCCCACAACGGCGGCGGCACGCAGTCGGCATCAAGGACGAGGACGACGGTACCGGTGGCCCGCTCGGCGCCGTATGCTACGGCA
This sequence comes from uncultured Rhodothermaceae bacterium, assembly GCA_913056335.1. Lineage (GTDB taxonomy): Bacteria > Bacteroidota > Rhodothermia > Rhodothermales > Salinibacteraceae > Longimonas. The sequence goes on from CAJXLX010000118.1 coordinate 971, forward strand.
GCTTCTTTGCCTGCGCCCCAGGCATCGGGCAGTGTGTGCACCTGGTGAACTGGATCTGCTGCCTTATCGCTGCCCGCTACAACGGCTGTGCGCAAGCTGCGTTGAGCACGCACACGTGTTGCATCGTTCGACTGGTCGTCGACCACAATAATCTCCAGCGTGGTGTGCGCAGGCAGAGTTTGGTTCTGCAAGGCATCGAGGCAGTGCGTGATGGAGTCGGACTCGTTGCGAGCCGGAACGACAACAGAAAGGCGATCGGGCAGGGTGCGGTCAGGCAGGGCGCGGGCACTGCGCGTCCGCCCATAGGCCAGGGCTGCCATGCCCATTCCGTAGAGCATGCACACCCCGCCAACGATCCACCAGAGCAGAGAAACCGTCATGCAGGCGAAGAGGACTCGTTTGTAGACGATGAAGGCACCGCCTCGGCCACCGAGACGGCATTATGCTGAAGCGAAAGCCCCTGCACGAACATCGCCCCAACCAGCGAGGGCGCCGCGATGTTCAGTGCAAAGATGGTAAGTGAGGCATTGAGCGCAGCTGCCGGATCCGCCCCAAAAAACGGCAGGAAGAACACCGCCGCCCCCTCACGCACGCCCAGATCCATGAGCGTAGGCGAGGGTAGCAGGTAGCGAATGTAGTACGCCAGTGCGGCCCCCGCTGCAGCTCCAGTGAAGGCTACAGAGGCATCAAATGCTTGCACGAGGAGCGCCATCTGCCCAATGAATACAACGTAGCGAAATGCCGCCCACGCCGTGGCACCGGCTACCTGCCGCCGCGAGAGCCGGTCCAGAAACGAAAGATGTGCACTCCACGCCACCCACCGCTCCGGTAGTCGCTTTGCAATGCGAAGCACCTGTGCAGGGGCCATCAGCCCCAGCGTGACGACCGTGGCAAACCCGATGCCTCCGCCCAGCACTACGCCCCACGACACGCCCCACCCCACCTGGGCGGGGAGCATCCCGCTGTACCAGCTTGTTGCCAGCACGGCGGTACCCATCCACAGCCCCACCGCCAGATCAATGAGACGCTGCAACAGCACAGTGGCCGTTACCGACCATTTGTTGGGATATGACACGCTGAACGCCCGACCAGCATACTCGCCCACTCGTGCCGGGGTAAAGAATCCAACCGCAAAGCCCGCCATCACCGCGCGCCACATGGCACGTGGGTTAAGGGTGGGCATTAGCGGGGCCATGAGTACCCGCCAGGTGCGGCCATCTCCCCACAGGTTCGGGACAACCAGGACTGCGGCGAGGATCAACAGCCACGGATTGGCGGCCTGTGCTGTAGTCCATATAGAGGTTGGATCGACGAACAGGACCAGGTATCCCACCACTGCCACGGCGAGCACCGCTTTGATCACGGTGGAAAGATGAGCGCGCAAGTTGGGCATGCAACAGGCAGTACGGCGGCGATTATCGACATATATTTTTTCTTACGGCAACACGGCTTACGTGTGCCGATGCGACAAAGCGCCAGGCTATGTGCGCTGCAGCTTCGGCAGCCCATACACCGCTCGTGCGTTGGCGGTGGTCTGGGTGGCAATTTCGTTGAGCGTGTGGTCCGTGACATCGGCCAGATACGTGGCCACGTGGCGCACGAACGCAGGCTCGTTGCGGTTGCCCCGCTCAGCTTGCGGAGCCAGATACGGCGCGTCGGTCTCCAGCACAATGTGCTCCAGCGGAACGGCTTGCAGCATCGCGTCGTGGTCGCTGTTTTTGAACGTGGCAATGCCGCCAATGCCGATGTAGAAGCCCAAATCCCACGCCCGCTGGGCTGTAGCGGCGTCGTCTACAAAGCAGTGTAAGATGCCGTGCAGACGTTCGCCCTGTGGGTGCGCCGCACGCTCCTCTTCCAGAATCGTCAGCACATCGTCGGTCGCCTCGCGGTTGTGGATGACCAGCGGCAGCTTCGTTTCAATGGCCAGGCGGATGTGCGCACGAAAGAAGTGCTTCTGGCGGTCGTCGAACGAGCGGTCCCAGTAGTAGTCGAGTCCGCTCTCGCCAATGGCCACGACCTGCTCGTGCGCGCACCACTCGGCCACCGTTGCCATCGCGTCGTCCGGCGCGTCTTCTGTAGTAGACGGATGCAGTCCGGTCATCGCAAACACGTCCGCATTCGCTTCTGCCAGGGCCACCGCCTGCTCAATGGAGTTGAGATCAATTGCCGGAAGGACGACGGCTTCTACGCCCGCATCGCGCATGCGGGTGAGCACGGCGTCGCGGTCGTCATCGAACCGGTCGAGGTAGAGATGGGCGTGTGTATCCACAAGCATACAATGGGCAGAGACCAGCAATAAAACAGTGAGACAGCGCGAGATTGCATATCCACGTGCAAAGCGGATGCAACTTCGCGTGTCGTTGTATATACTGTAGATTCCGAGGTTGCCGCCTCGTCATCGCTTCATGCACCTATCCACGAACTGATCTGTTTCTGTGGCTTTCTGGCTTGCCTTTACATACATGTTGCGCGCTCCGGCACGCTGGCTGGGATGCCGTGCGATAGCAGTGGGCACTGTGGGGCTTCTGCTCGTTGGCAGTGCTCCAGTGGCCCAGGCGCAAGACGTACGCGTACGCATCTTCGACCGGCTGTCGCCACGCCAGGTGGAGCTGGTCAGCTCGCGCCGTATTCCAGTGCATACGAGCCCCGAGCGCGCTCCGCTGTTTCACATTGAGCCCGGATCGATCGCACAGCTGAGTCTGCACCGGGGCGATGTGCGCATTGAGCATGGATCGCACCGCGTCGCCGCATCAACACTGTACCTGAGCGCCCCCTCGCGTGCGGCAACCACCCTACGCACGGCGGGCGCGCAGCGGTCGTACACCGGCGCCTTCGAGATCCGCCCCGACGGCGCGACGCTGGAGGTGGTGAATGCGGTGCCGCTGGAGCAGTACGTGGCCAGCGTGGTGGCCAGCGAGTATGGCCTCGACGACGTAGAAGGGGCCAAAGCTATGGCGGTGGTCGCGCGCACCTACGCCGTGCGGGGCAGCGACAAGTTCGATGGCGCGTATACGCATGTCGACCACACCATCTCGCAGGTCTATCGCGGCCTGTCGACGATCACCGAGGCCTCGCGCGCGGCAGCGCAGGCGACCGCAGGCGAAGTGCTCACCTACAACTCGCACCTTATCGAGGCCGTCTACTTTTCGAGCAGTGGTGGACACACCGCCAACAACGAAAACGTGTGGGATGCCAGCGAAGAGCTTCCGTATCTGCGTGGACGCCAGGATCCGTACGACTCGGTGGCTCCGCATCATACGTGGCAGACCTCCGTCAGCCGGGCGGCGGTGCTGCGCGGGCTGGAGCGGCAGTTTGGCGGATCGGTACGCGGCTTTTACCTGGGCGACACCTCGCCCAGCGGTCGGTTGCTTACGCTGGAGCTGCTTCGTCCCAGCGGAGCTCGGGAGCCGGTTGAGGCGGGTGCGTTCCGCCGGGCCGTAAACCGCGCCGCAGGCCGCGAGGTACTGCGCAGCACGTGGTTCGAAGCGCGGCGCCAGGGCAGCCGCTACGTGTTCGACGGACGCGGCTACGGGCACGGCGTGGGGATGAGCCAGTGGGGCGCCCACGGCATGGCACAGGCCGGACGCTCCTACCGCGACATTCTGGCGTTCTACTACCAGGGGGCTACGCTCACCCAGCTCGACAACGCCGATCGGCCTCCGGCTCAGCTTGCTCTCGACGACACCGCTCCCGAGGAGCCGCCCCCCGCTTCATCGGCTTCTACCCGATCGCGCTCGGGACGCATTGGATGGTAGCGGCGCATGCGAGGAGCCCCGTTCAAGGCGCTCCCTGTGCCGACACGTCCAGGCCCACAGCCAGCAGGTAATCGGTTCCATCAATAGTGCGCACTGCGCCGTTGAGCATACACGGATGCAGCGTCCCATCTTTCGCTTGCAGACGCGCCGCGACCCCGAACTCCGACTGCTCTGCAAACACCGCATTTACCGCTTTCCGGATATGCAGGCGGTCGTCGGGATGAAAGAGATGCGGCAGCGCAGAGCCAGCCAGCTCATCGTTGGTGTAGCCCGTGTACTGGCGTAGCGTCTCGTTCCAGGTGCGCGCATGTCCAGCATGGTCGGTCATATAGAAAAGCGCTGGCATGGCGTTACGGGTAGATTCAAAGCGGCGCACATGGGCCACCCGTTCTTGCTGCACCCGATAACGCTCGGTGATGTCGTTCATCGCAAACACCACCTGCGACGGGCGCTCGGAGCCAGCGGGCAGATGCGCTGCGTTTAAGCTCAGATATCGATATCCCCCATCGGGCCACGTCACTTTGCACCGCAGATCCTGGATCGGCTCGTGCGTGTCGATCACATCGCGTAGAGGGGTACGGGTGCCAGCCTCCGTATCCAACGGCTCCATGCGCCATCCAAGCTGCTTATAGCGCCAGGCTCCCACGCCATGCGAGGTATCTTGAGCCTCCTCGGTGCGCTGCAGTCCAAGCAACGACTCAGCCTGCGTGTTGGCGTAGGTCACGCGGCCCTGCTCATTTACAACAGCGATAGCAGCTACATCGGTCTCCACAATAGTCCGCAAGAGGCGGTCGGTGCGGCGCTGCCTCGCTTTTTGGGTCACTATGTCCGTTACGTCGCGCATGGTAAGGACCCGCAGCACGCCGGCGGGGCCACGCACGGCCTTCACATGCACACGTGTTACGGGCCCCGCCGACGGCGGCCATGCAATCACAGCATCGCCCCCCGGTTCGGGCAATTCGTCAGCGAACGCGCGTGGAAGCACAACCCCTTGTGCAATCTCTTGATCGGGAAAGAACGCATGCGCCTGTTCGTTGAAGTGCTCAATGCGGTAGGTGCTGTCGACTACCAGCACCGCCCCGTCTATGTGGTTCAGAAGCCCGGTGGGCACCTGTGACGACCGAGAGGCCGTCTCCTTGTCGTCATCTGGAGGCACATGCCCCCACACTGCTGCCAGCATGCACGCAGCTACCAGTGCTGGAAAGGCACCGATCATTTCGTTGAAAAGCAACAGCTCATGGGCCAGGTAGAGCACAGGCTACAGGGAGTTGATGGGACAGAGTATGGTTACGGTATCGACTGCCGGTGGACCAAGCGCGTATGCTTTCCCCCAGTTTTAGTTTTAAACCCAATGCACTGTGCATCTACGAGTGAGCGGTTGGTGTTGCCTCTGGTATCCATACCGACACGGTGGTGCCAACGCCTCGCTCGGTTTCAATGGTGACGGCTCCCCCCATCATATCAGCCAGCCCCTGAACAATAGCCAGTCCCAGCCCGCTTCCTTCGTGTGAGCGCGTTATGCCATCAGCAGCTTGAGTGAACGGCTCAGTCGCATGCGGCACGTAGTCGGCGGGCATGCCCTGCCCTGTGTCGGCAATAGAAAGCCGAGCGCCTCCGTTCTCCATGTTGATCTGCACCGTAATCGTATCTTCCACCTCGGTAAACGCAACCGCATTCTGCAACAGATGCGTCGCAATCGCTGTTACCGCCTGCCCGTCCAGGCGCAGGAGGGATGCATCAGCCGGTGTCGTTACGCGAATTGCAGCGCGGGCCTCCGGCTCAACCTTGCGGATGGCTGTGCGCACGGCGTCTTCCACGTTTGTGAGGGTAGGGGTTAGCGTGTATACTCCGGTGTCGAGCTGCGAAAATGTTAAAATATTGTCGAGCGTACGTAGCAAACGCTGCCCTCCCTGTACGATATGATCGGCAAACCGGCGGGGGGGAGCTTCGTCTTCTGCCAGAATGCGAGCATACCCGATCATCGTGGTGAGCGGCGTCCGAATTTCGTGGCTCATGTTAGACAGAAACGATGTTTTGAGCGCGCTCATGCGCTCGGCCTCGCTACGGGCCTCGTTGGCCTGCTGGCGCGCCTGGCGAAGGGCCTGCTCACGCTCACGCTGCCTGGTGATGTCCAGGCCCATGCCTGCAAGGTAAGGGGTGCCATCAACGGTGAGCGGGGCAGCGGTAAACACGTATGGCGTAGCGTCGCCCTGCTGCGTGGTTAGCTCCACTTCGAGTGTGAAGCCGGTGTCTTCGGCAAGCGATTCGTGCACAGCCTCGCGGACTCGGGTGGCATCGGCCGGCACCACGAGATCGGCCAGCGTGCGGTGGGCCAGCTCGTGTTTGGTGTATCCGGTGACGGATTCGAGGGGCGCATTCCACCGCTGATGCTTCCCTTCCGCATCCACCATAAAGAATAAACCGGGCAGGCTGTTGATGGCAGCGGTAAAGAAGCGCTGTTCGTCTTTGAGCTGCTGTGCAGCCTGATGGCGCTCGGTAATGTCTTGCACCGAAAACACCACCTGGGGCGCTTCGCCTGGGGTCTTGAGTGGCGCGGCGTTCAACAGAAGATATTTACGGGTGCCGTCGGGCCAGGTAATGGCGCAGCGCATGCCCCGAATAGACGTCCCCGTAGATAGCACATCGTGGAGCGGCGTCGTCGTTTCTGCGTCAATGGGTGTAAGGGTCCAGCCAGTCTGACTGTAGGTCCACGTCCCCTGCGAACCACTCTGTAGACCCAAGATGGATTCGGCATGCTTGTTTGCGTACGTGATCGTCCCATCTGCATTCACAACCGCCACGGCGGCCACGCTGGTCTGCACAATAGCGCGCAAGAGACGATCGGTGCTACGCAGTGTGGCCTTGGCATGCTGAAAGGCCGTGGTGTCGTGCAGGGTAAGCACACGATACAGCCCGGTAGCGCGACGCACGGTGCGTACATAAATGTGAAGAGCGGATGACCCACCGTGCTGCCAGGACACGGAGGTGGGCTCGTTGCCTTCAGGCAGTTGCTCAACCAGCGCGTGGGGTAGCACTACACCGGGCTGCAGTGTCGGCTCGTTGAGCAGCCTGCAGGCCGCTGCGTTGACGTGCTCAATGCGGTATGTGTTGTCAACGACCACGAACCCCGCCTGTAGCGCCTCAACCCACTCAACATCTATGGAATGCGGCGCCTGTGACCGCGGAGGATACCGCTTGGCCCTTTCTGACTCGGGGCCTTCTGACTCAGAACTTCCAAGCGCAGCATCTCTGGAATCAAGGTCGTTGGAGAGACTACGGAGCGCGAACGTCTTTTGCGTTATGTGCTGCCCCCAACGCCACAAACGCCCTCGAAGCAAGAATCCTATGATGAGAAGCAGTCCTACTATTCCCCCAAGCACACCTCCCGTCGATCCGTTGAGCACTTGCTCCAGAAGATCAGTCCATACCATAAACCAGATGGCACGCATGAAAAGGCATGGCATAGTGGTAACAACACAAGGCGCATAGAAAGAGATCGCTGTTGCGATCCTTCATTTCGGGGTAAGAAACCCACCGATCTATCTTTCTACGATGCAGACTGTCAAACCAGTCACGCGCAACTGTTACGAATTCTGTATCTCTTTAGGCGGCGGGGGGACGCGTGAGCAATGCTTAGAGACGCTGTTTCCATATTGCCGGTTTGGCTGCGCCGCCCTCCGGCCTCACCCCGCTGAAGCGCTCAGCCACAGAAAAAGCATCGTGGCAAGCGCCAACAGCACCGCTCCGCCGATTACCATATGCCCAAAACGAACATGCGGCATCCAGTCGGCACCCGCTGATGGCTCCTCAGATGCATTGGTGTCTTCGTTTTCTCCATCCGGAATACGCTCTTGAGAGGGCCCCGTGCGGTTCTCCCTACCGTCGATGGCCCCCCTTTCGTCCGCGTTGCCCAACGATGATGGCCTGGAAGACGGTGCATCGTCGGGAAGCAGATGGAACGCGCGAAGTATGCCGCGCGCTTTGCGTGTGTCGCGGTTGCGCACGTACAGCACAGCGGCGGATGGAGATCTACGCTGCTTCGACCTGCTGCCGGGATTTTCCTGCTCACGTTCTGTCTCCGTCTCCAAAACAGCCCACAATCCGGCGGTCTGCAATCGGACCGTAGCCTCTTGCCCATCTTCCAAAGTCTTGTATTGGACCAGCGGCGTACGGGCTGCTGTGTCGCTGGGCGGTGGTCGCCTCGAAGATGCACTGCCAGTAGACGTTGTCGCCATA
>CAJXLX010000119.1 GCA_913056335.1 uncultured Rhodothermaceae bacterium
CCGCCGTCAGCGTCGTCTTCCCGTGGTCAACGTGCCCAATCGTTCCGATGTTGATGTGCGGCTTCTTCCGCTCAAATGCCTCCTTCGCCATAACTGGTTACCTTGGTGTTTCGTGTCAGTATGTTGATCGGTGTGCCGGCTGCTGAGCCATTCAGGCTCAGGCAGCAGCATCGACGGTGTCTTCGTCCGTAATCTCCTTCGCGATGTCTTTCGGAACCGGGTCGTAGGTTTCGAACTGCATCGTGTAGATGGCGCGTCCCTGCGTAATCGAGCGCAGGTCGGTCGAGTAGCCAAACATTTCGGAAAGCGGCACAAGCGCGTTGATGACTTGGGCATCGTTACGCTGCCCCATCTTGCCAATCTGGCCACGACGACTGTTGAGGTCGCCAATCACATCGCCCATGTATTCGTCGGGCGTGATGACTTCCACCTTCATGATCGGCTCCATGAGCACCGGATTCGCACGGCGGGCCGCTTCACGGAAGCCCATGCGTCCGGCAATCTCAAACGAGTTTTGGTCGGAGTCGACATCGTGATACTCCCCATCATAGAGACGCACCTTCACGCCTTCCATCGGATACCCAGCAATTGGGCCCTGATCGAGCGAGCTCTTGATGCCTTTCTCGACCGACGGGATGAACTCACGCGGGATCGCACCGCCTACGATTTCGTCTTCAAACTCAAAGCCAGTCCCATCTTCGTTGGGTCCAACCTCCATATAAACTTCCGCAAACTGACCGCGTCCACCCGTCTGTTTTTTGAGCACGTAGTGTTCGTCGACCGTCGCGGTGATGGCTTCGCGATAGGCTACCTGTGGGCGACCTACGTTTGCCTCCACCTTAAACTCACGCTTCAGGCGATCCACAATGATTTCGAGGTGCAGCTCGCCCATTCCCGCAATCAGCGTCTGACCGGTCTCTTCATCGGTCGACACGTTGAATGTCGGGTCTTCTTCAGCGAGCTTCACCAAGCCACTCGTCAACTTGTCGCGGTCGGCTTTAGTCTTCGGCTCAATAGCAATCCGAATTACGGGCTCAGGGAAGTCCATTGACTCCAGCACGACCGGGTCGTCTGGATCGCAGATGGTGTCTCCCGTTTTCAGGTTTTTCGGGCCCACCGCAGCAGCGATGTCTCCCGCCCGCACCATATCCACGTCCTCGCGGTCGTTGGAGTGCATGAACATGAGGCGCCCAACGCGCTCCATCTCGTCGGAGGTCGCGTTGTACACCTTCGTTCCGGTTTCGAGCGTACCGCTGTATACGCGAATGAATGTGATTTTCCCGACGTACGGGTCGGTAGCAATCTTGAAGGCGACCGCGCTGAACGGGTCATCCTCGTTCGGTCCCCGCATCAGCTTCTCGTCTTTGTCGCGCGGGTGGAATCCTTCCACCGGCGGCACATCTTGCGGACTCGGCAGGTAGTTCAACACGCCATCGAGCAGGCGCTGTACGCCTTTGTTTTTGAGCGCGGTGCCTGCAAAGACAGGCGTAATGTCGCGCTCCAGCGTGGCAGTACGCACCACCTTACGAATCTCTTCAGCAGAGATCTCTTCACCGTCGAGGTACTTCATGAGGAGTTCGTCGTCGTATTCGGCGACGGCCTCCAGCATGCGGATGCGCCACTTCTCGGCTTCCCCTTTCAGGTCGTCCGGAATCTCGATGACATCCCAGTCCATCCCCTGCGACTCTTCGTCGTAGATGACGGCTTTGTTCTCGATCAGATCGATCACACCGCGGAACGTCTCGCCCGCGCCGATTGGGTACTGCAGCGGGATGGGGTTCGCGCTCAGGCGATCCTCCATCATGCCGACAACATTTTCGAAGTCGGCACCGGTGCGGTCCATCTTGTTGACGAACGCAATGCGCGGCACATTATACTTGTCCATCTGGCGCCACACGGTTTCCGACTGCGGCTCTACGCCGCCGACCGCACAGAAGAGCGCGATGGCACCGTCAAGCACACGCAGGGAACGCTCCACCTCAATAGTGAAGTCAACGTGGCCCGGCGTATCAATGATATTGATGCGGTGATCGTCCCAGTAACAGGTTGTAGCAGCACTGGTAATCGTGATGCCCCGCTCCTTTTCCTGATCCATCCAGTCCATCTGCGACGCCCCTTCGTGGGTTTCCCCCATACGATGGATGCGCCCCGTGTAGAACAGGACACGCTCAGTGAGCGTGGTTTTGCCCGCATCAATGTGCGCGGCAATACCAATGTTGCGAGTTTTGTCGAGCGGAAAGCTCTCGTTGCTTCGGGTAGCCATAACAGATCTATTGTTGCGTACTCGGGGGCCGCACAGGCCCAGTGCGTGAGCCAGTTGGCCTGCCATAGTGGGCGGCCAGCTGGCGGCGGAAATATCCGCGGTTAGTTAGAAGCGGAAGTGGGCAAAGGCCTTGTTGGACTCGGCCATCCGGTGCGTGTCGTCTTTCTTCTTGACGGCGCCGCCTTCACCACGAGCTGCATTCACCAGCTCGCTGGCCAGGCGGTTCACCATGCTTTTCTCTTTTCGGGCCCGCGCATACTGGATGATCCAGCGAAACGCCAGCGTGACGCGCCGCTCAGGGCGCACTTCAATGGGTACCTGGTATGTGGCGCCCCCAACACGGCGACTGCGCACTTCAACCAGCGGCGCTACGTTGTTCACCGCCTTCTTGAAGACCTCAATGCCTTCTTCGCCGGCGCGCTCTTCGATCACGTCAAACGTGTCATACACGATGCGCTGCGCCAGGCTTTTTTTGCCATCGCGCATGATCGAGTTCACAAACCGCGACACCAGATCATCGCTGTAGATTGGGTCGGGGGTAGTCGTGCGTTTCTTTGCGGCCTTGTCGCGAGCCATAACACCTATGCATTGTTGAACAAACGAGCCGACACACGCCCCTTTGGGGCACGGGCTGCTCTTCTACAGTTAGCTACGGGGCTTTTTCGCACCGTACTTCGAACGACCCTGACGCCGATCTTCTACGCCAGCGGCGTCGAGCGCACCACGCACAATGTGGTATTTTACGCCCGGCAAGTCCTTCACACGCCCTCCACGCACCAGCACAATTGAGTGCTCTTGCAGGTTATGCCCCTCACCCGGGATGTAGGCCGTCACTTCGTTTCCGTTCGTGAGACGCACACGCGCCACTTTACGGAGCGCCGAGTTCGGCTTCTTGGGCGTTGTGGTGTACACGCGAGTGCACACGCCACGACGCTGCGGCGAATTCTCGAGAGCAGGCGCTGTCTTCTTCTTGGGTTTGGAAGAACGCCCTTTACGAATCAGTTGCTGTATTGTAGGCACGGTACCGTCGCGGTTAGTCGATCACATCAGCGCATGCCGCGCAAAGGCGGCCCACCTGTCTTCACAGGCTAAGGGTATAAGGAAGTGAGCTCCCGGTGTTCATAAACGACCGCAAAGAGATCGTTAAAAGAACAATGACCGGATGGATGACCTCTACTTCCCTTTTATAAACCTCTCTATCGATACATACCAGTGTATCAACTTGTCTTTTCGGTACGTTCACAAAAAAAGGCGAGAAACTCTCGCCTGCTGTCTTTCGGCAACATACCTGGCACAAGCAATGCATCCGCCTGTGCTGTTTGCACATCTTGTCGTAACTTATCGCTACTTGTTGAGTTTCGTGGTTTTGTGTACTCCGTGTGCATTCCTATCTCGTGTCCAGCTCGCTACGTCCAGTTTAGCCAGGCACTCAACGGCGTGTGGAGTCGTCTTGCTGTCCACCGGGCTGCGGCTCGGCCGGAGGCTCAGGGGCGGTGTCTCCCTCGCTTTGCATGGGCACGTAGGTGCCATGTGGGCGCTCCCCGAGTAGGTCAACCAGTTCATTCGGGCCCAGCACCTCCTGTTCAAGGAGCGCCTCGGCCATTGTATCCAGAAGCGACCGCTTGCGCATGAGAAGAGCGTGAGCGCGGTCATGCACTTCTGCGATCAGGGCGCGCACCTCCTCGTCCACCATCTCGGCGGTGGATTCGGCATACGGACGTTCGAACATAGGGGTGTCGTTCTGGCCCGACTGGTTGAAGCTGACCTGCCCTACACGCGCGCTCATGCCATAGTCTACAACCATTGCATAGGCCATTTTGGTGATGCGCTCCAGGTCGTTCTGTGCTCCGGTGGTGACGTCGCCAAACACAATCTCTTCAGCTACGCGCCCGCCAATGGTCATCGTCATGCGGTCGAGCAGCGCATTACGCGAGTAGAGATACCGTTCTTCGGGGAGATGCTGTGCGTATCCCAACGCCGAAAGTCCACGTGGCACAATCGACACCTTGACGACCGGATCGGTGTGTTCTAAAAACCACCCCGTGATCGCATGCCCGGCTTCGTGGAACGCAATGACCTCGCGCTCCTCGGGGGCAATGATCTTGTTCTTCTTCTCAAGCCCGGCAACGACCCGGTCGATCGCCTGGGCAAAGTCATCCATCTCCACGCATTCCTTTTCCTTGCGCGCTGCCAAGAGAGCCGCCTCGTTACACACATTCGCGATTTCGGCCCCGGCAAAGCCCGGTGTTTGGCGGGCCAGCACGTCTACATCAACGTCGTTGCCCAGAAGAAGCGCTTGCACATGCACGGCGAAGATCTGGGCACGTGCGTGCCGATCCGGTTTATCGACCATGATCTGCCGGTCAAAGCGGCCTGGGCGCAAGAGCGCCGAATCGAGCACATCGGGCCGGTTGGTAGCAGCAATGATGATGACGCCTTGATCCGAGTCGAACCCGTCCATCTCCACCAGTAACTGGTTGAGCGTGTTCTCACGCTCGTCGTTGCCGCCCGGCATGCTGTTCCCACCGCGCGTGCGCCCTACCGCATCCATCTCGTCAATGAAGATAATGCATGGGGCTTTTTCCTTCGCGCTCTTGAACAGATCACGCACACGCGACGCCCCGACGCCAACGAACATCTCGACGAAGTCGGAGCCCGATATCGAAAAGAAAGGCACGCCTGCTTCCCCAGCTACGGCTTTAGCCATCAGGGTCTTGCCTGTGCCTGGAGGACCAACGAGCAGCACGCCCTTGGGCAAGGTACCGCCCAGACGCGTGAAGCGCTCTGGATCGCGCAGGAAGTGAACGATTTCAGCGACTTCCTCTTTTGCCTCGTCCAGGCCAGCTACGTCGTCGAACGTAACCGACTGCTCTTCGGAGGCGTCGAACAGCTTGGCTTTGCTTTTGCCGATGTTTAGCATCTGCGACCCCGGATTCATGCGCCGGAATAGCAGCAGCCAAACCACGAGGATCCCCCCAAACAGTAGCAGCCAGAACAGCGTGCTGTCGAACCAGCTCTGCTCGGTGCGGGCCGTAAACTCAACATGGGTCTCTTGCGTGGCCTGGGCGGCATTGTGTGCGCGCAAGAAGTCGGTAAGCTCGTGGTCGTCGGGCTTGGTGGTCAAGAAGCGCCGCGCTTCGGCGTCAGGATCCTCCAATGCGCTCTGATCGGGCACCGGTACGGCCAGCGTTACGGCACTGTCTGCTACCGCTGTCTGCGTGTATCGCCCCTGAATGCGACGGTCATTAACGACCTCAACACGCTCTACATGGCCGGCCTCCACATAGTCGAGGAACGTGCTATAGCTAATCTCCGCCGTATTATCCTGTCCCCAGTACAGCAGCAGGTGAATACCGAGCGCCAGAAAGACCGCCGCATAGATGCCGTACAGGATGCGCGAGGATGACCCCTCGGCATTGTTTTTCGGGCGGTTCGGGGTGTCGTTTGGCGTATTCATGAAGGGATGGGAATACACAAGGACTCATACAGCAGAGGCAAGCATACGCCTAAACTACCGGGTTAGGGCAACAGAACTGAACCATAATCTGAGCGCCTCAGTTCCGCTATGCTTGTGCCTATACACCGTCTTCAGACGACGACCGCGGTGTGGGCAGTGCACGCTCGGGCGCTGAACGCGTAGTGGGGACGTTATGTCGCAACTCAGCTTCCGGAGAATCTGCGGGGTCCTCTCCAGAAAGCGCCTCAGCCAGCCGTGCTGCGCGTTGGGAATGCGGCGCATCCGGAAACGACGACTGCAGATGCTGTAGTAATTTGCGCAGGGCTGGGTGGTTCTCAGGAGTCTCCTCTGCCGCTCCGCGTGTCGTGTCGGCGGCTGCGCCAGGGGCAGTGACCTGTGGAGGGCCCGCCTGTTGTGCAGGCTCGTTACGAGACGCCGCCTCATCGTCGGGTGTCGTCATTGTATTGGCACCTTGCTCGTCAAGGCTGAGCGTATCTACAGCGCGGCGCAGCGCCTGCTGGGCTGCCGTGCTGTCGCGGCGATGCCACGACAGGTAGGCTTGCCCCATTGACCAGAGCGCCCGTGGTGCTACGACGATGTCAGTGCGGTACGTACGCGCCACCTCAGTGAGACGTTCGAGCCCTGCGCCCCACTGCCCTTCCTCTACCAGCGACCGCGCCTCTTTGTACGCCTCAAACGCTTGATGTGTGCTATCGGGAGAGGTGGAGACAGGCCGTCCGAGACGTGCGCGTGCTCGGTTAGCAAACGGCGAATCGGGGTTGGCCTGGATCAGCGACTCGTACTGTCCGTCTGCTGCGTTGGGCTGCCCCGCCGCTTCGAGCGCTTCCGCCCGGGCATAGACGGCCCGCTCGTACACTGGATGGTTCGCCGCCTCAACCAAAACACGCTCATACCACGCAAGTGCCGAGTCCGGCTGTGCGATGTTCAAAAAGAGCGCATTGCCCAGCTCGTACCATGCCCAGGTGCGCTCCTCTCGCATAGCTTCCTGCTCCGCTTCGGTACGAGGCACCGCCTCCACATCCACCAGGGATTCGCCGTCTGACGCAGCCGCACCGGATGGGCTATCCTCTTCAGCAGAGGGGGCGTCGGCGCCTTCTGTGGGTTCAATTCGGCCCGCATCGGTGACTGTAGGCGCCTGGGCTTGGTCTGCATCGGGCGTAATGTCGGTGATGCGCCAGAACGGTTCGCGTGGGCGCGTGCCCCACCGCTGCTGGAAGCTGCGCCGCCCCTCCTGTACACGCTGCGGACTCCGATGAAAGAGAAATCCCGCTTCTTCATTGGCAGCCTCAGCAGCTATCGTGGATGCAGGCGTCCTCTCGTCCTGCCCCTGCATTCCGGGACGCCGCGTGGTTCGTGCAAAGCCGTCGTCTTCTGCGTCGGTATCTTCGCGTTCATTGGCTTCTGCTTCCGCCTCGCGCTTCGCCTCTGCAATTTCCTGGATGCGCTGCTGGAACGCCTCTTCGGGCAAGCTGCCCAACGCCAGAAGCGAGTCGTACCGAGCCACGCGTTCTTGCTGCTCAGCAACGGCTCCATAGCGCTCAGCGAGATCCTGGACGTCCGGCAGCGTTGTGGAAGGCTCAGGGTAGCGTTGCTCCTGATTGTCTGGACGCGACGCCGTGGTGGCCGACGAATCAAAGTACGCTGCTGCCTTTCCATAGTCCTGCCACACATCGCGGTACATCACAGCCATCTGGTAGTACGCACGGCTTTGCAGGTCTCGCCCAATGGGCTCTTCGCCATGCAACAGCTCTTGGTAAGACTGCCGCGCTTCCGCAGGACGTTGTTGCAAGACATGCAGATAGGCCTCAAGCAGACGCAGAGCATCGCGCTGCTCCAGGTTGCGGTCGTCTCGCGCGAGCAGGTCAGCCCGCTCCACGAGATCAGGATCGGTACTGGTTTGAGCTTGTGCACGCAACGCTCCCATCTCTCCTGCAAGGGCGACCTCAAACTCGCGCGATTCTGTAGCCGCCCGGTAGGCCCGAACGGCAGCGGCATAATCGCTCCGCTTCTCAAAGATCTGGCCGCGTAGGAGCTGAGCACGCGTTTCCTCTTTGCGGTCAAGTCCGCCCTGTAAGGCATTGTCCAGAGCCGCAAGGGCCTCTGGCCAGGCCGCTTGCTCAGTACGCAGTTCGGCTGCAACGAGCCAGAGTTGGCTACGCCACGGGTCTTGCACATCGTCGCGCTCCAGACTCAAACGCACGTGTTCGGCAGCGCGCTCAGCATCCCCCTGACTGACCAGCGTGCGAGCCAGCCAGAACCGCGCTTCATCGGCTCGTTCGTTACCTAACGCAATGATTTCGTTGAACTTTTCTGCTGCCGCTCCAAACTCGCTTGTGTAGAAGTACGACTGCCCGATGAGCATGAGAGCATCGTCAACCCACTTCGACTGTGGGTGCTCGCGCAAGACATCGGCGCTGCGATCGATAGCCGACTCGAACGCGGCCTCGTCGACGCCCCCCGCTGGATCAGGGAAAATGGATGCAAAGCGGTTTGGGTCGAGGGCATGGCTCTGCGCTTCTACCGACCCCATGCCCTGGGCAAAGTCTTCTTCAGCGTTGTAGAATGTGTTGTAAAACGCCCGGAAGTTGTCAACACGGCTTCCCACCATGGAAGTGGACGAGCAGCTGGCGAGCACGCAGGCTACGACAACCGCGCCGATTCCTGCAGTAAGCCAATGCCATTTCGACATAGAACGCGGCCCGGCCTGCACCGGGGCTCCTCAGCATAAAGCAAACCAGAACGGGGCGCCTCCTTAAGGGTGAAAGTAAATTTGCTGCAGGCTACTTGATGCGGCCCACATGCACCA
>CAJXLX010000120.1 GCA_913056335.1 uncultured Rhodothermaceae bacterium
ACAGGCTGTTTATTGCGTGTGCTCCCTTCTGGACGATCGGGCTTTACCAGCTCCTGCGCCCTAACGTAGATACTATCGTAAAGGAATAGTTGAAGAAATGTATATGTAACATAGAAGATGTCATCATTCCGTTTAAAACGCTTTACATATACCGCAATATTTCTATCGGTACGCTATCCACGTATGCCGACTTTTATGCAAGCGAGGCCGGGCAATGGTACCAGCAGGTCCGCAGCGGTGCCGAAGCCTATGCCGAAGAACAAGCCGCCGAGCGGCTGGTCACAGGCGTCCGGCAGGCCGTTGAAGCCCGAGGCGAAGAATGAAGGGCATCCAAGCCCGCATTCAATAAACCGCATCCAGTAAACAGTAGCGAACCGAACCGAGACCGGTACGAGGCCAGCGCGAATCGCACCTGACACATAAGCGACTGCCTCGCCATTCCCATCGCGTGGTTTCCTCGTCTACTCTCTCGCACAGCATCTTACGCTACTACAGCCGATCACTCCACCACCGTAATCAGATCGAAGAGCGGCAGGTAGAGCGCGATGACAATGGCCCCGGTCACCCCGCCAATCACCACAATGAGCACCGGCTCGATGATCGAGGTGAGCGTTTCCATCTGCGCATCCAACTCCTCCTCATAGAGCGTGGCTACGTGGCGGCACGTATCGCCGAGGCGGGCGGTTTCCTCGCCAATGCCCACCATCTGCTGCACCAAGGGCGGAAACACCTCCGCCTGTTGCATCCCGCCCGCCAGCGAGCGCCCCTGCTCCACCGCATGGCGCATCTGCTGGACCTCCGCTTTTGCGTGCACATTGCCCAGCGCGCCGGTCAACAGTTCCAGTGCCGTGGCGAGTGGCACGCCGCGCTGAAGCAGCGTGTGCAGCGCCCGGCAAAACCGCGCTGCGAGACCCTTGCGGAGCATCCCTCCAATGAACGGCAGGCGCAGCACACCGTAGTCCCACCACGACCGGCCCCAGCGGGTTTGAAGGCCCCACTTCACGGCCACCCCCAACGCCACGCCGCCCCCCAGCAGCCACAGCACGTTTCCGCTCATAAACGAACTGATGGCAATCAAGCGCTGAGTCGCGCCCGGCAGCTCCGCTCCGAATCCCTCAAACATCTCTGCAAAGGTGGGCACAATGACCGTGAGCATAAAGCCGATGGCTCCCGCGGCCACGGCCAGAATGATGAAGGGATAAACTAGGGCCAGTTGGACGGTGCGTTTCAAGGCCCGGGTGCGTTCGAGGTACTCTGCAATGCGGCGCAGCACCGCGCCGAGGCTCCCGACCTCCTCGCCCACGGTGATCAGGTGGATGTAAAACGCGTCGAAGACGTTCGGAAAGCCCGCAAGCGCCTCAGAAAGTGCTTTCCCCGCTCGGACCCGCGCCTGGACGTCGGCCAACACCTCCTGCAGTCGATTATGGGAGCACTGCTGCTGCACGATGTTGAGGGCTTCGGCCAGCGGCATCCGAGCCTCCACCAGTACCGACAGGCTGCGGGTGGCATCTGTGAGCGCGCCGCCCGATACCCGTCCTTTAAATAGATGACCTCCAAAAAGAGAGCCTCCACTAAGCCACGAGTCATCCGTCGACGAGGGCGGGGACGTGGGGGGAGACGGAGAAGCGTTGCGATCTGACGGGCCAGAGTTCGAAAAGGTGGTGGGGCGACGTTGGGTCAGCGGGCGCTTTGGCATAGCAATTAGGTGGGCTCTCGATGGGGAAACGAAATGGATGAACTACGTGGATGAATTACGTGGATGAATTACGTGGATGGGTCGGTGCGTTGGATAGCTCGATGCGTGAAGCAAAGCCCTCAATCAGCGGATGCACCTGAATGCCAGGCCAGCACATTGCGGGTCCGGGCTTCAATTGTCCAAGAGGGCGGCTGACGGCGATCTTCCACCCGGGACTCTTCCGCCCTGGACTCTTCTGTTCGGGCTTCCTCCACCCGGGCCTCCTCTAATCGGGTAAGAACCAGCGAGACCTGTGCTGCGCCCGCCTCGCGTTCGCCCGCTTCGCGTTCGTTTGTTATCTCGACAACGCTAAACGTGGCCTCCTCAATGGGGAGCGTCCCGGAAAGCAGCAAGCGCCCATTGCGGCGCAGTCCGTCGTCGGGCGACCAGTGGTAGACCGTCGTGTCGCGTTGAGTCGTGTTGGGTTGGGCTGTGCTGCGCTGGGTCGTGTTGGGCTGGCTGGTAACCAGCCGCAGCGTATGGTCGTCGGGATGTGCAATGGATCGGGCCCGGTACACGTCGCGGGTCAGCTGCACGCTGGTTTGATGGAGCTCGTTCTCCAGGCGAAGCCCGGCATGCCATCGTTCTGTAACGCGGCTGGCCATCAGATACGTGCTATACACCAATCCCACGATGATAAAGGACACACCGATTGCCACCGCCACTTCAACAAGCGTATATCCATGTTCAGACTGCCATCCATTTTCGGATCGCAACTCATCTATCTCATTGTTAGCCGGCAACCGGCCTTCAGGTTGATATTCACCTTCAGACGGACGCACGGATAAGTCACATACTGATGAGTCAACTATTGATGGGTCACATGGAGACGAAGAAGGCATCGCTGGCTTGCGTATCAGCTTAAAGGAAGTTAATTCAAAGCAGGGCAATAAAGGATTTGGAGAGGCCTCTTCAGCTCAAACCACGGCCTGCCACCCTGTTCATCGACAGCCCTATTCACCGAGCGCGGCGTGTTTCGAGGGTAACGACAGACCGCTCGCTTGATGTTCGCCGTACGTCAACGCGAAGAAGCACGTATGGGCCGTCGGGTTGAACCGTTGTGGTTACCGTCCACGGCGGATGCTCCACCGTTTCAGTGTCTTCTCGAAGGGGGGATTCGGGCGACCAGGTTTCCAGGGTGGAGGTCGCAACACGGTAGGCAGCTGATGTCTGACTGGGCTGTTGCTGGGTAACCAGATACCCTACAAATTGCGCCGTCGGCACAAGCACGGTCATGAAAATAGCCAGCGCGACAAGGGTCTCAACCAGCGTATATCCGTCCTCCTCGTTGGGGGAGACCGGGCGTATATTTTGATGCATGAGAGTTCAGGATTACCTGGCGTAAGGGGTGCAAGCGTAAAGATCCCTGGCGTAGGGCCTCTTTGGGTGTTGTTTGGCCGCCTGCTACCTTCGCTGCCGCGCTTGCTCGGAGCGTGCGCATGCCGTCTTGTATCGCTTGATCGCGAATCACGCTCGTATCCTCCCCATCGGACACGCGGCGAGCCAGCGTCTTGCTCATCGACATCACCTCAGATACGGCGGTTCGTCCCTGATACCCGGTATCGTGACAGGCCGGGCACCCCGTGCCGCATTGCCCGGTGCGTACCGATGCGCTGAGCCCAAGCGCGTCCCGTTGCTCCTCGGTGATAGGATGAGGCGTTGCACACTCCGGGCAGATGGTACGGACCAGACGCTGCGCCATAATGAGCGTGACCGACGAGGCCACCAGATACGGCGGTACGCCCATGTCAATGAGGCGCCCCGGCGCGCTTGGGGCGTCATTGGTGTGTAGGATGGAGAGCACGAGGTGCCCGGTCAGAGCAGCACGGATCGCGATCTGCGCGGTCTCCTGGTCGCGAATCTCCCCGACCATGATCACGTCTGGATCCTGGCGCAGAAACGCCCGCAGCGCATCTGCAAACGCAAACCCAATGTCGGGATGGGCCTGCGCCTGGTTGATGCCGGGGATTTCGTATTCAATGGGATCCTCGATCGTCTGCACGTTCAGCCGCTCGCTGGCGACGGCCTGAAGCGCGGCGTAGAGCGTTGTGGTTTTGCCGCTTCCCGTCGGCCCAGTCACCAGCACCATCCCATGTGGACGGTGAATAGCCTGCTCAAAGGCCGTTCGGTCCGCCGCCGCAAAGCCGAGTGCTTTTAGGTCCAGCGTGATGTCGGAGCGGTCAAGCACGCGAAGCACCACCTTCTCCCCAAATGCCGTAGGTAATGTGGATACGCGCAGGTCGATCTCGCTCGGCCGCTGGGACCTGTTTTGCTGTGCCCCGTTCTGCTGTGCCCCGTTCTGCTGTGCCCCGTTCTGCTGTGCCCCGTTCTGCTGCGCCTCGTTCTGCTGCGCCTCGTTCTGCTGCGCCTCGTTCTGCTGCGCCCCACTACGCTGGGCCGTACTGCCCTGCACTGTGCTACGATCGGGGCGGACGGTGATGCGCCCGTCCTGGGGGCGTCGTTTTTCGGCGATGTCGAGCTCGGCCATGATCTTGATGCGGGCGGTCAGCTCAGGCTGCCGGCGGAGGGCCAACTGCGCCACCTCGTGCAGCACGCCGTCCAGCCGGTACCGAACGCGGTAGGTCTCGGCGTAGGGCTCGATGTGAATATCACTGGCCCCGCAGGCAATGGCCCCCTGAATGATCTGGTGTACCTGCTGCGGCGCCGACCCTTCAACCCGGAGGTTCTCCCACAGACGCGGCGCAGCGGCTTTGTGCGATGAATTTGCCTCCGGCACCGCTCCTGCTGACGGCTCATCCTCCAGGGCTTCGTCTTGGGCATCTCGTTTGCGCGGGAAGGCCTCCTGCCCTTCGTCTGCGTGCTCCGTGTCCGCATCTTGTACGTCTGCATCCTGGTGAGGCGCAGAATCCTGGTGGGGCGCGTGACTGGAAGGAGGGGGATTACCGTCGGCGGTATAGCACGCAGCGATACGCGTCTCTGAAACCGGCTCGACCTTGATGGAGTGGCCGGTTGCAAAGGCGATCTCCTGCCGGGCATGGTCCGATAGCGGGTGGGCGGCCCCAACGACAAGCGTGTCGCCGTCCTGACGGAGGGGAATCACGTGGTGCCGCTCAGCCAGGGCGCGGGGACATACAGCCGCCAGGTTCTCCGATATAGATTTCTTTGGCATAGAGTGCTTCGGCACCGAGTTCTTCAACACCGAGGCCCCCTCGGAGACCCCCTGATTGACCTTCGGATTGGAGACGGACATATGCGTGGGCCGCGCGAGGGCGGGTAGGCACAAGACACGAGTATCTTATGTCTCTAAAGAAACCCCCTCCAGGCCCGAGATACATGAGCAGAAGATTAGCGGAGATGAGCAGAAGATTAGGAAATGGGTTTCACGGAGGAGACGCCGCGCATGGCGACGTGTCTCGCTGCCCCGATTATCGTGGCGGAGCAGTCGTTGCAGTAGGCAGCATTAGACATAACGGGAGGAGACCACCGAATTGGGGCTCCAACTCTATTTGTGTAAATCGGGGCATCCCCCGTGAGGTTACTCCTCCTTCAAACTCTCGCCCCAGGTGGACTTGAACTCGCTATCGAGCACTTCATTGGGCACCTTCTTGCGGATAAAGCGCATGGCGTTGCGCCGGTGTACCATGCCAACGTAGATCACCACAGACACATACTTCATCCAGAGTGGACCGGGCTTGTGATCAGCTCGGATAAAGGTCCACCCGAGTGGAAACGGAATGTGATTGACGCTGAAGACGCGCTCCCACGGCGCACTTCGCTCATGTCGAAATAAAACCAGCGGTCCGATGCTTATGTAAAATGACATTCGAATCTTGGCATCCGTAAGCGTAACCTGATACGTTGGGAAAAAGAAGAAAAACCCATAACACGAAAAGATTCCGCTAAGGAAAAGAGTCGCCTCGTGCCCTCCCCACATATGTAACGGCACAATCAAAGCACTCTCATAAGTCGTATAAAGCATCCCCAAACCAAGTGAAAAGAAAAGCACCTTCCACCCTGCGGAATAGAACAACCGGTACCGCACGGGATCGGATGCGGAGGCATCGCTGGAATCAGGGTGATTCGGATCCGCTTGTTCTGAGGGCATTGTATCAGGAGCTACTATTTGGAAGTTATTTTGTGCATAGTTGTACATTGATGCACGCCGTACCCCGTCGCACTGTAGTATACTTCCCTGCGGCGCGTGGTGCTGAACAGATGCTATGGGGCATAGAGCACGACTCGTCCCATACCCATGCCGGGTGACGGGGAGCGCCCTCACGGATCCGATTCCCCGAATGCGTTGCCGACCGGAGCGAGAATAGAATCAAATACGATACCGCCAAACTCGTCGCCGCCATATGCTCCTACGATCGCAGCTCCTCCCACTACGAAGAAGCAGCCTACCCCCGAAGTGCATAATGCACCCGCCGCCGCGCCGACACCATACGAGAAAGCGGTTGAGCCTGCAAACCGGGTAACGGACTCGACGCCTTCGCCCACGGATTCGGCGTTGGTCAAATCAACCACGAGCACGGTTCCTCCAATCGGGATCGCCACGATCTTTCCCGAAAGCTTGGCGATCTTGAGGCCATCGATCTTTATGTTTCTCCAGATCTGCCGTCGCGCCAGTTCCTGAGCGCTTCGCTCGGCGCTCTGAAAGCGAGATAGCGAGAGCGGTTGGTCGCGAATCGCTTCCGCCGCGGCTCCGCTCCCACTTGCACTCGCATTCAGCAACCGGCCTATCTGTGATGTAAACTGCTGCGCTCGTTCGCGCTGGAGGTCGTCAGGGGCTTCAGCAGTGACCGTCACTTCGGGAAGCACTTCCCCACACTCCTTAGAGCGATCATGAGGGCAGGGGTCTTTCCCGTTCCCGTCAAAGAACATAACCGGATTATTTAACGCGTAGTTATACGGGCTATGCATGGCATACCGGTCCGTATGCGGATCGGTGGTGCCCCACCGTCCGATTGCGGCCATGTAGTAGCGGGCGCCGGCGTAGTGCATCCCGGTTTCGGGGTCCAGCTCATGGCCGGTAAAGTCCTCATCGGCGCGGTAGTAGCGGCGCTCTACATTGCGCCCGGAAGGAATCATCCGCCCGACGGGCGTGCCGCTGGGGAGGGCGGTTGCAGTTACGTCGACATTGTGATGTGGACACGAATCATTTCACAATCATGGATAAGCGCAATTCCCCGGGCTCCTAATGTACCAGGGGGGCTATCTAATCTCCATAGTTCGCTTCCTTCTTTCTTGAAATGTGTATTCTTGATCTCTAACCAGTTGAATCCTTCCGATCGTATAACCGGGGCTTCGAGCAACTCTCGGATCGACATCCCAACTTCCTCTTCGATGATTTCCTCAGCTTCGCTTGGCTCAAGAGATCGTGTCAGGTGAGAGGGAGGATATCGCCATTCATTCACGAGCGAATCGGGGCATCCCCCCGCTGGACTTTGCTTTAGGATGCTACATCCCGATTGAGCCAGAAGCAGGAGGCAGAACAGACCGAGCAGTGCGGCTCTATGACGTAGTCTCAAAAGCATTTCGGGTCCGAATCGGGTTTGTACATGTGCTTATGCCTACCTAACGCTATCGTCTACCGCGCACTCACGCAGGCCGCGCCCTGAGGACCCAAAATAAGAAATCAAAACTGGTTCTTAGACTGAACGAGATCTTATTGTGAGCACACCGATCAGGACGCCGGCGTTGTGGACGTTTCCTCGCTGTCAACGTCTGAACTGTCAACACGTCGGTCTTCAGGTGGTGGCTCGCTATCGGGTGCCTGATCCAGAATCGATCGGGCGGCCTCTTCAAGCGTTTCGCCCCGTTCGTCTGCGGTTGCTTGGCCCACGGCCTGCAGTGCCTCAACGTACGTCCAGGATGCCCCTTCGTCTAAACGGGTGACTTTCTCTGCCACGGCAAGCATGACGAACTGGTTCATTGACAGGCCTTCTTGACGGGCCAGCTTGCGAACGTGATCGTGGAGTGACTCTGGAAGTCGGATCGTTAGTGCACCCATGGCTATGTGGTTCTATGTGAGTAACTGTACGTAAAGGTCATGTGCTGGAGCGGATGCGCATTCTCAACTCACGGGGCGTCAGCAGAGTCACGCCCAGGCTCCATGCCTGATGAAAGTCAGACTTATTGAATGTAATCAGATACGGGCAGGAGGCAGCGACCGCCGTGTTGAGCACGTGGGCGTCATCTGGATCCCGAACGTGGGCGGGCCACCGAAAGTGAACCTGGTGGGTTTCTGCATGCTTCAGAAGGGCGGCAATCACAACGCGCGCCTCTTTCGGTTGGATACCCAGCGCGTGGGATTCACGGACCAGCACTGCCTCGTATTCCAGGACGAGCGGCACGGATACGTGGGGGGTAAATGCGCCCTCGAACACCTCATCCAACAGGCGCCGGGACTCGCCACGACGACTCCGGAGGGCTGCATAGAGCACGTTCGTGTCGATCACGATGGAATGCGGCATCCACGTAACAGGGTGGTTTATATATGAACCTCCATAAAGGCCACTACGGTCTGAGACCTGAAGCGTTTCTGGGGCCAGACCGGACAAGCCAGACACCACAAACGGGACATGGGTCAAAGCCTCTATCAAAACCGACCCCTTGTAGCGTGGCGATGACTACACACTTGCAGGGATAGCTCCCGAATCTCTGACAAAGAGGGCGGGATGCAACAGGCAGAGGTGTTTCCGCCCTTGGTGCAGCAGATGGTGGGCATTGGCGAGGAAACGGCCCGCCTCGGCGACACGTGCCGCCACGTAGCCACGCTCTACGAGGAAGAACTGCTCTACGAAGAGGAGCTGGATGCGCAGATGGAAACGCTGA
>CAJXLX010000121.1 GCA_913056335.1 uncultured Rhodothermaceae bacterium
TTGAGTCACCTACCAAAGCCCGTACCATTCGCAATTTTCTGCCCCGAAGCGGGTATCAGATCGAGGCCAGTATGGGCCACATCCGTGACTTACCGGCCTCTGCCTCAGAAATTCCAGCCGAGTACAAAGACGAGGAGTGGTCGCGGCTCGGGGTACGTGTCGACAACGGGTTTGAGCCGCTCTACGTCGTCTCCAAAAAGAAGCGCGACGTCGTTAAGCAACTGCAGAAGGCGCTCGACGACGCCGACGAGCTTTACATCGCCACCGATGAAGACCGCGAGGGCGAGTCGATTGGATGGCACCTGCTGGAGGTCTTGAAGCCCGATGTGCCGGTGCGGCGCATGGTCTTCCATGAAATCACGCAAGAAGCGATCGAAGCTGCGCTCGAAAACACGCGCGACATCGACACGGACCTGGTAGAGGCCCAGCAGACCCGCCGCATCCTCGATCGTCTGGTGGGTTACACCATCTCGCCGCTTCTCTGGCGTAAGATTAAGCCAAAACTCTCGGCCGGACGCGTGCAGAGCGTGGCCGTGCGCCTGCTTGTGATGCGCGAGAAGGAGCGCATCACGTTCATGCCAGCCACGTACTGGGACCTGAAAGCGCAGCTCGCCAAAGCGGGCATTCCGTTCGATGCCGACATGACGCATCTCAACGACGTGCGCCTGGCCCAGGGCCGCGACTTCGACCAAGACACGGGGCGCCTGAAAGACGATCTCGAAGAGGGCAAAGATGTGCTCTTGCTTTCGGAGGACCAGGCTACCGCCCTCGCCGATACGCTGCCCACCGAGCCGTGGCGCGTGGCGGATGTGAAGGCCCGCACTCGCACGAAAAACCCGCCGCCGCCGTTCATCACCTCTACCTTGCAGCAGGAAGCCAGCCGCAAGCTCGGCTTCACCGCCAACCGCACCATGCGCGTGGCACAGAAGCTGTACGAGAACGGCCACATTACGTACATGCGTACCGACTCGAAGAACCTGTCGAAGGAGGCGATTGCCGCCAGCCGCTCCTCGATTGAGGCGCGCTACGGCAGCGACTACTTAAGCGACAGCGTGCGCACGTACACCTCCTCCGATAGCGCCCAGGAGGCGCACGAAGCCATTCGTCCGGCTGGCAACGCGATGAAGACGAGCGACGAGATCGGACTGTCGGGCCAACAGAAGCGGCTATACGACCTCATCTGGGAGCGCACCGTGGCCACGCAGATGGCCGATGCGCGCATCCAGTACACCAACGTGTACATTGACGCGGGTGATGAGGACGTAGCCCGCTTTCGCGCCTCAGGCAAAACGATCCTCTTTCCCGGCTTCCTGCGCGCCTACGTGGAAGGCAGCGACGACCCCGAAGCCGACCTCGAAGACCGCGAACGCCCGCTGCCGGACCTGTCGGTCGGCGACGAGTCTGTGCCTGCCCGCACCGACGACGAAGGGCTGAACGTAAATGCGCTGGAGCCGGTGGGCCACGAAACGAAGCCGCCCTCGCGCTACACCGAGGCCTCGCTCGTGAAGATGCTTGAAGAGGAAGGCATCGGGCGGCCCTCAACCTACGCGTCCATCATCAGCACCATTCAGCGCCGCGGCTACGTGCGCAAAGAGAGCAGTGCCCTTGTGCCTACGTTTACTGCATTTGCGACGAATAACCTGATGGAGGCACAGTTTAACCCGCTGGTGGATGTGCATTTCACTGCCGAGATGGAAGAGATTCTCGACCACATTGCCACCGGTGAGAAAGAGCACGAGCCCTACCTGCGCGACTTTTTCCTGGGCGAAGGCGGCGTGCAGCCCCGCGTCGAAGACGGCCAGGAAGAGATCGACCCGCGCGCCATCTCCACGATCGACTTCCCGGAACAGTGGGATCCGTATGTGGTGCGCGTAGGCCGCTACGGACCGTATGTCGAGGGTCCGCTCGAAGACAACGACGATCCCGAAGACACTGTTACGGCCTCGCTCCCTGAGGACCTTTCCCCCGGAGATACCACCCGCCAAAAGCTCAAAGATATTTTGGAAGAAGCCAATAAGGGCGATCGCGTGCTTGGCGTTCACCCCGATGCTGATATGCCCGTACTGCTCAAGTCGGGGCCGTACGGTCCGTACATGCAACTGGGCGAGGACGACCAGCCTGGTAAACCGAAGCGCGTGTCGCTGCCGCCCGGCGTAGACCCTGCCGAGGTCGACTTTGAGCTGGGGCTCAAGATCATGAACCTGCCACGCGAACTGGGCGAGCATCCCGACACAGGGAACCCGATTGACGCAGGAATCGGACGCTACGGGCCGTTTGTGCGCCACCGTAAGTCCGGCGCCAAAGACACCTACGCCTCCCTCAAGAAGACCGACGACGTGCTCACGGTCGACCTGGAGCGTGCGATGGAGCTGATCGAGAAGAAAGAGGCGAAGAACAAGCCGCAGCGCGTGCTCGGCGAACACCCGGAAACCGGCAAGACAATTGAGGTGTGGGACGGGCGCTACGGGCCGTACGTGAAGCACAGCGGCACCAACGCCTCGCTCGGCGACGACCAGACCATCGAAGACCTTACGATGGAAGAGGCTGTGGAACTGATTAATGCCAAGAAGAGCTAAGCGTCAACTTCGTTCATGGCTCCATACCTTCTGTAGGGACGCAGCGCGCTGCGTCCCTACTGCTTTTTGTAGCCGTTAGATTGCACCTGGTACACCGAACCAGTCATCCCGGATAAGGCGCCCCGGGCGCTGCCTGCTACTTGTAATCCTCCATGGCCGTTACCGCCAGCGAATCGACGTAGTTGTTGAGCGTGTTGTCGGCGTGGCCCTTCACCCAGATCCATTTCACGTCGTGCCGCTCGTTCTGCGTATCGAGGGCCTGCCACAGATCCTTATTTTTGACCGGCTTTTTGGAGGACGTGCGCCACCCGTTCTGTTTCCAGTTGGCAAGCCAGCCGTCGTTGAAGGCCCGCGACACGTACGCGCTATCGGTGTGTAGCTCGACGGTTGTTGGCTCGTTGAGCGATTCAAGCGCTTTGAGCGCCGCCGTCAGCTCCATGCGGTTGTTGGTGGTCTGGGGCGCGCCGCCCGTAAGCTGCGTGGCATCGTCGCGATCGCCCTCGGGCATCAGCAAAGCGCCCCATCCGCCCGGACCAGGGTTGCCGCTGCACGCGCCATCGGTGTAGACAATTACAGTGTCCATCGTCAAAAGAGTACCCAAGGGAAGCAAAACAAATGTGCGAGCGGGCTCCCCGGCATCGCATCCGTCGAACCCACAGCCACGTAAGCTATGGGGAAACGGGGCATGGATGCAGCGCCCCGCCGTCAATCGCCCGTGAAAACTATTGAGCGCCCCCGTCGTTGCCCAGTCACGTTCCGTTGGCTCCTCCTTCGGCCCCAACGTGCCGGCAGGCACCGCGTTGCCATTGCCACGTTACGTTTGCACGGAGCGCCGGTCTACTGTACAGCAGACCGGGTGCCAGTTCGATGTTTTTGAGTGTGAAAGGCCCCTACCATGAAATTTGTTGACCACGTAGTCATTACGGTACGCAGCGGCGACGGCGGGCGTGGCCTGGTGTCGTTCCGGCGCGAGAAGTTTGTGCCCAAGGGCGGCCCGGCCGGCGGCAATGGCGGTGCAGGGGGCTCGGTCTACATCGAGGCCGACCCGCACCTCTACACGCTCATGGATCTGCGCTATAACACCTTGCACGAAGCCGGAGATGGCGACCCCGGCGGCAGTCACAACAAAACGGGCAAGGACGGCGAGGATGTCGTGCTGCGCGTGCCACCGGGCACCGTCATCCGCAACAACGCCACCGACGCAATCATCGGCGAAGTCGTAGAGCCCGGCGATCGTCTCTGTATCGCCGAAGGCGGACGCGGCGGGAAGGGCAATACCTTCTTCAAGTCGTCGACCAACCAGACGCCTCGCCATGCCCAGCCGGGCGAAGACGGCGAGGAGAAGGAGATTGCGCTGGAGCTCAAGCTGCTGGCCGATGTGGGACTGGTGGGCTTTCCTAACGCCGGCAAGAGCACGCTCGTGTCGTCGATCTCGGCGGCGAAGCCCGAGGTGGCCGACTACCCGTTCACCACGCTCACGCCCTCGCTTGGCATGGTCTACGTGAACGAATACACCTCCTTTGTTATGGCGGATCTGCCGGGCATCATCGAAGACGCGCATGAGGGACGCGGACTTGGGCTGCAGTTCCTGCGCCATATTGAGCGCACCGCCGTGCTGCTCTTCGTCATCCCGATCACCGCGACCGATTTGGGGGCGACATACGACCAACTGCTGCACGAACTGCGCGAATACGACGCTGCTCAGCTTGATAAGCCGCGCTTTGTCGCGCTCTCGAAGATTGATCTGCTACCCCCCGAAGAGCGCTCGCTGCTTCCTGATGTGGTCGCCGAACACTTTCCGCCCGACGTAGAGCTGCTACCCATCAGTGCTGTCGCACAGATCGGGCTGGAGCCTCTTAAACGCCGCCTATTCGACGCTGTTGATACCGAGAAGCGCCGCACTGCGGCCGAGGTCACCTCTTCATGACGCTCTTTGATGCCGACCCCACCGCCCCCGATGTCGACTCCGACGCGGAGCGCCAGGCTCTTGTTGCACTCATGCTGGTGCCCAACGTGGGCTGGAGCCGCACCCGTACGCTCATCGGGCACCTCAAGCGCCCCAGCGCGGTATTCCACGCTTCAAAATCGGTACTCACGCAAGTGCCTGGCATCGGACCTCGCACCGCTGAGGCCATCCGCACGTTCGATGACCACGCTGCCGTCGACCGGCAGTTTGCCCGCGCTGCGGAAATGGATGTGCACCTCTGCACGCTCTGGGATACCGATTATCCCGAGCGTCTGCGCCACACCTACGACCCGCCTCCCTGCTTGTGGATACGCGGGGCCCTGCATCCCGCCGACATGCATGCCCTGGCCGTCGTGGGCACGCGGCGATGCACCGATTACGGCAAGGGCGTAGCCCGCGACCTGACCGCGGCTCTCGTGCAGCACGGCTACACCATCGTAAGCGGACTGGCATTTGGCATCGACGCCGCTGCGCATCGCGCGGCGCTCAAGCAAGGCGGACGCACGCTGGCCGTGCTGGGCTCGGGGCTCGCACGCATCTATCCACAGAAGCACACGCGGCTGGCGCGGCGCGTTACCGACCAGGGGGCCGTGCTCTCTGAGTACACGCTTGACGAAGATCCCAACGCGTCCAATTTTCCTGAGCGCAACCGCATTGTGAGCGGACTTACGCTGGGTACGCTCGTTGTGGAATCGCACGAAAAGGGCGGCGCGCTCATTACGGCACGACTGGCAGTGGAGCAAAACCGCGAGGTGTTCGCGGTGCCGGGACCCGTTGGAAAAAGCGCTTCGGTGGGCACCAACCGGCTCATCCAGCGCGGCCACGCTAAGCTCGTTCTCGGTGTGGATGATCTCTTGGCCGAGCTGCCTCCCCCTCCGACAGATACCGGCGATGCAGCGTCCTCAGCAGAGCCTGAGCCGATGCCCGATCTCAATGCCACCGAGCAATCCCTGTACGACGCCCTCACCAACGAACCCATTCATCTCGATGCGCTGTGTGCCCGCACAGGTGTTGCCCCCTCCGAAGCGCTCGTGCACCTGCTGCAACTGGAGTTCAAGGGCGTGGTGGAGCAGCGCGCTGGAAAGCAGTTTCGAAGGGTGCGTTGAGGTAATACCACCTGCGCCGAATCATAATGCAGGTAATTGAAATCTGCAGATGGCGTGCTCCATTCCTTCACCTATCTATACTCTATCCTGTTACCCACACAGCCCAGACCGCAATCAGACCGGGCACGGCCATGTATAGGTCGAGCGCCAGGCGGTAGGTAGGGCCTGGGTGCCTCGGACACATGCCCACGCCAACGGCCAGCAGAGCCGAGGCAGCAGCTTCGGCGCCCCACACGGCGCTTCCCGTACTCCATGCGACTGCACCGGCGGCCAGGGCTGCAATCCCTGCACAGCCTGCAGCCACGCCCCGCACCTGCCCATGGCTCCACCCGTGGGCCAGGGTAGTAAGTTCAGCGGCCCGGTCGGCCTCACGGTCAGCCCAGTCGCTACATAGCAGATTGGGGAAGAGCCAGCCCATCCGATACGCAAACAGCCCAAGCACGCTGGCATAGCCTCCATCAATTGCTGGGGAACTCAGGCCGTGATTCAGCACGGGAAATCCCACCACCCCCGCGCTCCACACAAGCGCTACCACGAGCGTCTTCGGCGCGCCAATGTCTTTGATACGCCACCCGCCGAGGGGCCAGACGTACAGCGCCCCCAGCGCCACAAAGGCCAACGTAGCGCTCTGAGCCGCGAGAGAGAGGTGTATGAATGCCCATCCGCCCAGCGCAACGTAGAGCACCGTGGTTCCCCATACATAGCCACGATGCCGCTGCAACCACTGGCGGCGAGTGCGGTGCGAAATGCTGTCTTCGGCGGATGCATCGCTCGTGCGGTCGAAGCGATACACAAGCGCCACGCCCGCAGGCACGCCAATGAGCACGGACTCGCTCATCGGAAGCCCCATAAGCATATAGGTGCTGACTATCAACGCTGCTGCGATGCCTGCGACTACGAGCGGGTCGCTCTGCATCCACCGATGCACAGCAGTGCCAACAGAAGAGGAGAGCGTCACAGGAGGATGCGAGGGCTAATGCAGCGTACCAGGACAATGCGTGTTCGTCGTACTCAACGACGGATCGCACAGGGGGATTCGGAGGACTGATATGGAGACGCGGCACATTCTGCAGACATACAGGCGCATACAATGTTCATAGCAAATGCAGCACACGTTAGTTTATATTCACATTTGCTTAACTGCAGATGTCGCAAAAGAGTATTGGAAGCGCTTTCTTAGAAGTGTATCGCACGATGCGGGCTGCATGTAGGCCCGTTCCCGTCGTTTTCAACACCAAGCTACTCTGCTGCTGTCATGACCGTACCCGACCACGTGACCTCACATCTCCGCGCGCTGGGGCTAACTGACCTTGGTCCGATCTACTACAACTTGAAGCCGCCTGTGCTCTACGAAATGGCGTTGGCAAACGGCGAAGGCCAGCTTGCGGCACAGGGTCCGCTCTGCACACGCACCGATCCGTACACCGGGCGGAGCCCGCGCGACCGCTTCTTGGTGCGCGATGCCTCCAACATCGACACGATCAACTGGGGGCCGGTCAATCGTCCGACCGACGCGGACACCTTCGATCATCTGCAAGCACGCCTCGCTGACTACGCCACCGAGAAACCGCTCTTCGTGCAAGACCTGTACGCTGGGGCCGACCCCGACTACACGATGCCCGTGCGCATCATTACCGAAAAGGCGTGGCACAGCCTCTTCGCCTACAACATGTTTGTGCGGCGCCCAGAGGTAGATCGTGCCGATTTTGAGCCCGGCTTCACCGTGCTTGATCTCTGCACCTTCAAGGCCGACCCAGAACGCGACAATACAAACTCGGAGGCGGCCATCTTCGTGAGTCTGGAGAAGGAACTGGTGCTCATTGGCGGCACGCATTACGCAGGCGAGATCAAGAAGTCGATCTTCTCGGTGCTGAATCACCGCCTGCCCAAGCAAAACGTGCTGCCCATGCACTGCTCGGCAAACGAAGATCCCGATGGCAGCACCGCGGTGTTCTTTGGCCTGTCGGGCACGGGCAAAACCACGCTCTCTGCCGATGCCAGCCGCACGCTCATTGGCGACGATGAACACGGGTGGAGCGAGGACGGTGTGTACAACTTTGAGGGGGGCTGCTACGCCAAGATGATCGACTTGACGTCCGAGCAGGAGCCGGAGATCTACAGCACGACTGAACGCTTCGGCACCATCCTCGAAAATGTAATGCTGGAGGACGAGACGCGTACGCCCGACTTCACCGACGACACCATCACACGGAATACGCGTGGGTCGTATCCGATCGACTACATCCCCAACGCGTCGGAGACGGGGCAAGGCGGGCATCCCGACCACGTTATCTTCCTCACGTACGACGCATTCGGCGTGCTTCCGCCCATCTCGAAGCTCACGCCCGAACAGACGATGTTTCACTTTCTGTCGGGCTATACCGCCAAGGTAGCAGGCACCGAACGCGGAGTCAGCGAACCGAAGGCCACATTCAGCACCTGCTTTGGGGCGCCCTTTATGCCGCTGCGCCCCAGTGAATATGCCAGGCTGCTGGCCAAAAAAATTGAAAAACACAACGTCCGCTGCTGGCTCTTAAACACCGGCTGGACCGGCGGCCCCCATGGGGGGGGCGAGCGGATTTCCATTAAATATACCCGGGCGCTGCTCAATGCCGCACTCGAAGGCCGGTTGGATGATGTGGAATATGTTCAGGATCCAATCTTCTGCATCAGTGTACCAACCTCCTGCCCGGGTGTCCCGTCCGAAATACTAATGGCCCGAAATACCTGGGAGGACAAGGCCGCCTATGACAAGAAAGCCCATGAACTGGCGGAGCTCTTTACTGAAAACTTCCAACAATACGCAGACTTTGTTTCCAACAAAGTCTATTGCTCCGGGCCGTTACATTCGGAATAATCAATCCGAGGAACGACAGTGACG
>CAJXLX010000122.1 GCA_913056335.1 uncultured Rhodothermaceae bacterium
GAGGCGGCGAGCGTGGTGGCACGAAAACGGGCTCAGGGCCGAGCAGGGCGGCCCCGACGCCGTTCGAGCGGCGCTCCTCGCCGGCGAGCGAACCGAGGCGACGGTTCGGACTGACGACCCCGCAGACAGCGCGTCGACGTATCGTCTCAGCGGCGTCCCGGACGACGACGCAACTACCGGGGTGTTGATGTTGATACCGACCGTACCGCGGCCGGCATCCGGTGGAGGGTCGATCGGCGACCACATCGCCAGCGTCATCAGCCACGATCTGCGCAACCCGATTACCGTACTGAAACAGTCACTGGAACTCGCAGAGGAAACCGGCGACATCGATGACCTGGCGCGGTGTCTGGCTTGTCGCGGCATTATCCAGGTACACCAGCGGCTTGCCATGCACTTCCCGACGCAGGATCGGAAAATCCTCGCGCAGGGCGGCAAGGTCAAAGGCAGGTGTGGCCTGTGGCGCGGGGGCAACGGCATCAACGGCGTGAGACATTCATCACTCCTCACAATCGGTCTGGGCGATCATGCATTAAGTGCCGAGGCCGTTTCGACAAGCCCGGTCAGGTTGAAGCGCTCGGGCAGCTTGCCGGCCACCGCCAGTTCGACCCGCTCGGAGATGGCATCCAGCGTCACTTGCTCAAGGACCTCTCCGGCAAAGGCCAGTGTGAGCAGTGCCCGCGCCGTGGCCTCGTCAATACCGCGGGTGCGCATGGCATAGACCGCCTCTTCGTCGAGTTGTCCGGTGGTCGTGCCGTGGGAGCACTTGACATCGTCGGCGTAGATCTCAAGCTCGGGCTTGGTGTAGATCTGGGCGTCGTTGTTCAGCACCAGGCTGTCGTTCGACTGGTACGCATCGATGCGCTGCGAGTCGCGGTGCACAAACACCTTGCCGTTGAAGACCGCGGTAGACTGGTCGTTCAAGACGTGCTTGTACAGCTCGTTGCTCACGCAGTCGGCGTGCACATGGTCGACCAGCGTGTTGTTGTCGACGTGCATGCTGCCGTGTCCAATGACGAGTCCGTACAGGTTGGTTTCGCAGTTGGGGCCGTCGGGTGTCAGCGTCATGTTGTTGCGCACGACCTCGCCGCTGAAGGTAAACGTGTCGGTCGAGAGCACGCTGTCGCCTTCATGATAGCCGAAGCGGCTCAGCACCTGCGAGGCGTTGTCGTCTTCCTCCTGAATCACATAGTGATCGAGGTAGCCCCGCTCGCCCACAAACATCTCCGTCACCGTGTTGGTGAAGGTGCGGGCGCCGGTCAGGCTGAGCTGCCGCCCAATGACGCGGGCTTTTGCATCCGCCTCCACCACAAACAGGTGGCGCGGCTGCATAAGCAGGTCGTCCTGAGCCGCGTTCACGTGTAGCAGCAGAATGGGCTGCTCCAGCTCAACGTCTTCAGGCACATGGATGAACGCCCCGTCCTGTACAAACGCCGTGTTAAGTGCTGTGAGCACTTCGTCTTCGGCATCGGCATATTCGCCGTAGTGGGCCTCAAAGGCCGGATGGTCGCCCGCATCTTTGAGCGATCCGACGGTAACGTCCTCCGGCATCGCATCGAGCTGCGAGAGCGAGAGGTCGGGCCGTCCGTTCACGAGCACAAGCACGTGCGCGTCGAGGTCGTCAATGAGATACGGGTCCAGGTCGGCTGCCGACACGTCCGCTTCCTCGGGGCCGAGTGGGAGCGTGTAAGGGCGGTCGAGCACCGAGGCAATGTCGGTGTACTTCCAGGCTTCTTGCTTGCGCGTAGGCACGCCCAGCTCCTGAAAGCGCTGGATGGCCGCCTCGCGCCGCTTGGCTACCGAGGCATTGGTTCCGTTGAGCGCCTGACCGTGGTTGACCTGAAAGGCCGACACAAACCGGTCGATGGTCTGGGCGCTGGTGTCGAGAGTCGTGGTAGACATAAACAGTTGGGGAATGCTGATGCAACAGGGTGGGCGATACAGAGCCCTGCCCAACGACACACGCCGCCAGGCAGGACGCGAGCAGCATCCGATTAGGCCGCCGCAGGCTCACGCTGGAAGCGCTCGTAGCCCTCTTCTTCAAGGCGGATGGCCAGGTCCTTATCACCCGATTCGGCGATGCGTCCGTTCACCATCACATGCACATAGTCCGGCTCAATATAATCGAGCAGGCGCTGGTAGTGCGTAATCAGGAGGAACGCGCGCTCGTCAGAACGCAGCTTGTTCACGCCGTCCGACACCGTACGCAGCGCGTCAATGTCGAGGCCCGAGTCGGTTTCGTCGAGCACCGCCAGCGTGGGCTCCAGCATGGCCAGCTGAAAGATCTCGTTGCGCTTCTTCTCGCCGCCCGAGAAGCCCTGATTCACCGAACGCTTCACCAGGTCGGGATCCAGATCCACGAGCTTGGCGCGCTCGCGCACCAGCTTCAGGAAGTCCGCCGCGCCCAGCTCCTCCTCGCCGCGCGCTTCGCGAACGGAGTTCACCGCCTCGCGCAAGAAGTTCGTCATGCTCACGCCCGGCAGCTCCACCGGATACTGGAACGCCAGAAACACACCTTCTTCAGCGCGCTCTTCCACCTCCAGCTCCAAGAGGTCCTCGCCTTTGTAGCGGATGGAGCCTTCCGTCACCACGTACTCTTCGCGCCCAGCCAGCACCGCCGCCAGCGTGCTCTTGCCGGAGCCGTTCGGCCCCATAATCGCGTGCACCTCGCCCTCGTTAATGGTGAGGTCAACGCCCTTCAGAATTTCGATGTCTTCGTCCTCCACGCTCACGTGCAGGTTTTCTACTTCAAGGAGTGCCATGTGTCGGTATATCAGTCGTTTAGTCGTAAAGATTTAGATTGAGAGGGATGCAAAGGAGAGCGCCACGGGCTGCCAGGAAAAATCGCAGTCCCCAGCGCTCCCGCATCCTTGTTAAAGGCCGTGTTCGCATAAGCGAACAGTCGCCGGCGCTTATCCCACACTGCCTTCCAGCTCAATAGCAAGCAGCTCTTTCGCCTCCACCGCAAACTCCATCGGCAGCTCCGCCAGAATCTCCTGGCAGAAGCCGTTCACGATGAGCTTCAGCGCTTCCTCTTCGCCCAGGCCGCGCTGGTGGCAGTAGAACATCTGGTCCTCGCCCACCTTCGAGGTCGTGGCCTCGTGCTCGACCTTGGCCGACGGGTTTCCAATCTCGATGTACGGGAAGGTGTGCGCGCCGCACTGGTCGCCCAAGAGCAGCGAGTCGCACTGCGAGAAGTTGCGGGCGTTTTCGGCGTTTTTGCCCACCTTCACCAGCCCGCGGTAGCTGTTGTTGCTCACACCAGCGGAGATCCCTTTCGAGATGATGGTGCTCTTCGTGTTCTTGCCGATGTGATGCATCTTCGTCCCCGTATCGGCCTGCTGATGGCCCTTGGTGAACGCCACCGAATAGAACTCACCCACCGACTCATCGCCTTTCAGGATAACCGACGGATACTTCTGCGTGACCGCCGATCCGGTTTCGAGCTGCGTCCAGCTGATCTTGGAGCGGTCGCCTTCGCAGATCCCGCGCTTCGTGACGAGGTTATAGACGCCACCTTCGCCATCTTTTGTGCCGGGGTACCAGTTCTGGATCGTGGAGTACTTGATCTCCGCATCCTCATGCGCAATCAATTCTACCACCGCCGCATGCAGCTGGTGCTTCTGATTCATGGGCGCGGTGCAGCCTTCCAGATAGCTCACGTAGCTATCGGGCTCGGCAATGATGAGCGTGCGCTCAAACTGCCCCGTGTTCTGGTCGTTAATGCGGAAGTACGTCGACAGCTCCATGGGGCAGGTCACGCCCTCGGGCACGTAGACGAACGAGCCGTCGCTAAAGACCGCGGAGTTGAGCGCAGCGAACAGGTTGTCGGTGTACGGCACCACGCGCCCGAGATACTTCTTCACGATCTCAGGATGCTCGCGGGCCGCCTCTCCAAACGACATGAAGATGACGCCTTTCTCCTTCAGCTTCTTCTTGAAGGTCGTGGCGACCGACACGCTGTCCATCACCGCGTCTACCGCCACACCGGTCAGCGCCTTCTGCTCCTCAAGCGGGATGCCGAGGCGCTCGAATGTCTCCAGAATCTCATCTGGGACCTCATCGAGGCTGTCGTAGCTGGCCTTCTCTTTCGGCGCCGAGAAATAGCGCATGTCCTGGAAGTCGGGCCGCTCGTAGTCGAGGTGAGCCCAGTCGGGGTAGTTGCCCTCTTCCACCTGACGCTCAAAGTAGCGAAAGGCTTTCAGGCGCCACTCCAGCAGCCACTCGGGTTCGTCTTTTCGCTCAGAGATGTAGCGAACAATGTTCTCGTCGAGTCCTTCAGGCAGCGTTTCGGACTCGATATCGGTGCGCCAACCATGTTCGTATTCCTGGTTGGCTACGTTCTCAAGATACTCAGTTTCAGAGGTACTCATGGGGCATCGGAATACGTGGATCGGACAGGGCGCGAACCAGAGACCGCACGAAGCGCAATATATTGCAGTGTAAACGATCGTTTACGCTTGGGGCCCTTGGTGTAAACACAGGATTACAACATGCACTGCAGGGGGCCGTTCCGGCATGGATGAGCCCCGTTCCTATTTAATTGCACTTTGATGTTGAAAAGAGTGAGACGCTCGGTTTCCCACAGCCCCAACCCGTTCCACGTTGCCAAATGCAGGACAATGTGAAGCGGGGTCGTCCGGATGCGGTCTGTTCACAACGTCTCGCTGCAGCGCGGCTCGGCGTCCGGAACGTTTTGCCTGCGGTGCGGCGTACAGCAGACACCCGCCTGTCGTTTTGCTTGTCTTGTTTGCTATGCCGCCTTCTGCTACGGTCACCGCGCTAAAAGCCCAGAAGAACAACCCCGATCGGGTGTCGCTCTTTCTGGATGGCGAGTTTGCGCTGGGTATCCACCAGGATCTGGTCGTGAAGTACGACCTGCACACCGGGCGCACGCTCACGCCCGAAGAGCAGGCGCAGTTGGAGGCGGATGAGCGTCTCATTGAGGCGAAGCAGTGCGCGCTGGAATACCTGGCGCACAAGCCGCGTACCGAGGGCGAGGTGCGCGATCGCCTGGCGCAAGACGACTACGAGCCCAGCATCATTGAGCAGGTGATCACACGGCTGCACGAGCTGTCGTATCTCGACGACGAAACCTATGCGCATGACTTTGTAAAGGCGCGCTTTGCCAACAAGTCATACGGCCCGCACCGTCTGCGCCGCGACCTGCGCGAGCGTGGCGTGGATGCCGGGCTCATTGAGGAGGCGCTGGCCGGACTTCGTGACACGGTAGACTTTCAGGAGGCGGCCCACGCCCTGGCCGAGAAGTACTGGCACCGCGTTGCCGATGAGTCGCATCCGCTGAAGCAGGCCAAGAAGCTGCAGGGCTATCTGGTGCGCCGGGGCTACGACACGTCTATGGCACGGGCGGCGGTTGACACCGTACAAAACGAACATGCCACCCCGTAACGGGCGTCTGTCTCTCTTTCCGAACCGCGAACTGCTCATGGAGATCTCTTCGCTGCCGTCCCGGTCTTCTGCAGCATCGAAAGGCGAGGTGCGCCCCACAGTGGCCCCGTCGCCGCCCGATCCGCCGCCTGGGCTGTCGAGTGGGGAGCAGGCGCTGCGCTGGGGCCTGGGTGCGCTCAGCGCGGTGCTGGCCGTGGCCACCGTGTGGTACTTTGCCGGGCTGTTCGTGTATCTGGCCGTAGGCGGCCTGTTGGCCTACTTCTTACATCCCATGGTCGATCGCATTCAGGGCATGGGCGTGCGGCGGGTGCCCAGCATCCTGCTGGTGTTCATCCTTGTCCTGGGGCTGTTTGCCATTCTGCTCACGTTTATCGTGCCCTTCCTGGCACAGCAGATCCAGGACCTCTCGCAGCTGGTGTCGGTGGAGGCGGCCACCGAGGCCGCGCGCTATGTAGAAGCCTGGGCCGGGCAGTTTGCGCCGGTAGAGCCGGGGCAGATTGAAGCCACCGTACGCGATGCGCTGCAGGCACTGGCCCAGGGCGACCTGGTGGAAGGCGACCGCGTGGCGCAGACCATCGGCTCGCTGGTGTCGGTCTTCACGAACATCGTCTATGCAGTCATCATCATTCCGTTTATCACCTTCTTTCTGCTGAAAGACGGGGTGGAGCTCAAGCGCAGTCTGCTGAAGTGGGTGCCCAATCGCTACTTCGAGATCACGCTTGCCGTCATCGCCAAAGCGGAGGTAAGTCTGAGCCGCTATGTGCGGGCGCTGCTTGCGCAGGCCACCAGCGTCGCGCTGGTCGCCTCGTTTACGCTCTGGATGGCCGGGCTCGACAATGCCCTCGCCATCGGCATCTTCGTGGGCCTCGCCAACACCATTCCATACTTCGGCCCGTTCTTTGGTTTTCTGGTGGGCTCGGTGGTCGGTATTGCGCAGACGGGCGATCTGAGCCTGGTGCTGGGGGTGGCGGGCGCGATGGCCCTCACACAGCTCTCTGACAACGTGCTGTTTCAGCCGTATATCTTCTCGCGCGCAGCCAACGCCCATCCGCTTGTCATCCTGTTTGTGGTGCTCATTGGCGCCCAGCTGGCTGGCCTCATTGGGATGCTCGTGGCCATTCCCCTGACCACCATCGTGCGCGTAATTGGAACGCAGATTCTGTGGAGCGTCCGAAACTACCACATATTTCGTACCGCCTCCTGATCTGAGACTGGATCGTGCGGCATAAGACGGCTACCTTACGTAGTGTGGCTAAAGCCGAATCGGTTCGCGTCCGCTTCTTCGCATCCCCCGAAAACACAGGTGCCTGAAACATGCACGAATCAGCCAGAGGGATGCGATGGCACCGCCTATCCGGTTAGCAATCTCGTTGTCCTACCCATACGCTCCCGTGCCAATGTCCGCTC
The DNA here is from genome assembly GCA_913056335.1 of uncultured Rhodothermaceae bacterium. Classification (GTDB taxonomy): domain Bacteria; phylum Bacteroidota; class Rhodothermia; order Rhodothermales; family Salinibacteraceae; genus Longimonas. Next base: position 6,817 of record CAJXLX010000122.1, read on the forward strand.
CTGCTGCCCAACCTGCTCCTGCCCTTGCCGATGCGGTGGATGCCGTGCGCCAACGCACCGACCACACGCCCGAACTGGTCCTGATTCTGGGCTCGGGGCTGGGCGACCTCGCCGATGAGGCCGATGCGCCCACCGTGGTGCCGGCCGATGTCATCCCTAACTATCCACAGTCCACCGTCGAGGGCCACCACGGACAGCTGGTGTTTGGTACGCTTGAGGGCAGGTCTGTTGTCTTCGTGCAGGGACGCGTGCATGCGTACGAAGGCTACCCTACGCCCCGGCTCACTTTTCCGCTGGAGCTGTGCCACGCGCTGGGAGCCACCCGGCTGCTCGTAACCAACTCGGCAGGCGGCATCAACCGCACGTTTCAGCCGGGGCAGCTCATGTTTATCACCGACCACCTGAACATGGCGTTTGCCGATCCGGGGCAGGGGCAGATGGCGTCCCCGCGCGACACCGCTGCCCGCCGCGATGCGCATGCGGCCACCGCGTCGCCGCTGCACACGGGCTACTACGACTTGGAATGGACCCGTCAGGCGCAGCACGTGGGGGCCGAGCAGGGCGTGCTTACCGTGCGTGGCACCTATGCCTGGACGCGCGGCCCCTCCTACGAAACGCGTGCCGAAGTCCGCATGCTAAGTACGCTGGGGGCCGATGCGGTGGGCATGAGCACCGTGCCCGAGGTGCTGCAGGCCCACGCGCTGGGCATGGACGTGCTGGGCATCTCCACCATCACCAACTTTGCGGCTGGACTGGGCCACGAGGTGCTCGAACACGACGATGTGCTCAAGGTGGGCCAGCAGGTGCGGGGCGACTTGCGTACGCTGGTGCGCGCTATCGTAGAAAAGACGTGAGAATGCCGTTCCCCCACGCGTCGGCCCGAACCTTTCAGCGGGCGCACGGAATAGAGCACGTGTTGCCACCGTCCCATTGCCTTGACGCCTCCGCCTATGATTCCCGTCATCGACTACGCCGACCGTGCCGACCGCCTGCAGGCGGTGCTGAGCCGCAGCGCCTCGTTTAGCGATGAGGTTGACACGGCCGTGCGCGACATTTTGCACGCCGTACGCACTGAGGGGGATGCCGCGCTGCATCGCTTCACCGAGCGGTTCGACGGCGTCACCCTGGAGGCGCTTCGAGTCCCTGAATCGGCTTTGCATGCGGCGCTGGATGACATCGACGACGAGCTGCGGCGCATTATGGATACGGCGGCCTCGAACATCCGCCGGTTCCACGAGCGGCAAGGGCCTACCTCGTGGTTCGAAGACGACGGCGACGGTGTGATGCTCGGCCAGCGCGTGCAGCCCTTGGAACGCGTCGGACTGTATGTGCCCGGCGGCACCGCGGCGTATCCGTCCAGCGTACTCATGAATGCGATTCCGGCGCAGGTGGCGGGCGTGCCGCACATTGCGATGGTATCGCCCCCGCAAGACGACGGCCGGCCGCACCCGCACATCATGGCCGCCGCTGCGCTGCTGGGCCTCGACCGCGTGTACGCCCTGGGCGGCGCGCAGGCGGTGGGCGCACTGGCCTTTGGCACGGACACCGTGCAGTCCGTCGATAAGATTGTAGGACCCGGCAACGCCTACGTGGCCGCCGCCAAGAAGCAGGTGTTCGGGCGCGTAGATATCGACTCGGTGGCGGGGCCCAGCGAAATTGGCGTGCTGGACGATGATACGGGCGATCCCGCGTTCGTAGGCGCAGATCTGCT
>CAJXLX010000123.1 GCA_913056335.1 uncultured Rhodothermaceae bacterium
CATGCTCAGGCGGCTTGCGGCAGCGATGTGAATGTTGTTGCGGGTCCAGAGTGTAACTGTCGGGTCGAGGTAGAGCAGTTTGGGATAGAGTTGCGGGATAAACTGTCCGCCGACTTCGACGCTTAAATTGTCGGTCACGCCGTACCCAAGCTGCGGAACGACGATGCTGGACAGTGACGCATACACCTGGCCTTCGCCAATCGGACGGGCCGTACTGGAGAAAATAAGACGCGAGGTGTGGGGCGCTGTGTCAACGTCGGGTGCGTCACTATTGGTAGCGGAAGACGTCTGTGCCGATGCCGAGAGGGGCATCAACAGAATGGCGCTGAGGGTGATGCAGGCAAGTGAAGCAACGAATCGGGGGCGGATTCGAAGGGATAGCATTGTGGTGTAAAGGAGTCCAGAGAGTAGGATATGTGATCACTACATAAAGACGCCCTTACATCTGCAATGGTAACATCAAAGAAATCCCATTTCTTGCGTTTTCCGCCTGTCTGGACGGATGCAGTGCGTCGACACTCTTCTGGCAGCTCCAACGGATTTCTGGATTGCAGTCTGTTGCCCTCAATCAAACAACGACGGGGCGTACTCGCGGCGCTTCAGTTCCTCGATGAGCTTGCGGTTGGCGCGCGGAAAGGCGTAGTCCTCCAGTTCGTCGACGGTGACCCAGCGCATGGGCTGGTCGATTTCGGGCGTGGGCGTGCCGTCTACGATACGGCACGGGTAGGCATGCAGCGTGATCTTGAAGTGCGAGTACGCGTGCTTGAGCGTGTAGAAGAGCCCGTCGGTCTCTACCGTAATGCCTAACTCCTCCTGCAACTCACGACGGCAGGCGGCGTCGGGGGATTCGCCGTCCTCGCACTTTCCGCCCGGAAACTCCCACAGTCCGCCCAGCATGGCGTCGTCGGGGCGGCGCTGGATGAGCAGGCGGCCCTCCGCATCAAACACGAGCCCCACCGCAATGTCGTGGTGCGGGATGGGTTTGTTCTCGGGCGTGACGGGGTAGCGCTCCGGATTCCCGGCGTCTGCGGCGTCGCACACGGGCTCCAGCACACATTCGCCACACGCCGGATTGCGCGGGGTGCAGACCGTGGCCCCCAGTTCCATGAGCGCCTGGTTCGCGTTGCCCGGATCGTCAGGGTCCACCAGCGCGTCGGCCAGGGCCTGCAAGCGGCGGCGCGTGCGGCTGCGCGTCGAATCCTCCTCGATCGCAAAGACGCGCGTTAGGACGCGAATCACATTGCCATCGAGCACGCCGTGGGCCTTCCCAAAGGCAATTGACGCGACGGCAGCAGCCGTGTAGGGACCGATACCCTTCAGCGATTTGAGTCCGTCGTACGTGTTGGGCACCGTGCCGCCGTGCTCATTCACCACGGTCTGCGCGGCCTCGTGCAGGTAGCGAGCACGCGAGTAGTAGCCGAGGCCCTCCCACTGCTGCAATACCGCGTCGCGCTCGGCCTGGGCCAGGTCGTGCACAGTCGGAAAGGCATCGGTGAAGCGCTGGTAGTACGGCTCCGCCTGATCCACGCGGGTCTGCTGCAGCATGATCTCCGAGACCCAGATGCGGTAGGGATCGTCGGTGTTGCGCCACGGCATCTCGCGTTTCACGTCGTGGTACCAGTCCAACAGTGCTGTGCGAAAGCGCGTGCGGTGGGCGTCGGTAATTTCGGGCAGGTTGAGGTCAGCCACAGGAGTTGTTTAGAGGGATGCGGAGGGACGGCGATATGGGGGGCACACCACCAAATCACGCATCCGACGTCAGATGTTGCGCGCCGGCCTCCTCGCCCCAGAGCTCTTCCAGGCGCGCATCGCGCCCACAGCCTTGGCGGTAGCGGTTGTAGTGGCCGGGATTCTTCTGGTAGTAGTTCTGGTGATAGTCCTCAGCAGCGTAGAACGCCTCAAACGGCTGGATGGGCACAACGACCTCATCGTCGAAGCGCTCCTGCACATCGGCCTTGGTGGATGCGGCAAGCTCCTGCTGCGTGTCGTCATGCGCAAAGATGGCCGGGCGATAGCTATCGCCACGGTCGCAGAACTGTCCGCCATCGTCGAGCGGGTCGATGTTGCGCCAGTAGACCTCCAGCAGCGTCGCGTAGTCAACGACCTCGGCATCATAGATAACTTGCACGACCTCGGTGTGCCCGGTGCCGCCACCAGTGACCTGGTCGTAGGAGGGATCCACCACATCGCCGCCGGAGAAGCCGGAGATGGTGGCGGCCACGCCGTCGAGCTTATCGTAGGGCGGCTCCATGCACCAGAAGCATCCGCCCGCGAACGTAGCGGTGTCGGGCTGTGCCAGCGCGCTGATATCGGCAGACGGTTCATCGCTGGGCTGCGGGTCGCTCGATTGCGTGGAGGAGGCGTCGGTGCAGCCCAGCAGCAGCGTTGTGCTTGCAAGGAGGAGGGTAAGGAGTACAGTGCGCATAGGGGAAAACACAGTTGTTAGAAAAGAGCAGACGCAGGCGTCTCTCGCGGCTTCGGACCGCAACTTACCTTACCGCAGCTCCGGCAGTGATTCGCCTTCGGGGACGAAGGCCAGCGCCAGGCCGTTGTTGCAGTAGCGGAGCCCGGTCGGGTCGGGGCCGTCTTGAAAGACGTGGCCCTGGTGGCCGCCACAGCGGGCGCAGTGGTACTCGGTACGCACCATCCCTGCGCTCGTGTCGCGCTGCGTGCCCAGGCGTCCGTCGAGCGGGGCCCAGAAGCTGGGCCAGCCGGTGCCGCTTTCGTACTTGGTGGAGGATGGAAACAGCGGCAGGTAGCAGGCTGCGCAGATAAACGTGCCCCGGCGGCTCTCTTCCAGGAGAGGACTGCTGTAGCGCGGTTCGGTGCCTGCTTCAAAGAGAATGCGATAGGCGTCGGTGCCCACCAGCTCGCGCCATGCATCGGCGCTGCGGATGGATTCGCCGACGGTTTCTACGGCGGGATGCACGTGTAGCGTGTCCGCCTGAATGCCGTCGGTGAGCACACGAGCATCGGGCGGAGCCGGGGCGACCTGGAGCGTGTCGGAAGCTGCGACGGAGCCGGGGGCCGACTGCCCGTTCTGGCATCCAATAAGCACGCCTGGCGCGGCAAGGGCTGCAGCGAGGCCTTTCAAGAAGGTGGCGCGATTCATAGGTGGCATCGGGACTGTGAAAGATGCGAGCGATGAACAGGGCGGCGCTACCCGTTGGTGTCCACCTGAACCTGTACCACAAGCGTGTCGCTGGGGGATTCGGTAGCGGGCACCAGCACCAGGTTGTAGGTGCCGGGATCGGCGTTGGCGGTGGGCCAGACCAGCGAGCGGCGGGCTACGCCACTGAAGGGCAGCCCCTCCACCAGGCGGTAGCGCTCCACTGCGGTTTCGCCCACGGTTTCGGGGAGCATCGTGGTGAGCACCTGGCCTGTGGTGATAGAGACGCGCATTGTATCCGCAGGCGCAACACCGGGCAAAGGCGAAGGTTGGACGCCGTACGGCATTGCACCGAGCATTGCCATCCAGCACGAAAACACAGCAACAGCAGTACGCACAGGCACATAGCGTGGGTGGGCAAAAATGTTCAGCATTATATACCGATGCATACGGGTTGGGTTGCTCTGCATGGCCTGGTGCGCCGCAACGATGTCGTTGGCCGTAGGGCAGGACGGGGGTCGTTCGGGGGATGCGGGGGCGGAGCGCTGGGCCGTGGTAGTAGATGGCACACCAGAGGTATGGCCCGCTCTCGTAGAGCCGCCCTCACCCGATTCGGTGCGCGCTGCTGCTGAAGCGCTGTCACATCACTACCAGCGGCAGGGCTATCTGCAGGCGACTGTCGATTCGGCAACTGTACACCCGAACGCGCCCCCCTACGCCACCTTCTACGTGACGCGTGGCCCGCAGACGACTGTCGATGCTGTTCAGTTTACCGGGCACGACGCGCTCGCGGAGGCGGCGCTCCGCCGTGCCATGCAGCTTCGTGCGGGTCAGCCGCTCGACCAGTACGTGCTTGATGCGGATCTGCAGGCGCTGCGGGCGGCGTACCGGGCGGAGGGCTATCCGCTCGCTACAGTACACGTAGACGCGCTCGCCCCCGCAGGCGACGACGCTGTTGCCGTGACCCTGGCCATCGAGGAGGGCCCGCAGCTTTGGCTGAGAGCGATCGAACTCGACGGCGCCGAGCGCACAAATCCGGCCTACGTAGCGCGGGCGGCGGGCTTGACATATGAGGCTCCGCTCCGCGACTACGACCCCGAGGCGCTCCGTACTGCCCTCCAGGACACCGGACTGTTTGCGCAGGTTGAGGCGCCCGCTCTACAGGTAGACCCCGACGGCGGGGCCACGCTCACATTCGCCCTGGAGGAGCGTCCGCCGGGGGTGTTCGATCTGGTGGTGGGCGTGCTCCCCGACGGCGGCGCGGAAGAGAGCACCTCGTTTGTGGGATCCGGGCGGCTGGAGCTGGAGAATCTATTTGGGGGCGGACGCGAAGCCGACCTGGCGCTCGACCGCCGCCCCGGCCGCTCCAGCACGGTCGATGTGCGGCTGCGGGATCCGTTCGTGTTCGGGCAGGCGCTGGATGCGGAGGTCGTTTTTGCCGGCGAGCAGCGCGATTCGTCGTACAGCGCGCGCACCTATCGGGGCAGTCTGGGCTACGAGGTGCGAAGCAACTGGCATCTGCGCGGATCGGTGCGGCGGGCCGTTACGCGTCCGGGGCCGCAAGGACAGACGCTGCAAGACGGCACGCAGCGCGTGGCACGCAGCAGCGCCTGGCTGGGCGGGGTGGGGCTGCGCATCGACCAGACCGACCGCCGCCGGGTACCGCGCCAGGGACTACGGGCCGATGTGCTGGTGGAGCAAGGCCGCCAGCAACGCACGCGCCGCACGGTCGTTGGCCCCGACACGGTGCGCACGCAGTCCACCACGCAGCAGACCCGCCTCGACGGGCACGTCCGTACCTTCTGGCCGCTGGGCAGGCGCCACACGTTGGTGCTGGGGGCAGAGGCCCGTGCGCTGTTCGCCGACACCTACGACCCAAGCGATCTGTTTCGGCTGGGCGGATACGCGTCGCTGCGGGGATACGATGAGGATCGGTTCTCCGGGCGCGTGGTGGGGCGCGGACTTGCAGAGTATCGCTTGTTTGTGGACCGCGTCTCGTTCGTGTTTGCATTTGCCGAGATCGGAGGCGTAGACCGGCCTGCCATGGAACGGCGTGCGGGGGGGCGACAGGCGGGGCGCCGGTCGTGGCACCCGAGTGCAGGGATCGGCACCGAGCTCAGCACCGGGCTCGGGCGCGTCAACATTAGCTATGCGATGAACCCCGATGACGGCGGCCCCGCCAATGGACGTGTGCATGTGGGCCTGGCGGTAGCGTTGTAGGGGGACCGTAGGAGCATTCCTGTTGGCGTCCAACGGAGGGCCGTTGGATGCAGGCCATATCGAAAGTGCTCGGTACAAGTTATCCGGCTATGATTTGCCTTACCGTGTTGACAGCCGGAGACTGGGGGTAGCGTCGAGTCAGGTGGTGCCTTCGAGGAACACTTCTGCGTGGACTATTCCAACTGAGCTGTAATAAGTTCCCCGACAGCAGGGAGTGCATTAGCGCCTTTGTAGACGTTTCCTTGGACCACAATGGTTGGGGTCATCATGAACCCGAGGTCGTGTGCCCGCTGAATATCACGCGCTACGCGAGCAGAATCACGTCGGGCGGAAAGGCAATTCTCGAAAGGTCTTTTCTCCAAGCCAGCACGCTCAGCCAACTGTATCCAGTTTCTGCTTTCGTATATCGATCTGTACGTGTAAGCAGCATTTACGAAGGATGCAAAGAAATCTCCCTGTTTAGCAGCGCACTGGGCTGCCTGTCCTGCTTCAAAGCCACGTGAGCTTTCATCGATCCAGGTAAGATGGCGGTATAGAAGCGCTACCTTACCATCGCGTTGCTCAAGTTCGTCCATGAGATAATGGTATGCCTCTGCACTGAAAGGGCAGTCCATATCTGCAAATAATACAACCTGTACTTGAGCATCTTCTTCACCAATACGATATCCCTCTGTCCGCAATGCGTCCCATTCCTGCTCGGTGACTGTATTCGACTGTTCTGAATCACCAGGTGTGGTTAAAAAGCGACCAGAGAGGAGAAAGAGGATCGTAATTGCACCTGCTACTAAAACCAGGGTTACCCAATTGCTTGATGTCAACAATCTCATAGCAGAAATAAATTAGTTAGCAAATTAAACTATGGGCCAGCATTCAAGTAGTAAATAAAACTGCTTTCCTTCGATAGGCCGCAGTACATAAAACAGGCCCCGATTGAGTAAGTAAACCGGGTTGCAGAGGGCCTGGCTGAACGCCGATGAGATGCTTTGACTTCGCCCCAAGAAAGAACTCAATCACGAATGGTGTAGACGACAGTGATTGGTCCTCCATACTCAGGGTCTTCTGCGATGCCATACGCCCGGTTTCCGCGGATTGCTTCCAGCGTCACCTGATTGGGCAACATGCCTTCGGCAATAATATCTCCGTTCTCGTTGCATTGTACCCAACGGTTCGGCTCGTCGGGTGGGGTTCGCAGACCAACCCAGATGTATCCCTGGTCGTCTACAAACATGCTAACAACCGGGGGCCAGGTGTCGGGAATTACCTCTCGGAGCGCTGAGCGATATATGTCTCCGATTACTCCCCCTTCTTGAATAGCATCAACAGCCCGATCGACATCGTCTGAAGTCACCGGGGGCGCGTCATGAGCAAGCGCAAACTGCCCCACTTGTTGGAGCGCCGCGTCGTAGATTGTAACCCGCGGTTCGCCAGTCCACAGGCGATAAAAGCGTTCAGCATGGACGGCATACTTATTCTCGCGACCAAACGGATGGTCACCGACAAAAACGATGCCCCGTTCACGTGACAGGACAACCTCGTCCGTCTCCCAGGTCTGTACAGAATCTTGTTCCATGGCTCCATCGGAACCATGAAGGGCGACTACGACCTGCCGATCGTCATCTCTTTCCGCATCGTCAGCACGGTATGCCATTTGATCTGTTGTGATGATGCGATTGGGCGTCAATCGTATAGCTGCGTCAAACGATCCGGTGTATTCCAGGCGAGTAACACGATCCGGGCTTTCATCTTCGGCAGGCCAGTAGGTAATACGCCGATTTGAATCATCGGAGATGAAAAGCGTATCTCCTCCAACAACCTGCATGCTGCTGATATCGCCGAACTTGCCTGGCCCTTGCCCTTCTCCTCCGAACTCTCGGACAAATGTACCATCGTGCTGCTCCATCTGCACGATAATCTCGTTTGACGCATCCGCTACGTAAATGGAGTTGCTGCTATCCACTGCTACGTGGGGGAGTAGATTCCATACGCTACCCAGTGGAGCATCTACAACGCGGCTCACCTCCTCAAAGTCTATCTGTGAGATTGATGGATTCTGGGCCTGGCTACAGGGAATGACACCTATCAGAATAAATATGAACAAAAGTATGTTTTTATAAACCATTTTACGTATAATATTTGCTTTACCAAAAAAGGGAAAGGCAAGAAGCAATGCTACTTCTCACCTTTCCCATTTATCTCCAGGGTCTTTAAGGCTGCTCATGAAGAAGCCCTGATAATCGCGTCACAGGGCCCCGATACACAAGTATCATCTGAGGCAGTGCAGCATTCCCCCTCGCAGGTATCGCCAGAGTCGGTTTCGCACTCAGCATTTACCTTAATGACCGCCGAGGAATCGACATTCCATGAATTGGCAGGAGATGCCGTCGCGAGTGTCAACCCTCCAACTCCAATAACCAGGATACAAATTATGTTTAGAAATAGGCGCTTCATGTGAGTCACCTTTATTTACCATGAGAAGATAACGTGCAGCTCAATACTATGCGGCAGATTCGAAAAAAAAAGATCTTGATGTTAAATAAATGTTAAGTAGTTAACGATGGGGAGCGTGCTTGTAGATAGCAAATCAGGGTGAAGGCACGGCTTGTATCGCCTGGAACACAAAGAGAAGTTCTTCGCCTCGACTAACTACATCAGCACCCCGGCTCTGCGAATCCTTGATGGGAAGGGCGCTCTGCCTTCGCCTCCGCTTGACGATTACCCGGTGTGATGCCGATACTTGGAGATGCGCAACGCATGGGTTGCTTGCGTACGGCCCCTGTATCCGCTATCCATTCCTGGTATTTCCAAAAGGCTTATGTCAAACCCATTTCGTGTAGGCGTACTCACCGGCGGGGGCGACTGCCCCGGACTCAACGCCGTCATTCGTGCTGTAACTAAGAGCCTGCTGTCGCAGTGTAATGCCGAGGTCGTGGGGATCCGTGAGGGCTTTCGCGGACTCATTGAGGGGGATACGCAGCCGCTCGACTCGCCCGATGTAAGCGGCATTCTGACGCGTGGCGGCACCATTCTGGGTGCGAGCAATAAGGCGAATCCGTTCGAATATTACGCCAGCGGTGGCGCCGACGTGTCGGCGCGGGC
>CAJXLX010000124.1 GCA_913056335.1 uncultured Rhodothermaceae bacterium
CCCGCCGGTCCCTGCTGGTCGTCCCGTGACGACCCTTCATTCGCACCTATGCTCATGAGTTTCCGCGCGCCCCGCGGCGGCTTCGGAGCGGAACGCTGATTGGTGCGTCGCACGGCGGCGCATCGGTTTGGTTCGTGCTCCACCCCGTCCTGGACTGGGCGGCAGCGCTCCGCATGTGTCCTCGCTGGATCCTTCCCGACCCATCCGACGACCCGTGTGGAACCGCTTTGTCCGGTTCCGGACGCATGCCCCGCCCCCGCGTAGGCGTGTCCTTTATTTCTTATGTCTAAAGAAATTGTCGTCAACGTTGGCGAGAGCCAAACCCGGATCGCCATCGTCGAGGATGGCAAGCTTGTCGAGCTCTACATCGAGAACGCCGAAAACAAACGTACGATCGGCAACCTGTACCTTGGCCGCATCCGCAAGGTGATGCCGAGCATCCAGGCGGCGTTTGTGGACATCGGACAGGAGCAGGACGCGTTCCTGCACTTCTCCGACCTCTCGGACAACCTGCCGTACCTGATCAAGTACCTCGACCTCCAAACCCCAAAGGTGGAGGGCATTACCGTGCCCCCAGGGGAGAAGGACTGGGACAAGCGCCCGTCCGACATCCTGAACCGCGGCCAGGAGATCCTCGTCCAGATCACGAAGGAGCCGATCTCGAACAAGGGCAGCCGCATCTCCACGGACCTGTCGCTGGCTGGGCGCTTCCTGGTGCTGGTGCCGCTTCAGAACTACGTGGCGGTGTCCCGCAAGATTACTGACGACAAGGAGCGCCGCCGCCTGAAGGCCCTTGCCAGCAGCCTGGTACCCGACAACTACGGTGTCATCGTGCGCACCGTGGCCGAGGACCGTGATGCCAAGTCGCTGGACAAGGACCTGAAGCTGCTGAAGGAGCGCTGGCGCCGCGTCGAAAATCGTCTGCAGGAGAAGCCGGACCCACCCGCGCTGGTGCACGAGGACGTGGACATGGCCTCCTCTATCATCCGCGACCAGTTTTCGGAGGAGTACGACCGCATCCTCGTCGATCACGAGGCGCTCCATCACAGCATCCGGAGCTACGTGAAGGCCGTGGCGCCGAAGATGGTCGACCGCATCGACCTGCACACGGGCGGGGAGCCGGTGTTTGAGGCGGCCGGCATCCAGCAGGGCGCCGACCGCGCCTTCAAGGACCGCGTGGAGCTGCCCTCCGGCGGCTACCTCTTCATCGAGCAGACCGAGGCGATGCACGTCGTCGACGTGAACTCGGGACGCTCGGGGAAGGGCAAATCCCAGTCCCAGAACTCCCTCGACGTGAACCTGGAGGCCGCCCGCGTGATCGCTCGCCAGATCCGACTGCGTGACCTGGGCGGCATCATCGTGGTCGACTTTATCGACCTCCGCGGCGATAAGGACAAGAAGAAAGTCTACGACGAGCTCAAGAAGGGCTTCAGCGAAGACCGGGCCGTCACCAAGGTGCTGCCGATGAGCGACTTTGGCCTCGTCGAGATTACGCGGCAGCGCCTGCGTCCCAGCATAACCACTACGTTTTCCTCGTCCGATGGGGAGGCGTCGGAGGATGAAGACGACGAGAGCACCGACGAGCTGCGCCGCGCCGAGCGCAAAATCCAGCGTCTGCAGAAGAAAGTGGAGGCGCGCGAGCGCGAAATGAAGCGGCTGCGGGAAGAAAACGAAGGCGAGGACGGCGAAGACGTAGACCGCCTGCGCAATCAGATTGAGAGCCTGGAGCAAGAGGTGAACGAGGCTCGGGAAGAGGCGCGGCGGTACCGGGAAGAAGCCAAGCGCTACGAGGAGCAGGTGCAGCGGGCCCCCGCCCCGTCCGGCGATGGCGAGGTGGCCGAGGCGCCGTCGGGGGCCGCGGAGGCGGCGGCGTCCCCGGATGCGTTCGTCGATCGCCTGGAACAGTGGATTGTCGATCACCGGGGGCAGCACCGCGCCGTCACGGTGCGCGTGCATCCGTTCACGGCCGCCTTTCTGCGCCGTCCTGTGCCAGCGTATCCCACGCGCTGGTTCATGGACCACCTCGTGCGGGTGCACCTGGAGACCGACGAGGACGTGCCGCCCCTCTCGTTCGAGATCGAACACACCCGCTCCGGGGAGACGCTGGCCACCTCGTAGCGTTCGCCGTGCCCGTCGATCTGTCACTGAGATGCACGTGACTTGTCATGGAGACGACCACCATCATTGAGGAGCTGGAGGATGTGGCCGAGCGCCTGGGCCTAGAGGTGCGGACCGAGAAAGGCAACTTCCGCGGCGGGCGGTGCGTCGTGGGCGACGAGGAGATCATCATGCTGAACAAAAACCACCTCCCCGAAACCCAGCTCGTCGTGTTTGCGAATGCCCTTCGGGAGGCCCCGCTCGATACCATCTATCTGAAGCCGGCGGTGCGCACGGCCCTCGAAGAGGCCTGGGCGCTGGACGATGCCCCGTCGGAGGAGGCGCCGCATGTCGACGAATAGTGCCCCGGGCGGTCGCGCCGGACCGACGGCCGCTGATGTCGTGTCGGGAGTGGACCCCGACCGCCATGCCGATACGCCCCCGCTCACCGTGACCCTACTGGGCACGGGCACCTCCACCGGCGTGCCCGTCCTGGGCTGCGACTGTGCAGTGTGCACGTCCGACGATCCGCACGACGCCCGCACCCGCTGCGCCTGCTACGTCCGCGCCGGCGAGATGGGCCTCCTCATCGATACGGGGCCCGATTTTCGCCAGCAGGCGCTCCGCGAGGGCATCGGGCGCATCGACGCGGTCTGCTATACGCACCACCATTTCGACCACGTGGTGGGGCTCGACGACCTGCGGCCCTTCTTCTTCGACAACCCGGCGCCGATGCCGTGCTACATGCACCCCGACACGGCCGCCGTCCTGCGCCACAACTACGACTACATCTTCGGCGCCGACCCCTACCCTGGCGCGGCCAACGTGCGACTGGAGACGATCGATGGCCCGTTCACCGTGCCCAGCCGGTACGACGACAAGGGGACGCTGCCGGTCGATCCGGTACTGCTTCGTCATGGCGATATGCCCGTGTACGGCTACCGGATGGGCCGATTCGCCTACCTCACGGACGTAAGCCGCATTCCGGAGCCGAGCTATGAGGCGCTCGACGACATCGACGTGCTCGTGCTCGACGCCCTGCGCCCCGAGCCGCACCGCACGCACTTCTCGTTCGACGAAGCGGTGGACGTGGCGCGTCGTATCGGGGCGCGGCAGACCTACTTCGTGCACATGACCCACAACGTGCGCCACACCGAGGCCAACGCCGCCCTCCCCGAGGGCATCCAGCTCGCCTACGACGGCCTGACGGTGGAGGTGCCGGCGGTGGAGGCAGTGTAGGGATGCTAGGCCGGCGTCAGCGCCCGGAAGGCGTCTTGCAGTTCGCGGACGACTGGGCCCGGCGTACCGTCGTCCACCGCCTCGTCCTCCACCTGCACGATGGGCATGATGCCCGTGGTGGTGCCTAGTAGCAACAGTTCATCGGCGTCGGACAGTTCGTCCACGGCAATCGGGCGCTCCATCGTGGGGATTTCCTGGTCGGCGCACAGCTCCAGGAGCACCTGTCGCGTGATGCTGGGCAGCACATGGTTGGTGAGGGGACGCGTGACGACGGTGCCGTCGACCACGGCGGCCATGCTGGAGTGGGTGCCCTCCGTCACGAACCCCTCCCGCGTCAGGAGGGCCTCGTAGGCGCCGGCTTCCATCGCGGCCTGGTTGGCGAGCACGTTGGGCAGGTAGTTGAGCGACTTGATGTCGCAGCGGGCCCAGCGCTGGTCGGGCCGCAGGATCACCGACACGCCCTGCGCCCACTTCTCGGTCGGCAGGGTGATCGCTTCAGCCCGGGCGTAGATCGTCGGCTCGACGGGCGAGGCGGGGAAGGCATGCTGTCGCGGGGCCGCGCCGCGGGTGATTTGCAGGTACACCTTCGCGTCGCCCGTCGTGAGGTCGTTGCGGGGCAGGAGGCCCTGCACGGCGTCCCACACAGCGTCGAGGTCTACAGCGTCCAGCAGGCGAATCTCCGAGAGGCTTCGGCGCAGCCGCTCGCGGTGGGCATCGAGGCGAAAAAAGGCCCCGTCTTCGGCCCGCACCACCTCGTAGACCCCGTCGCCAAACACGAATCCGCGGTCGTCGGGGGAAATCGAGACATCCTCTTTCGCTACGAAGTCGCCGTTGAAGTAGACCGTCATTGGGGCGGGCCTGCTGTGGAGGGGGAAGACACGAATCACCAGGGAGGCCAATGGAGTACGGCGGGCAAAGATTCGGGCCGCCGCGCCGGGGCCGTTCACACGCACGCGTTTTTCTCCAATCCGATTTCGACCCCATGTCTGTTCGTATTGACACCACCTACCAGGGCGACCTCCGCTGCGTCGCCGCGCACGTCCCGAGCGGGGCCACGCTGACCACCGACGCGCCCGAGGACAACCACGGGCAGGGCCGCTCCTTTTCCCCCACAGATCTGATGGCCACGGCCCTCGGCACCTGCGTGGCGACCATCCTCGGCATTCAGGCCGACCGGCACGACCTTGACCGGCTCAATGGGTGTCTTTGTTGGCTGTGAATACGTCAACGCACAGGGGCAAGTGATCCACTCGCAGTATTACCCTTCGGGCTATGCTGCCCCAACCGGCACGTCCATCAAGGCGTACGTGATTGATGACCCCAATGTGCTGTTCCAAGCCCAGCTTGACGGCGCGATTGACCAGTCGGACATCGGCGCCAATACCTTCGTCGCCGCAGCACAGAGCACCTCGACTGGCAGCACCACGACAGGCAACTCGACTTCTGCGCTGGATGCCACCACCGTGACCACAACTGCGGCCTTCCGCATCGTGGCCCCGGTTTCGCCGATCAGCGACGCCTATCCTGACGTTCTGGTCAAGTTCAACCCGGGCTACCACAGCCTGACTAACGCCGTTGGCCTGTAAGGGAGACTGAATCATGGCTATTTCACGCTCCCAGCTTCTCAAAGAGCTGCTTCCGGGCCTTAACGCTCTGTTCGGCCTCGAGTACGAAAAGTACGAGAACGAGCACGCGGAAATCTACGAGACTGAAACTTCGGAGCGCTCCTTCGAAGAGGAAGTCAAACTGTCGGGCTTCGGTGCTGCACCGGTCAAGGCCGAGGGTTCGTCGATTTCGTACGACAACGCACAAGAGGCGTTCACGGCTCGCTACAACCACGAGACCGTCGCTATGGGCTTCTCCATCACCGAAGAGGCGATGGAAGACAACCTGTACGACTCTCTGTCGGCCCGTTACACCAAGGCACTGGCTCGCGCCATGGCCTACACGAAGCAGGTCAAGGCAGCCTCGCTGCTGAACACCGGCTTTGACACGTTCACCGGTGGTGATGGTGTGACCCTGTTCAACGCATCACATCCCACTGTGGAAGGTGTGACGAACCGGAACCGTCCGGCGGTTGACTCGGACCTCAACGAGACCTCGCTCGAGCAGGCTGTGATTGATATCGCCGCCTACGTCGATGAGCGGGGCCTCCTGATTGCGGCTCAGCCCCGCAAGCTGATCGTTCCCCCGTCGCTGATGTTCGTCGCTACGCGTCTCCTGCAGACCGAGCTGCGTGTTGGCACCGCGGACAACGACCTGAACGCGCTGCGCAGCAACGGCTCGATCCCTGAAGGGTATCGTGTCAACCACTACCTGACCGACACTGACGCGTGGTTCCTGACCACCGACGTGCCGAACGGCTACAAGCACTTCGTGCGTACGCCGATGTCGACCTCGATGGACGGCGACTTCGACACTGGTAACGTGCGCTACAAGGCACGCGAGCGTTATTCGTTCGGGGTGTCCGATCCGCTGGCCATGTTCGGCTCACCGGGCGCATAATCACGGGACAGTGATTCAGGAGGGCGGTCTTCGGGCCGCCCTTTCTTTTTGTTCTGTGGTGATGTATGGTTTGGGCAGGCAACATCCAAGCCGTGCAGACAGGTCGCCTACCTGACGATGCACAGACTGCGCGGCAAACCCTTGTGCATGAGGTACAAAAATGGCTCAGACCACGTTTTCCGGCCCGGTCGTATCGACCAATGGCTTCACCGGCGACCTCACAGGTGCCGCCCAAGTTCCCACCTACACTGTTGCAACCGCTCCTTCCGCTTCGGATGCTGGCGCCGGCACGATTGTTTATGTGAGCGATGGCGCTGCCGGCAGCGCGATTCTCGCGTTCTCCGACGGCACTGACTGGAAGCGTTCGGACACCGGTGCAACTATCGCAGCGTCGTGAGGTGACACATGGCAATCAAGTGGACACCCGCGAGCGAAGAGGAGCTGGCGCGGCGTAAGCCCGCAGCTCCCAAGCCAGCCCCAAAGCCGAAACCTGCCAAAAAAGGGAAATGAGCCATGGCCTTGTCAGACATCAAAGCAAAGCGGCTCACAACGGCCGCTTCTCTGGCCGTTGGGCCTGCTCGAATCCGTCAAGTCCAAGTGCTTGTTGGAGCGGGCGGTGCCGGTCGCCTCACCATTACGGATGGCTCCGGGGGTGAAACGCTCCTCGATGTGGATTTTGCGGTCAGCGACTCCCATTCAGTGAGAATCCCGGATAACGGCATCCGTGCTCAAAACGATGTGCTGGTCACCGCCGCGACAAATCTCACAGCGTTCACGATCTTCTACAGCTGAGGTTTTCATGTCTGAAGCTCAAAGTTGGCACCTAGACCGGCGGATACCGATCGCTCTGATCCTGACAGCTGTCGGACAAATCGCGTTCTTGGGCTGGGCCGCAGGGGTCGTGTTCAAGGACATCGAGAACAACCGGGTTTCCATAGGAGTTGTCAACGGACGCGTTGAGATGCTGGAGAGAAACGCCAGCGCACAGGCGGTCCAGCTTGGGCGTATAGACGAGAATGTCCGGGGGATGAGGTCGGATATAAACCGGCTGCTGAACCTGCTGGAGCGTAGGATGGAGTGACATGGCAAAGGACGATCGACCGGCCGACGAGAAGTACGCTGACGGCACCACATACACCGACAGCGAGGGCAAGAAGCATCGCCGGGTCTCATCGCCCGGCACGCCTCGTGGCGACGCATACTGCGCTCGCACAGTGAGCCAGAAGCGAACTCCGAAGGTCAAAGCTCGGCGCAAGGCGTGGGGCTGCAAAGGGCAGAAGTCTGTCAAGCGGGCTGCGGCCGGTGGCAAGATGGGCCGCGGTGACGGCGTCTGCATTCGTGGCAGAACGCGAGGGAGGTTCACCTGATGCCGCTGACATCCAAAGGTAAGAAGATCAAGAGGGCCATGCGTGAGCAGTACGGCGATGAGGCGGGTGACCGCGTCTTCTATGCTTCGGAGAACAGCGGGAAGCTGAAGGGCGTCGCCAGAGCTGGTTCTGGTGGCCGGATGGGCCGCGGAGATGGTTGCTGCGAGCGCGGCAAGACGCGCGGTCGTGTGGTCGCCATGAAAGAGGGTGGTAAGACCAAGTCTCGCGTCAACGAGGCCGGGAACTACACCAAGCCGGGGATGCGCAAGAACCTCTTCGAGTCCATCAAGGCTGGCGGCAAAGGCGGCAAGCCGGGGCAGTGGTCAGCGCGCAAGGCGCAGATGTTGGCCAAACGCTACAAAGAGAAGGGCGGGGGATACACGACATGAGCAAGCGCGCCCCTCAGAAGAGCCTAGATCGCTGGACACGGCAGAAGTGGGGCACCAAGAGCGGCAAGCCGTCCACACAGGGCAAGAACGCCACCGGTGAGCGCTACCTGCCGAAGCGCGCCATAGAGAACCTCAGCGACGCCGAATACGCTGCCACAACGCGTGCCAAGCGTGAAGGGACTCGCAAAGGCAAGCAACATGTGGCACAACCTAAGAAGATCGCCAAGAAGACGGCGACGAGCCGTAGGAGCTGACCATGGCAGTTGTGACCCCTGATCTTTCCGAGCTCTTTGAGGAAGCCTTCGAACGCGCAGGGCTCGAGATGCGCACGGGGTACGACCTGCGGACGGTGCGCCGCAGCCTGAACTTCCTCACGCTGGAGTGGCAGAACCGCGGACTGAACTTGTTCACGATTGAGTCGGGCACTCAGGCGCTGACGGCGGGCACTGCCGAATATACCATGCCGACGGATACGATCGACCTGATTGAGCACCAGCTGCGGACAGGGACGGGCACGAACCAGATCGACACCGCGCTGATGCGGGTCAGCGTCTCGACATACGCTCAGCAGACAAACAAGAACACCCGTGGTCGGCCGACGCAGATTTACATCAATCGTGGCGCGAGCGACGTGACAGCCACGCTGTGGCCGGTGCCGGACTCCGATGACTACACGCTGTTCTATTACCGCCTGAAGGGCATCGACGGGATGACATCGGGCATCTCGGGCAGCGCGTCCATACCGCCTCGCTTCGTGCCCGCCCTTGTGGCGGGTCTGGCGTTTCAGATCGCCATGAAGAAGCCGGA
>CAJXLX010000125.1 GCA_913056335.1 uncultured Rhodothermaceae bacterium
GGCTCTGCTGGATCGAGAAAGGATTTATCGTCCGTCTGACAACCCTCCCATGATCTGGGATCTACTGGCTGTCGGGATGGTCTGGGATGATTGGTGAGAAGCAACGGCGTGTGCGTAAAGGTCCATCTCGACATGTGCAAATGGATACGGTATTATCAGATGACGTGCGTCAAGACCATATCATTATTCACCACACTTCTCACTCTCGGGTTGCTTGTCGGATGCGGAGGTGATGCCGCAGACGCTGACCGCTCTCGAGATAGCCGTGGTCATCAGGGTGAGCAGGTCCATCCGGCCCCCGATCGCCTTCCTCACGCTGACGTTACCCCAACTCCTGTTAGAAAAGCCGAGCCGTGCGACCTTTCCTCGATTCCAGCTTCGCTGGAGCGCCTACAGGCTCTCATCAACGGTGACGATGCAATGGCCGATGCTCGCCGGATTCCTGTTGATGTGCCTGAGCATACGTTCGTGGAGACGGCTTCGCTCAATCAGGATCTCGTGCTCATTCTTGTAACCCGTCCCGGTATGGAAAACCTCTGGTCGTACCACATTCCTACCGATAGCGTCGAACAAGTCGCGCCCCGAGGCGAGGGGCCTGGAGAACTCATGTTTCCCACTGATCTGGCTGTGCAGGGCTCAGAGGTATACGTCTCTATGGGAACAATGCGTATCGCGACTTTCACGTGTGAGGGGACTTCGTGCACCCATCACGGAGACGTGCGCACGCAGTTTCAGCCTACGCAGATTGAGGTGAGTGGAGACCGCTTTGCAACGACGGGCCAGCTCCCGCTGCGCGGCGAGACGGAGATCGATGCACTTGATGGCGCGATCCACCATGTCGATTCAGCCGGCGCGCTTGTCGAGTCGTTCGGCGATCCGTACCAGACCAACACCTGGATGGTAAATGCCCATTTTGCCAGACACAACAGACTTACTGTGCTGGATGATGGCTCGTATGCCATCCACTACGATGCTATCCCTCGCCTTTACACCTACGGTTCGGATCTGACTCTTCGTCACGTTGTGGAAGTTGAGGATTTCTTGCAGCCTACATTTGTGTATGAAGACGGAATTCGATCCGTATACCAAGAAGACGACCACAGCCGCATGCAACAGTTGAACACGATTGTGGGTGACATTGCATTTCTCTCCACGTCGACTATGCAACTGAGCGTGCCATCAGAGTCCATAGAAACGGGTGATGAAGTACAGCTTACCTACGACTACTTTCTGGTGGGAGCTACCTCGGGATGTGCATCGCACTTCGAGCGCGAAGAGATAACTGGTGAGTACGGAGAGAGCTACTACTTTCGTTGGGTGCCCACCAAACACCACCTGCTGCGGATTGGAGAGGGGTCGGTGCACTTGGTGGAACCCGACGGCGCATAGCATTCGCGTGCTCTGCGAGGTGATTGGGCAGCCGGAGGCGCAAGCATACATGGGGGATTGATATCAATTCTCACATCGGCTACTGTGTAAGAGTCAGCTTTTCTACCCGCTACCCCGTTTCGTTGCCCGTTGAACTGATGCAGCACTTAGCCATGAAACGACTCCTTTCAGTGGCATGCTGTCTGGTTTTTATTATAAGCCTAACAGGAACAGCGTGTCAGGGACAAGATCGTGCGTCCGCTGATGAAGAGGCATCGTACCGCGGGCACGAGCAGATCTATGTAGTCTACTATGTGGGGGCGTCGTCGTGCGGATTCTCGTCGCGCGATGAAGTCGTGGAGGCCGTCTCGCAGCTTCCCCAGGGATTTTCAGATGCGCACGATGACACGCCCACCAAGTTTGTGTTTGCAGCAATGGACGAGACGGTAGACGACGGGCTGGCGTTCATGCAACGCCATAATGCTGAGCAGTGGGATGAGGTGAGCCTGGGAGCCCACTACAACAATGAGACGCTGCTGCACAACTTTAACAGTGACGTGTCGGCTCCGGGAACGCCGCATATCATCGTATTCGAAGACACATACCGGTTCGACGAATACAACATTCCGCATATAGAGCAGCGGGAGCAGATCCACAGCGTGATGGGCGCTGAGGGAGTCGTAGACTGGATCGAGGAGGGCTCCCCGCTTCCGTAGGGTGGGGCCGTGCAGGCGAACCCGGCGCATTGCGCAAGACAACGATTCGGCGACGGGAGCGTCTGCTTACGCGAGAGCAGTGTCACCAACGAGATGAGACGGCGTATTGCATCGGGACTGGGGCGAGGGCACAGACCTCTTGCATCCCTCCAAACGAGAAAAGGGCCTTGCCGAAGCGACAAGACCCTTTTCTTGCAGAATGGAGTGCTACCACGCCATTTACCGCACGCCGTGGAGACGCTGCACGTTAACCGCGCTCAGTCCCTTCGGAGTTTCCTCGACTTCAAATTCTACCTGCTCACCGTCCCGGAGGTCTTCGCCGGACACTTCGCTGTGGTGAACAAATACGTCTTCGCTTCCGTCGTGGCGCTCGATAAAGCCGTAGCCTTTTTCGCTACTGAACCACTTAACTGTTCCGTCTTGCATATAGGTGTGTTGGTTGACACACAGCCCGCCGTTAATGAGCGTAGAGCAACGCTCGGAACCCATCAATAGGAGCCGACTGTGGCGTAGTTAAAAATGTCGTTACGATACACTGTACAGGCATCGTGCGAAATGGTTCACGATGCACATGACAAAACCGTTAATCGCTCTCTGATGCCGTTTGGAGCCGCTGAGGCGGGGGTAGACATCCAATTTGGTAGTGGGTATGCTGTGAACGCCTGTTTTCTTGCCCATCTACCCTGCTGCTATGGATTGGAGCCTGACGCTCACCTTTGGCGGATTCGTTGTGCTGCTTGTGGCTATTGGTCTGTACTTCTACCAGACGGCAGATACGCGCACCCTGACTGACTATATGCTTGCCGGGCGCTCGGTGGAAGCGGGGCCGATGGCGCTTTCGGAGGTCGCCTCGGTCGCCAGCGGGTGGACGTTCTTTGCGTGGGTGGGAGTCGGCTTCTCGACCGGATTGCACGGCCTCTGGTTCGCAGGAGCCATGCTGCTGGTGGTGGGCGTGCTCTACTACAAGGTAGCCCCGCCGTTTCGGGCCGAATCTGAAGCGCTCGATAGCCACACGGTCGTCGATCACCTGGCGCGCCGGGTGAGCAGCACGCCCACGCGCCGGGCGATTCGTCTGGTGGGCACCTCCGCCATTCTCGTGTTCATGGGCGCATACGTCGGGGCCCAGCTCATTGCCGTGGGCGAAGCGCTCGACACGGCCCTTGCGCTCCCCTACTTCGCCTCGGTGTTAGTTGGCGGCGGGGCCGTGGCGCTGTACACCACCCTCGGCGGATTCGACGCATCGGTATGGACGGATGTGGTGCAGGGTGTGCTCGTGCTTGCGGCGGTGGTGGTCCTGCCCGTTGCCGCCATCGCAGCCATTGGCGGGTGGACGGCCTTCGTCGGCGAGGTGCAGGCGATCGACCCCACGCTGCTTCAGTGGTCGGGCGGATTCGAGGGGACGGCGCTTCTCGTCAGCATCCTATCGTGGATCACGTTTGCCTTTGGCGCCATCGGGCAGCCGCACAGCCTGATGCGCTTCCAGGCCATCCGATCCGCCGATCTGCTGCCGAAGGCCGCGCTCATTGCACTGGCCTTTCAGGCGGTGCGGCTCACCGTGCCGCTGCTCATCGGACTGGCCGGACGCGTGCTCTACAGCGCAGCCAGCGACCCGGAGTCCGTTGCACTGATGGCCCTCAGCGACCTGGTGCCCGGCTGGCTGGGCGGCGTGCTTCTGGCAGGCATCATCGGCGCGATTCTGTCGACCTCAGACTCGATGATGCTCGTGGCCGCTGCCGATCTCACGCGCGGCTACGCGTCGTGGCGTCCGCAGGTGTCGCAGACCGCTCTCATCCGGCTCAGCCGCGTCATTGTGGCGGCGCTGGCCGCTGGAGGCATCGCGCTGGCCCTGCTGCGGCCCGGCACCATCTTCGACATCATCGAGTTTGCCTTCGTCGGGCTCGGCGCCACGCTCGGCCTCCCCCTGATGATGGCCCTCCTGTGGACTGGCACGACCGACCGCGGCGTGCTGGCGGGCGTGATTATGGGCCTGGTCAGTACCGTGCTCAACCTCACCCTACTGCCCGACCTGTTTCCCATCCTGGTGTGGCCCGTCACACTCGCCGCCATCGTAGGCATCAGCCATCTGGATCGGTAGCGCGGTACCCAACAGGTCCAGGCATAATGTATTTGGAGGGATGCACAGCACAGCGCCCGGCCCTCTATTTCGGTGCGGCCTCCACAGGCGGCTGGCAAGGCGTGCAGGCTTGCGTCTCTACCGCGTAAAACTGTATACTACATGACGTTATAATCGCAATTTGCACGGGGCTGCCCCCCGCTGTGCCTATGCTGTATGCCTACGCATCCCCCTGGCGCTGTCTCCTCCTTGCCTGTGCACTGCTGGGCCTGCTGAGTCTCGGCGCAGTCCATGCGCAGCCAACCGCGTACACCCTCACCGGACAGGTGCTCGACGACGCCACGGGCGATCCGCTGCCCGGCGCTACCGTGCAGGTGGCGGGCACCACGACCGGGGCCGCCACAGATGCCGAGGGGGCCTACGAGCTCACGGCCCGGCTGGAGCCGGGCCCCTACACACTGCGATACCGCTTTGTGGGCTACCAGACGGTTGAGCGTGAAGTCACCCTGGGCGATGCATCCACTGTGCAGCTCGATCCCGTACGCCTGCGCGCCGATGTGCTGGGCGTGGACGAGGTCGTCGTAACCGGCACCGGCGTGCCCACCGAGCGGCGCCAGCTGGGCAACGCCATCTCCACCGTCGATGGCCAAGACATGGAGCAGAGCACCGCGAGCTCGGTCGACCGGGCGCTGCAAGGCAAGATTGCGGGGGCACAGGTACAGCAGAACTCGGGCAGCCCCTCGGGCGGCATCTCGGTGCGGCTGCGGGGCGCAAGCACAGTGCTGGGCAGTGCCGATCCGCTCTACATCGTGGATGGCGTGATCATCAACAACGACTCGCCCGAGCTTATTGACCTGGGCGGGAGTGCGCAGAACCGGCTGGCCGACCTGAATCCCAACGACATTGCGCGCATCGAGGTCGTTAAGGGCGCGGCTGCGGCGGCGCTCTACGGCTCGCGCGCCAACAGCGGTGTGGTGCAGATCTTCACCAAACAGGGCGAGGCCGGGCCGCCCCGCGTCTCCTTTACCACCCGTGCTCAGACAGATGCCGTGCGCTCCACCCTGCCCGTAAACCGTGCGCAGAACGAGCAGGGCGACTTTCTGAACAACAGCGGCGACCCGCTCCCCGACGGCCAACGGCGGTGGGACTGGCAGGACTTCATCTTCGACCGCGCTTACGGCACCGAGCAGTCGCTCTCAGTATCGGGCGGCAGCGAATCAACGCAGTACAGCATCTCGGGCGCGCATCGCTCCAACCAGGGCATCATCGAAGGCACGCACTTTCGGCGCGTAAACGGGCGGCTGCGCCTCGACCAGACGCTCACGGACTGGGCCTCGCTCGCGGGCACAGCATCATTTGCGCGCAGCACCTCGCAGGAGGTGCCCAATGGCGGACTCAACGCCAACTACGGCGCGCTCACGGGCTTCATCTTCGGCCCCAACACCTTCGATCCGCGCGCTAACGAGCGGGGCGAGTTTCCGAACCAGGGGGCGCTTGCAAACCCGGTCGAGGTGCGCGAGCGCTTCGACTTTGCGCAAGAAACCGAGCGCTTTCGCGGGAGCACGTCGCTCTCGCTGACTCCGATCGATGGGATCAACATTGACTACCTGCTCGGAATCGACACCTACACACAGCGCGCTACCGCCTTCATCCCGCGCGGCACCTCGGCCCCCGGACTTGGCAGTGGATTTGCGCGGCGGGCCACCCAGAATCAGTTGCAAACCAACAGCGATCTGAACATCCGGTACCGGAGCTTCCTGCGCCCCCGCCTTGAATCCACCACGCTGATCGGCGGCTCGCTGCAATACGAAAGCGGCACTACGTTCGAGGCGCAGTCCGAAAACCTGACTCCCGTATCCGAGGTTGTGCAGAGTGGGACGACCCAGCGCGACGCCAACGAGTTTCGAAACCCATTCACTATCTACGGGCTGTTCGCGCAAGAAACGCTCGGCTGGAACGATCGTCTCTTCCTCACGGGCGCCATGCGGCTGGATGCGTCGTCCTCGTTTGGCGACGGCGAGCGCTGGCAGTTCTACCCGAAAACCAGTCTGTCGTACATCGTTTCCGAGTTGGATGCGTGGCAACGCGCCGGGTTCGACCGCTGGGTGCCTCGGCTGAAGCTGCGCGGCTCGGTGGGCGTGTCGGGGGGGCTGACCTCCATTGGACCGTTCGACCGCTTTACGAACTACACGCCCGAATCGTACGAAGGTCGCCCCGGCCTGCAGCCATCTTCGCAACTGGGCGCGCTCGACGCCCGCCCCGAGCGGCAGCGCGAAATCGAATTAGGCGCCGACTTCGGCCTCTTGAACGACCGCCTGGCCGTTGAGGCGACCTACTACACGCAGCGCACCACCGACCTGCTCTTGAATCGCTCACTGGCGCCCACCTCCGGCTTTCTGAGCCGCCTGCAAAACGTGGGCACGCTCACCAATCAGGGGATCGAACTCCTGATGCGGGGCCTGATTGTGGATCGCCCCGGCCAGCAATGGACCTCCACCCTTACCTTTAGCCGAAATCGCAACGAGGTCAATGGACTCGAAGAAGACGTGCTCATCTTTCCCGATTCGTTTGGTCTGGTGGGCGCCATCAACGGCGAGCCGCTCGGCATCTACTACGGCTCCTCGTTTGCGCGCAACGGCAACGGCGAGGTGATTGACCAAAATGGCAACGTGCTGGTCGAGGATGACAACGATCTTTGGCGGATGCGCGACGGCTCGCCCACCGAGCCAGGCGATGGCGTGCCCGCAGCCTCAGGCGAAGACCGCATTATTGGCGATCCGAACCCCGACTTTGTGGCTTCGTGGACGAATAACGTGCGCATCAACGCATTCGAGTTCCGCATGCAGTGGGATGCGGTGGTCGGCCAGGATGTCTTCAACTTTACGCGTCGCCTGGCCGCGCTTAGCGCCTTTGGCACGCTCAACGACTACGAGCGCGAGCTGGAGGGCGACCTGCCCAGTGGGTACACGGGCAGCGCTTTCGGCATCTTTGAGCACTGGGTCGAAGATGGCTCCTTCCTGAAACTGCGCGAGCTCAGCCTCGCCTATACCCTCGATGCCCCCGTCTCGCAGGTCGACCGCGTACGGCTCTCGCTAAGCGGACGCAACCTGCTCTCCATCGACGGCTACAGCGGCTACGACCCCGAGGTGAACGTAGCCGGACAGCGCACCGGTGTGCGCAACTTCGATTTTGTGGAGGTGCCCATCCCGCGCTCCTTTACGCTGAGTGCCACCATCACGCTGTAACTGCTGGAGGCACCGTGCCCCGCTCACCCGCTCTGCTTGCTCTGACTGCCTCAACGCCATGCTTGCCCGCCTGTTTTCGTGTCGTTTTTCCTGTGCCGCCGCCGTCGTCGCCGGTCTGCTCCTGCTACAGAGCGGCTGCGATCTCAACATCACCAACCCCAATGCACCCTCTGAAGAACAGGTACTCACAACCACCGAAGGTGTGGAAGCCCTGGCGGTTGGGATGCAAGAGTACTACGCGACTACCACGCTGGAGTCAGTTCTGCTGGTGTCGGGCACGACCAGCCGCGAGGTGGCGGTCAACAACACGCTGGCAAACCTCGTGAATCTGGAAGATGGGGGGCCCGACCTGCCCCCCAGCAATGCGGATGTGCTTCGCATCTGGTCGCGCAACTACCGCGTGGTGGGGATGGCCGAAGAACTGCGGGCCGCTGCCCCCGACCTTCCATTTGAAGCGGGCACTGAGAGCGGCATCCTCACCCTGGCCGACCTGTTTCAGGCGATGGCGCTGGGCAACATTGCGCAACACTTTGAGCAGGGATCGCTCACTACAAATCGGACCGAACCGGTGCCGTTCGTCTCGCGCAACGAACTGTTCGACGAAGCCCTGCGCCTGCTCAACCGCGCCCGCACCCGCCTCAACGATACGCCGCCCTCCGGCGCATTCACCGACAACATTCGCGTCTCCGGACTCGACCTGCGCAACACCATCAACGCGTACCGGGCGCGCTATCACCTCTTCGCAGGCAACTGGTCCGATGCCGCAACCGCGGCTGCTGCGGTAGACCTTGAGGCCACGTCTACGTTTGGATACGACGATGAGAGCCCGAATCCGGTGTGGAACAGCATCGTACGT
>CAJXLX010000126.1 GCA_913056335.1 uncultured Rhodothermaceae bacterium
TTGACTCGCAGACCCCCGAGCCGCTCGAAGAGCAGATTAACGGCATTCAGGGGATTCGGACGCTCACCTCGGTCAGCCGCGAGGGCCGCTCTACCGTCACCGTCGAATTTGAACTGGGAGCCGACCTGGAGCGCGCTGCTAACGATGTGCGGGACCGCGTGTCGCGGGCGCAGGGCCAACTGCCGCCCGACGTAGACCCGCCCACCGTGTCGAAGTCCGATGCGGATGCGCAGCCCATCGTGTTCTTGAATATCAGCAGCAGCTATCGCAACCTGCTGGAACTGACCGAGCTGGCCGACAACCGTTTCAAGGAGCGGCTGCAGACCATCGAGGGCGTGAGCCGCGTCGACATTTGGGGCTCGAAAGAGTATTCCATGCGCCTCTGGATCGACCCGCAGCAGCTGGCTGCGTATCAGCTTACCCCGCAAGACATCCGCTCCGCGCTGGGCCGCTCCAACGTGGAGCTGCCGTCGGGGCGCATCGAGGGCGAGAACATTGAACTCACGGTGCGTACGCAGAGCCGCCTGGAAACCGAAGAGGACTTCAATCAGCTCATCCTAAAGCAGTCGCCCGAGGGCGAGATCGTGCGGCTCGAAGACGTGGGCTACGCCGAGATTGGGGCCCGCAACGAGCGTACACTGCTCCGGCGCGATGGCACGCCTATGGTGGGCGTGGTGCTGCGTCCGCTGGCTGGAGCCAACTACATTAGTATTGTCGACGAGTTCTACGACCGCGTTGACGCCATCGAAGCCGACCTGCCCGACGACATTACGCTGGGTATTGGGTTCGATACCACCACGCAGATCCGGCAGAGCATTGCCGAGGTGCAGCAGACCATCTTTATCGCGCTGCTCTTGGTGTTTCTGGTGATCTTTGGCTTCCTGCGCGACTGGCGCTCTACCGTCATCCCACTGTTGGTGATTCCGGTGGCGCTTATCGGCTCCTTCTTCGTCATGTACGCTGCTGGGTTCTCCATCAACGTGCTTACGCTGCTGGCGCTGGTGCTGGCCATTGGCCTGGTGGTGGATGACGCCATTGTCGTGCTGGAAAATATCTATGCGAAGCTGGAAGAAGGGCACGATCCCATCCAGGCCGGGATCATTGGCACGCGCGAGATCTTCTTCGCGGTCATTGCCACTTCCATCTCGCTCATCGTGGTCTTCCTGCCCATCATCTTTCTGGGAGGCCTCACCGGGCAGCTCTTTCAGGAGTTTGGCCTCGTCATTGCCGGAGCCGTGGCTATTTCCTCTTTTGTGGCGCTTACCTTTACGCCCATGATTGCCACGCGTCTCCTTAAAAAACGGGAGCAACAGCCGTGGGTCTATCGCAAAACCGAACCCTTCTTCGAGTGGCTCAACGAACTCTACCGACACTCGCTGGAGGTCTTCATGAAGCGCCGGTGGACGGCCTTTGGCGTCATTGGCGTCTGCGCTATTATCATCGGCGGACTCTACAGCGTGCTGCCCGAGGAGCTGGCTCCGCTCGAAGATCGTAGCAGTCTGCGTCTCTTTTCGCAAGCGCGCGAGGGCGCCACCTACGAGTACATGGACGAGTACATCATGAGCCTCTACCAGACCGTCCAGGATGAAGTCCCCGAAACCGAGGCGGTCATCACCGTGACCTCACCCGGATTCGGCGCCTCCAGCTCGGTGAACAGCGGGTTTATGCGCGTGCAACTGGTCGAGCCCGACGAGCGCGACCGCAGCCAGGCTGAAATCGCCGATGCCCTCACACAGGCGGTGGGCCAGATGGATGGCGCACGCACCTTCGTCTCCCAAGAGCAGACCATTGAGGTCGGCTCGCAGGGCGGGCAGCCGATTCAGTACGTGCTGCAAGCGCCGAACCTGCAGGCCCTCGAAGAAACACTGCCCCGGTTTATGGAGCGCGCCCGGCAGTCCGAGGTCTTCACGTTTCTGGATCCAAACCTCAAGTTTAACAAGCCCGAGCTCAACGTCAGCATCGACCGGGAGCGCGCTGATAACATTGGCGTGTCGGCGCGTGACGTCGCCGAAACCATGCAGCTGGCCCTCAGCGAGCAGCGCGTTGGTTTCTTCACGCGCGACGGCCAGCAGCGCGACGTGATTGCGCAGGTGGAGCGTCCGAACCGCAACGAGCCTGCGGATCTACTGAGCCTCTACGTGCGCTCCAGCAGCGGCGAACCGGTCTTGCTCGATAACGTGGTAAGCATCGAAGAACAAGCCAATCCGCCCCAGCTTTTCCGTTTCAACCGGTTCCAGTCCGCGACCATCGAGGGGCAGTTGGCTCCTGGATACAGCATCGACGATGGCATTACCGAGCTTGACGGCATTGCCGAGGAGGTGCTCGGCCCGTCGTTCTCCACGGCCCTCGACGGCGCCTCGCGCGATTTCCAGGAGACCTCGAACCAGCTGCTCTACGTGTTTGGCCTGGCGCTCGTGCTCATCTATCTGGTGCTGGCTGCGCAGTTTGAAAGCTTTCGGGATCCGTTTACGATCCTGATTACCGTGCCCCTCGCGCTAACGGGCGCGCTCGCCTTCCTGTGGGTCTTTGGGCAGTCGCTCAACATCTTCAGCCAGATCGGCATTGTGATGCTGGTTGGGCTGGTGGCGAAGAACGGCATCCTGATTGTTGAATTCGCCAACCAGCGCCGCGCGGCGGGGCTTTCCATTGAGGACGCCATTACCGAGGCCGCCGCCGTGCGCTTCCGCCCCATTCTGATGACGGCGTTCTCCACGATTTTGGGTGTGCTGCCCATTGCACTGGCTGTGGGTGCGGGCGCCGAAAGCCGCATCCCGATGGGGCTCGTGGTGATTGGCGGACTGATTGTAGGCACCTTCCTGTCGCTCTACATCATCCCCGCCATGTACACCTACCTGACCAGTGCCACCGTGCCGAAAAGCGTAGCCGCCCCGTCCGCGGGCGACGGAGCCGCCAGTCCTGGTACCTCGGGCGATGGCACCGGCACCCTGCCTAATGTGCCCGATCCTGCCGCCTCCGACAGTGCCTCTGACGGCACCTCAGCCGCCCAATAATGCGGTTCCCTTTTCACACGGGGGCGCTGCTCGGCCTTCGCCTTTCGCATCTACTTCTGTTCTCTGATCCGACCTTTGCGTATGCTTCGCCGGTTTTGCCTGCTTCTTCTGTGCTCGCTACTGGGCTTTGCTCCTGTCGCTCACGCGCAAACCCCCGATGCCGAGCCCGTGGCCCTGCGCACCGTGCTGGAAGAGGCGCTGCGTAATAACCCCAACGTAGAGACCGCCGAAAATAGCGTGACGATTGCCGAGCGCAACGCCTCGGTGGGCAATGCCGGCTTCTTGCCGGAGCTCTCGGTGCAGGCGCGCTACAACGAAACCATCAGCGACACCGATCAGCAGTTTCAGGGGCAGGCACCCGAAAGCATCAGCGGAGCGCGCAGCACCAACAGCGGCGCCGATGCCCAGCTCTCATGGCGCGTATTCGACGGGCTGGGCGGACGCTTTGCCACGCTTAACCGCCTGCAGGCCGAGCGCGACGCCGAACAGCAGCGTGCCCGTGCCACCACCGAGCAGTTGCTTACCGATGCCGCCCTTGCCTACTACACCGTAGTGCGTGCGCAGCGGGAGCGCAGCGTGCTCGAAGAGACCGTAGCCGTCTCCGAAGAGCGGGTGCGCATTGCGGAGCTGCGCAACGAGGTCGGGAGCGCCTCCGACCTGGAGGTGCGCCAGGCCCGCGTCGACCTGAACGCCGATCGGTCAGCGCTGCTTCGTCAGCAAGCCGCCCTCGAATCCGCCAAAGCTGCGCTCAACCGGGTGCGCGGGCGCCGCACCACCGCGACCGACTTTACGGTAGCTGAAGAGATCGCTATCGACGAAACGCTGACGACCAATGCCGTGCGCACGGCCCTTCAGCAGGCCAACCCGGTGCTGCAGCAGGCGCAGGCAGCGTTGCGGGCGGCCGAGCAAGAGCGGCGTGCCTTGCAGGCCGAGCGCTTCCCCGCGCTCGACGCTTCGCTGGGCTACGGCGTGAGCCGGACCGAGTCGGAGAGCGGGTTTGTGCAGGAAAGTACTAATTACGACTTTACGTACGGACTTTCGCTCCAGATTCCGCTGTTTACAGGATTCGACCGACGCCGCCAGCGCCAGAACGCGCAGGTGCGTATCCGCAACGCTGAACTTGCGGTGTCCGATACCGAGAACGAGCTGTTTGCGGCCCTCACCCAGGCGGTTGCCGAGTACCAGCGGCGGCTGGAGGTCGTCGCCCTCGAAACCGACAACCTTCAGATGGCTCAGGCCAACGTAGAGGTCGCGCTGGAACAGTTCCGGCTGGGCGACATCTCCTCCATTGAGTTGCGCGAGGTACAAGAGCAGGCCGTGCGCGCCGAGAACGACCTCGTAAGCGCGCGCTTTCAGGCGAAACAGGCCGAACTCACCCTGCGTGAACTGAGCGGCACCACACAACGCACCCTGCTCAGTCCATAGCGCCCCTGCTGTATCTGATGATCGTGAAGATGCAGCATGGCCCTCAACACCGAAGGGCCCATGGCGTTAAGGGAAATGATATGTATTCGCATACATTCTTGTTGACAGACTCTACTGACCTGTGGCTGAAGCAAAGAAAGGAGATACCGTCCACATTCACTACACGGGCCGCCTGCAAGATGGCACCGTATTTGACAGCTCGCGCGAGCGCGAGCCCATCAGCTTTGAGCTGGGTGCACAGAAAGTGATTCCGGGCTTTGAGAAGCTCGTGGAAGGCATGGAGCCAGGCGATACCAAGACTGGCACCATCACGCCCGAAGACGGCTACGGCGAGCGTCGCGACGACATGGTCATGGACGTTGACCGCGAGTCGCTCCCCGATGAGATCGATCCGGAAGTAGGCCAGCAGCTGCAGATGCATACGCAGCAGGGCCAAGCCGTGCCGGTGCAGATCGCCAAGGTAGAAGACGAGCACATTACCGTCGATGCCAATCACCCGCTTGCCGGCCGTACGCTGGAGTTCGACGTCGAACTGATTGAAGTCGAAAGCGGCGACGGCGAAGCGGGCGAAGGTGGCGGAAACATCATTACGCCATAAGCCCATACGGCTTCTGAATCAGACGTTGCATTCTGCACCACGCTCACATGCAAGAATGCTTCGTAACGTCTGTATTCTGCGCCCGTGTCTCGTCTTGAGGCACGGGCGTTTTCTATGTGTACAGGCTGTGTGTATAAGGCCATGTTCTCCATATACAGACGTTCGCCCCGCCCTACAACAGCACGAAAGACGCTGGTGTATGACACCCACCTGCGCCACACCATCACAAAATGTAAAGGAGTTGTACATAAATACCATCTGAATACGAATCCGCTTTCATCCGGCGTTACGCGGTCGTACTTATACGCAACTTTTATCACTCAACGTTCTCCCCCTTATGACTCGTTTACTTTCTTCGTTTGCCGCCCTCCTGCTACTCGTTGGCGGGATCGGTCTCTCGGATGCCAAGGCCCAAGCCGTGAACGACACCACGAATGTCGTTGAAGTTGCCGTTGCTGCCGATGGCTTCGACACCCTGGTTACCGCGCTGCAAGCCACCGGCCTCGACGAAGTCCTTCAGGGCGAAGGGCCCTTCACCATCCTGGCCCCGACCGATGACGCCTTCGCCGCGCTGGGCGATGAACTCAACCGCCTGCTGGAAGAAGACAACCTCGACGAGCTCGCTGATATCCTGTCCTACCACGTCATTCCCGCCGAAGCCTTTGCCGAAGATGTCGTAGGCATGACCGAAGCCCCCACCGTGCTGGGCCCGAACGTGGGCATCTCGGTGAACGACGGCACCGTCACGCTGAGCGGCGCCAACAGCGCGCAGGTAATACAAACGGACATCGACGCCTCCAACGGCGTCATCCACGTGATTGATGGTGTGCTGCTGCCGCCAGAGGAAAACTAACATAACGGCATAGCAGGATAATGTGGAGGAAAGCCAAACGTCGGCTTCCCTCCGTACAATCCGCACAGCTTCGAGGCGCCTACTTCCTTGCGGAAGTGGGCGTTTTTGCGTGTAGGCCCACGGCCCGGTCCATCATACATCGCAGACCACCGTACAGTCGTCTACTCGATCGCTGCGTCTATCCGATCTTGGACGAACGCAGGCTGATGCATCCCGTATAGATGTCGTACCGCCGCGTCCCTACAGGCGTAGCGTACCCTCTGTCTCTTGCATCTACCTGTTCTGCTGCGTTATGGCGCGTCGCATCCAACTGTCGTCCCCATCCCCCTCCTCGTCTGTGGACCCCGATTCCGAAGCTCAAGAACGCATCTTGAGCGGGCTCAACGACGACCAGCGCGCCGCCGTCACCGCTACCGACGGGCCGGTCATGATCATTGCTGGGCCGGGCTCGGGCAAGACGCGCACACTCACGCACCGCATTGCGTATCTGCTGGCCACCGGCAAGGCGAACCCCTACCAGATCATTGCGCTGACGTTCACCAACAAGGCCGCCCGCGAAATGCGCGAGCGTGTGCAGCGCCTGGTGGGCGACAAAACGCGTGGTATGTGGGTGGGCACGTTTCACAGCTCGTTTGCCCGATTGCTTCGCCGCGAGATTGAGGCGATTGGCTATTCCAGCGACTTCTCGATCTACGACACCGATGACAGCAAGAAGATCGTGAAGCAGCAGATGAACCGGCTGCAGCTCAACACCGACGAGGTGAAACCCCGCTCGGTGCAGCGCACCATCTCCAGCGCAAAAAACCAGATGGTGGGTCCCGAAGAGTACACCAGCATGGCACATGGACGCCTGCAAGAGGCCACGGCCAAGGTGTATCCTGCCTACGAAGCCGCCCTGAAACGGGCCAACGCACTCGACTTTGACGACCTGCTGCTGAAGCCCGTGCAGCTCTTCAACCAGGAGCCCGAGGTGCTGGAAAAGTACCAGCAGCGCTGGCAATACGTGCACATCGACGAGTACCAGGACACGAACCACGTGCAGTACGTGCTGGCCAAGCAGCTGGCCGCCGGGCACAAAAACCTGTGCGTGGTGGGCGATGATGCGCAGAGCATCTATGCCTTTCGGGGGGCCGATATCAGCAATATCTTGTCGTTCGAGCGCGATTACCCCGATGCCACGACCGTGCGGCTGGAGCGCAACTACCGCTCCACCGATAACATCCTGACGCTGGCCGACTCGATCATCGACCAGAACGAAGACCAACTCGACAAGACGCTCTGGACCGACAAAGATGGAGGCGAGAAGGTACTGCTCACCGAAGCGCTCTCCGAAAAAGACGAGGCCAAGAAGGTCGAGCAGAAGATCCGCGATTTGCAGCTGCGCGAGGGGTTGGAGTACAGCGACTTTGCGGTGCTCTACCGCACCAATGCGCAGAGCCGCGCGCTGGAGGAGGCGCTGCGCCGCGAGAACGTGCCATACCGTATCATTGGCGGCACGTCGTTCTACCAGCGCAAGGAGATCAAAGATGTGCTCGCGTATCTGAAGCTCCTGGTGAATCCAAACGACCGGGCCAGCCTGGAGCGCGTCATCAACTACCCCACGCGTGGCATCGGGGCCAAGACGCAGGAACGCGTACGCAACTACGCGACCCAGAACGACATGTCGATGTGGCAAGCCGTTGAGCAGGTCGAGCAGATCGACACGCTCTCGACCCGTGCCAAGAACGCAGTCGGGCGCTTCCGCGCACTCATTGCCAAGTACATGAGCAAGATCGACAGCGCCCCGGTCGACGACCTCACGCGCGACCTGATCCAGGAAGCCGGGATGCTGAGCGAGCTGCGCAAAGAGCACACGCGCGAAAACCTGCGCCGCTGGGAGAATGTGCAGGAGCTCGTGAACGGCATCGCGGAGTACACCGCCAGCGCCGACAATGCCACACTCAGCACATTCCTGCAGGAAGTCACGCTGCTCACCGATCTCGACGGCGATGACGACCCCAACAAGGTCACGCTCATGACGCTACATGCCTCGAAGGGGCTGGAGTACCCGGTCGTCTTCATTACCGGACTCGAAGAGGGGCTTTTTCCGCTGGCAAAAGCCACGCAAGAGCGCACCGAGCTGGAAGAGGAGCGCCGCCTTTTCTACGTGGGCGCTACGCGGGCCGAGGAGCGCCTCCTCCCCCTCGCCGCCGAGAACGAAGTGGGCGTCATCGTCAACGAGCCCTTCGAGGGCGTGTCGCTGTACGGACGAGTCGAGAGTGTGTCGCTTCCGGACTGGGCGGCAGACTTCGACTGCGAAAGCTGGGC
>CAJXLX010000127.1 GCA_913056335.1 uncultured Rhodothermaceae bacterium
GCAGCGTTGCAGAGCGTATGGTAGCAGGGTGCATGGTAGTAGCGTAGCCGGTGGTCATGAGATGCAGTTGGAGCCTGGGGGCGGTGCGCTTGTTGGGTTGCGTAAGGCGATGTGCCAGACCGAGGGACGCGCCTGCGTCGATGGCACACCACCGAATGGCATTGCAGGCGCAACGTAGTCAATGCCTCAGACCCATGTTTGACGATTCGTGCCAAATGTTTGACGATATGTGCCAAATGGGTGTGACACGGGTACCACAGCGGGTCTCAGGCGGGTGAAAAGGCGTGTCATGCCCTCTACGCGTCTGGTCGACACGTAGGGATACAACCTCTTCATCCTGAGTTTTTTCTCGACCACCGTTGGGAGAGAAGAGACTTTAGAGAAGAGACTGGTAGTCGTTATCCCTGAAGTGATTGAGTTAGCAAGATAACGGGTAGATTACTCTGTGTCGCTTCGCTCGGCTCCGGATCTGCTCCCGACGGCAGTCGGGATTGTCTGGGGTGATCGTCTGGAAGGGATCACTTGCAATCTAACAGCTACCAAAACTTTGCCCGAGGCGAACGCTACCGAAAGCATTCAGCATACGTTACCCCGCCCGCTGCACACGTCCCAGCAGACGAATGAGTGCAGTGGCGCTACGCAGCCCGGCCTTCGGACGCGGTTCGGCATACACCTCAAGGCTAATTGGGCCCTGAAAGCCATTCGCGTGAAGCTGCTCGATCTGCGCGGTCCAGTCGATATCGCCCTCGCCGAAGATCGTATCGTTCCACTGGCCCTGTTCGATACGCCCGTCACTGCATCGCACCATGGTAATGCGCCCGACAAGCGCATCGAGCCCGGCACGCGGATCCTCGCCCGCCCGGAGCGCCGCCGCGGGGTCCCACACCGCCTGCACGTTGGCGTGATCAACGAGTGCGAGCAAGAGGGCCAGATCCTGGCCGGTTGGGCACAGCGACGACGGGTCGTTCTTTACACCAACAATCACATTCTTTGCAGCGGCCTTTTCGCCGGCCTGGCGCAATGCATCAGCGGCGGTGTCGAGGGCGGTGTCTGCATCATTGGGGGTGGCCGCGAACGGGTCGATCACGAAGCGCGGGCAGCGCATGCGCTGGCAGAAACTCAGGATCTCGGGCAGGCGTGCCAGGTCGTTCAGCCACATCATGCGGTCGTGCACGGGGCCGCCAAACAGCGCCGGGGCTACGCTGCTCAAGAGAAACTCGCTTACCTCCAACTGCTGACGAATCTGCGGCTCGTTCACGTCGGGCACGCGGTCGTCGGGGCCGCCTACGGTGCGGAGCTCTACCCCCTGCAGACCCCACAGCTGCGTGTAGTGCAAGGCGCGGCCCAAATCGGGCGTAACGGTGTCGGTGAGCCAAACGGGAATCATAAGGCAGGCGGTGGGTGGATGACAAGACGAACCGCCTGCTCAACGAGAGCCGTTCGGGCGTGTTCGGGCGAACTCTGGGTGCGCATCGGCATTCGGTAGGATGCGCTATGCTTTGCCTCCCCCAACATCCTGTTTCTATGTCGCCTGACGCTGCCCTCGATGCTGTTACCTTCACCGACGTGGCCAAAGCGGCGACCCGTCTGCGCGGGGTCGTACACGAAACGCCGGTGCACACGTCGCGCTCGCTGAATGAGCGGGTGGATGCGGAGGTCTTCTTGAAGTGCGAGAATCTGCAGCGCATTGGGGCCTTCAAGATTCGCGGCGGATACAATGCGCTCAGCCGCCTCTCATCCGAGCAGAAAGACGGCGGCGTGATTGCGTACTCGTCGGGCAACCACGCGCAGGCGGTGGCGCTGTCGGGGCGGCTGCTGGGCATCGACACGACGATCTTGATGCCAGAGAACGCCCCCACCGTCAAGCTGGAGGCCACGCGCGGTTATGGCGCTGAAGTGGTTACGTACAACCCCGAAGAGACCGTCCGCGAGGAGTACGGCGCAGAACTGGCTGAGGCGCGTGGCCTGACGCTCGTGCCGCCGTACGACCATCCGCACGTCATTGCCGGGCAGGGCACCGTAGGCTGGGAGCTGTTGCAGCAGGTGGATGACCTGGATGTGCTGCTTGTGTGCTGTGGCGGCGGCGGCATGCTGTCGGGATGCGGCATTGCGGCGTCGGTCTTGCAGCCGGATTGCACGGTCATCGGGGTGGAGCCGGAGGCGGGCGACGATGCCACGCGTTCGTTTCACACAGGCACCTTGCAGTCGGTGCACAACCCCGACACCATTGCCGACGGCGCGCGCACGCCGTCGCTCGGAGAGTACACGTTTCCGCTGGTGCGCCACTACGCCGACGACATGGTGACCGTGCCGGACGCGGCCATTATCGACGCAATGCGTTTTGTGTGGACCCGGATGAAGCTCGTGACGGAGCCCACGGGCGCGCTGGCGCTGGCGGCGCTCTTTTCCGGAGCTGTGACCGGTGATGAGCAGCGAATCGGTGTCACGATAAGTGGCGGCAATGTGGATCTGGCGCGAGCTACGGAGCTGATGGTGTAGCTCGCGTTGCGTTGCTGCCGATGCTTCGTATCCCCCTAAAAAACAATCATGTGCTTGTGCCGTCGTTTGAAGAACTCCGTTCGTATCTGGATGCGCTGGTGGAGCGCTACGAGGAGCCGTCGTTCATTGCCGAGGACCCGCTGGGCATTCCGCACGGCTTCGACGATCCGCGCGATCAGGCGGTGATTGGGTTGTATGCGGCGCTGCTGGCGTGGGGGCGGCGCACCACGGTCATCAACAAGATGGAGGCGCTGTGCGAGCGGATGAACTACCGGCCGCATGCGTTTGTCGCGGACTTCGACCCCGCTCGTGATGCGGATGCCCTCGATGGATTCAAACACCGCACATTTCAGCCGGTGGATGCGCTGTGGTTTACGCGCAACCTGAGCGACGCGATCGATCGCCACGGCTCCATCGAGAACATTTTTGCGGACCACCTGCCCGACGACCCGGCGCATCCGTATCCGATGGGACCGGCGATTCAGGGGTTTAGCACCACGCTGTTGCGCATCAACCCCGGCACGCCGCAGCGGCTGCGTAAGCATCTGGCGCGGCCCGAGGCGAAAAGCGCCTGTAAGCGCCTCAACATGTATCTGCGGTGGATGGTGCGCCCGGGTCCGGTGGATCTGGGGATGTGGACGCGCATCCGCCCGGAGCAGCTTATGGTGCCGCTGGATGTGCACGTGGGGCGGCAGGCGCGAGCGCTCGGATTCATTGAGCGGAAGTCAAACGACTGGAAAGCCGTGCGCATCTTGACGGATGCGTGTCGGCGGCTCTGCCCCGACGATCCGGCGCGCTATGACTTTGCGTTCTTTCCGCCGGGCGCTCAAGACGAGCCGTTAGACGACGCGTTTACGGGCGACAGTGCCGTGCCCCCCAGTTCGTGGCCGACCGCGTGATAGCCGCGCTCTACGTAGGTGATGCCCTGTGCGTTCTCGCGCGGGGTGATGTGCTCGACCTCGGCTACGAAGATGGTGTGGTCGCCTGCTGGGTGGGCGTCGCGGATGCGCGCATGCAGCACAGCGGCTTTGCCCTCCAGAATAGGAATCTGGTGGGCATCTTCGGTGTAAGCCACTGGCTGAAACTGCTCCTCGGGCGAGAGGTCGGGGCGGGCGAAGTGGTTTGCGAAAGCGACCTGGGTGTCGTCGAGCAGGTGGATGGCACAGTGCCCCGCCTTGCGCAACGCGGCGTGCGATTGCGCATTACGGTCTACGTTAAAGCTGACCAGCGGTGGGTCGAGCGAGACGCTGGTGAACGACCCGATGGTAATGCCCCACGGCTTCCCTTCTGCGTACGTGGTGACAACAACGACGGGAGAAGGTAAGCGGCGCAGGGTGGTGCGCAGGGGCGGCGCTTCGGTGCGCGTGGGCATGACAAGCAAGGCGTGAAGGGCAGTACGGCGTCAGTACGCAGCGTCAGGAAAAGACGTCGCGCACTTTACGGAAGAACGACTTCTTCGGCGCCTGGTTGTCAGGATTGGGGTGGAAATTGGGATGCGAACGTAACGCTTCGAGCATATCGATCTCATCGTTCGTGAGATCTTGAGGCGTCCACACATGCACGCGGATCATCTGGTCGCCGCGGCCGGAGCTGTTCAGGTCGGGGATCCCCCGCTCGCGCATCCGCAGAATCTTGCCCGGCTGCACCCCAGCGTCGATCTGGATGCGAGCGCGGCCTTTCAAGGTGGGCACTTCGACTTCGGTGCCCAGGGCGGCGTCGGGGAAGGAGAGATACAGGTCGTAGTAGAGGTCGAGCCCATCCCGCACAAAGTGCTCGTGGGGCTTCTCTTTGATCTCAATGCGCAAGTCGCCCGCAAGGCCGCCGCGGATACCTGCATTTCCAGCGTCAGAGATCGTCAGGTAGTTGCCTTCGGTAACGCCCGCAGGCACACTTACGTTGATGGTTTCCTCGCCTTCGTAGCGGCCCTTCCCGCTGCAGGTGTCGCACGGGTTTTCGATGATACGTCCTTCGCCATTACATTTGGGGCAGGCCTGCACATTTACGAACTGGCCGAAGACCGAGCGCGACACCTGGCGAATCTCGCCGGTGCCATCGCATTCATTGCACATGACGTGGTTCTCACCGTCGACACCGCCTTCGGCGCCGGTGCCGTCGCAGTCGTCGCACGCCACGTACTTGCGCACCTTAATGTTTTTCTGCGTGCCGTTGGCAATCTCTTTGAGCGTAAGCGGCAGCTTCACGCGCAAGTCGCTGCCCGGGCGGCCGCTGGAGCGCCGTGAGCGTCCGGCCCGCCCGCCAAAGATATCGTTGAAGGCGCTGAAGATGTCGTTGATATCCTGAAAGCCGCCGCTACGTCTGCCCCCACCATTCTGGCCCAGCCCCGCGTGTCCATAGCGGTCGTAGCGCTGGCGTGTCTCGTCATCCGAGAGGACCTCGTAGGCTTCGGCGGCCTGCTTAAACTTCTGCTCGGCCTCCTCGTCATCCGGGTTGCGATCCGGATGGTACTTCATGGCCTTCTTGCGATACGCTTTCTTGATTTCGCGGTCCGAGGCATCGCGCGAGACGCCAAGTACGTCGTAATAGTCTTCGGGCATGAGGTTGGGGGGCAGCAGTCAAACAGGCAGCAGAAACAGGAGGAAAGCCAGAAGTCCACATCGTACGCATGGGATCGGAGCATCTGACACCACCGCTATGGAATGCCGGGGCGTGCGCACTTGTTCAGTGTGCGTCGTTGCCGCTACTTTGCAACGACGACCTGGGCATGGCGCACCACGCGGTCGCCCATCCGGTAGCCGGCGCGAATCTCGTTGAGCACCGTGCCGGGCTCTACGTCATCGGCCGGCTGTTGCATCATCGCTTCGTGCTTGTGTTCATCGAAGGGCTGGCCTTCGGTTTCAATGCGCTCTACGCCAATGTCGCCGAGCGCGCTGTGGAAGTTTTCGTGCACCAGCACCAGCCCGTCGCGCAGCGACTCGTAGGCAGCTTCGAGGTTGTCATTCTCCTTGAACTGATCGGCAGCGTCGAGCGAGCGCTGCAGGTCGTCGATAGTGCCGAGTACTGCGTTAATCGCCTCGACTTTGCCAGACGCAAACTGCCGTTCGATCTGTTGATTTAGGCGTTTCCGCACGTTTTCCAGTTCGGCAGCTTTGCGCAGGAACTGATCGTTGATGGCGTCGCGCTCGGCTTCGAGGGCTTCAACCTGCGCTTCGAGTTCGGCTATGCGCTCGTTAGATGCTGCGGCTTCAGCAGACGTATCAGGATTCGCAGGCGTGTCGGGCGCAGCCGGATCGGGGGCTGTATCGTTCAGCAGCGGATCTTCGTCGGTCGTTGGGGAGGAAGGATTCGTGGCCATGTATAGCGTGAACGGTATAATCAAAAAGGATAGTAAGGAGGTAGCAAGCAGCACCAGCTCCAGAGCTACAACGCCGTGTTGCTGGATGAATCGTCGCCGTGCGAGCGATTGAGCACATCGGCCATGGTCTGTACGAGCGCTACGGCCCGCGGGTAGTTCATACGCGTGGGTCCCATTAGGCCGAGCGTGCCCACAGTGCTTCCCATACGATAGGGCGACACCACGATAGAGTAGGACGCCATTTCGTCGTTATCGTTGCCACTGCCGATGCGCACGTAGGTGTTGTCTGCGGCATCAGGCGTTGTGCACAGGTTCTCGAGCAGGTCAATGAGCAGCGCCTCGTCTTCCAAAAGTTCAAAGAAATGGCGGATGTCGTCCGTCTCCTGAAATTCAGGCTGATTCAGCAGGTTGCGGGTGCCCCCCAGCTGCAAGCGGCCTTGCTGCGGCTCGCTAAAGAGCGGGGTGGCCTCTTCGCGCATCAGATCGACAATGCCGGTTGCATCGTCGAGGTCGCGAATGCGCTCCTCGTGCGTGTCTCGGATCTCGGCAAGCGTGAGGCCGGCCAGGCGCTCATTGAGCATCGACACGATGCGGTCAAGGTCGCTGCGGGCAACGTCGGCCTCAAAGTCGAGCACGATCGTCTTTACGAGGCCGCCGTTCACGTTAAGCACAAAGAGCAGGCGTGGACCGGTAAGGGGGACGATATCGAGGCGCTCCAGCACGCCCGTTGACAGGCGGGGGCTTAGGGCAACGCCGAGCAGATTTGAGAGCTTGCTGAGCAGCTTTGTGCTCTCGCGTAGCATTTCGTCGGTATCGCTAACGAGCTGGGCCAACTGCATTTTGAGCACCTGCCGCTCGGCATCTGAGAGCGTGGGGGCCTGCATCAGCTCATCAACAAACGTGCGGTAGCCCATCTGCGTGGGCATGCGCCCCGCAGAGGTATACGGATGGTCAAGGTAGCCCATCTCCTCCAGGTCGGCCATCGTATTGCGAATGGAGGCGGGGCTCAGGCCAATGTCGAACTGACGAGCCAGCGACCGCGAGCCGACCGGGCCCGCCGTGTCAATAAAGTGCTGCACGACCAACTGAAGGATGCGGCGCTCGCGCTCGGTCAGCTGCGGTCGGTCGGTCGGCTGAACAGAGCGCGTGTCGCGCGAGCGGTCAGACGACGCAGAACGAGGGGGCGCGCTCATAGATATCGGTGCTTCTGGACAACAGCGAAAGCAAGCGAATGCGAATGTGCGGGGCGTATGGCGGCAGGCAGTATGGCGTGGAGCTGCGCGCCTTGCTCCGTTGGGTTAGTAGTGCGGTGTACGAGGTACTGAGGCAAACCGTGCGATGCTACGGCTAAGGAATGATTCTCAAAGTCGAGTAGGGCGTTGAGCAGCGGCCGTGCCCCGTGTGCGCTATCGTACTTCACACGTCAGTACTTCATGTGTCACAAGAGGACTGCGTTCACCCGCCCTCACTCACCCATTGAGCCATGAGAGTTCCTAAGTGAACAGCCAGCTAATCGTTTCGCAAAAACATGTAACAGCATGGGGCCTTGGTTGCGTTTAAGGCGCGGTACATGGTACCATTCTGTACTTGAGGAGACGTACGGTAGTTTCTTTTTGTCACCTACCTCCCTCCAGTCCATGTGCCACCGCTGCCTGCGTCATTGTTAGGTGCATGTAACGGTGGGCGCGCTTCACACGTATGTGTAGTGGGCGTTCCTCACGATTGGGCTGGTTTGCCCCGTGAGGTTCCCCTAAGGCGTGCTGGGTCCCGGTGTGTGCTTTCCCATGTGTGGAGAGGCGCGCACATCATATGTGTGGGGATGCAGCAGCCGTTTTGTTCTCGTTCATGCAGATTCAACCTCTATGCGGTTTCTTTCTACGCTCCTGGCCAGCGTCCTGGGTACGCTCATTGCGCTGGGAGGCATCATCGTGTTCTTCGTTCTGTTCTTCTTTGCCATTGCTCTCTCTTCGGAGTCTACGCCCACCGTACAGCCCAGCTCCGTACTTGTGATCGACGTGAATGGCGATATTCCGGAGCGTATGGCCAACGATCCTATCGCGCAAGCATTGAGCGATGGCCCTTCGTTCGACATGACCGATGCGAATAGCGCACTCCGAAAGGCAGCCGCCGACGAGCGCATTGAGGGCGTGTGGTTGCGCATCCGCTCGGCCACTTCAGGGTGGGCGCGCCTCGACGACCTGCGCGAGAGCGAGTCCGAGGAGGTCGAAGTCGCCGCCGTCACCGGCCTGCAGGGCAGTGAGGTCCGGGCAACCCGCGAAGTGGGGAACGAAGTCG
>CAJXLX010000128.1 GCA_913056335.1 uncultured Rhodothermaceae bacterium
AGGATAACCGCCTGTATCACATCGGTGTACACGACGGCTGCAAGTCCCCCGAAGGCTGTATAGATGCCCGCCACGCCTGCAAGCCCGAAGGCCGTCCACAAGAACGGGAGGTCGGGGAAGAACATCTGCAAGACGAGCGTGCCTGCGTAGATGCCGCCCGCAGCGTCAATCATGATGCTGGTGAAGACCGTGAGTCCCGAGAAGTACTTGCGCGAGCGCACATCGAAGCGCTTTTCAAGATACTCTGGAATGGTAGTCAGGCGCGAGCGAATAAAGAACGGGATGAAGAAGAACGCCATGAATACCAGCACGAGCCCCGCCATCCACTCGTAGTTCGATACGGCAATGCCCGTGCTGTATGCATCGCCCGCGAGGCCAATGAGCGTGGTACTGGAGATGTTGGAGGCGAAGAGCGAGAGGCCAATCGTGCCCCACATCAGCGAGCGTCCGGCCAGAAACAGGTCTTCGCCGGTGTCAATGCGCTTAGCGATGTAATAGCCAATCCCAAAAACGATGAGGAAGTACCCCCCGATGACAAACAGATCGAGGGTGCTGATGGGAAAGTCATTCATGTAGGAGCAGGTTGGTTGGCATCAACAAGCACGGAGCAGTGAGCATGGCCCGTTACGAGACGCATCCGTTAACGCTGCGTAAAGAGGCCGTTGCATTCTACTTAACAGCGCGGTCGGGGTCAAGCCTGCTGCGTAAAGACCGCATGCTCAATAGCGGAGCCGTGTGGGGGAATCAGGCAGCGACCTACGAGGTGGCTATGTTGCCTGCTCCACTGTGCCGCATGGGCCCTGTTCTTGGATGTGGTATTGCGATTTGCTGTCTAAGTAGGGGTAACATGCGCCACACGACTGTGTCTGTCACCTGCA
This sequence comes from uncultured Rhodothermaceae bacterium, assembly GCA_913056335.1. Classification (GTDB taxonomy): domain Bacteria; phylum Bacteroidota; class Rhodothermia; order Rhodothermales; family Salinibacteraceae; genus Longimonas. The sequence continues at coordinate 879 of CAJXLX010000128.1, forward strand.
AATACATTCTTTGTAACGATCGACGCCCGCACGTTACGATGGCCCGCTCCAGGAGTCATGGATGTGCATTTCGGGAATGACTCCATTTCTGAACGCCTGGTCTCTGGTGGGGGACCGGGCGTTTTTTTGTTTGGCTCTGTTTTTTTGTGTCACAACGCGAACTGCCCTACAACAGAAAAGCAGCACCCCCCAAGGAGAAGGATGCTGCTTGCATATCTGTGCCATCTGTTGCACGGGGTTGGGACCCAATGCATCCGCAGTGCTAAATCTGCTACTCTGTGTTGCCACACGCAGTGCGTATCGAAAACAGAGCGTATAGCGGGGACGCATAGATACGGGGCGCCCCGCTGCTCAGAAGGTCGGTTGAGGCCTCTGCGGAACGAGGCCTCTGCTTACAATCGCTTCTTGCGGTCGCCGCGGTTGCGGTGACGGCGACGGCGGGCCTTTTTCTCCTTCAGCCGCTTCTCTTCAGACGGCTTCAGATACGACATATTCTGGCGGTACTCCCGCAGCACACGGCTCCGGTTGACCTGGCGGCGAAACCGCTTCAGGGCGCGATCGATGGATTCGTTGTTGCGTACTTTTACACCTACAGCCAAAGTGGATCCCTCGTTATTCCTATCTGATTATTGTGCGATGCTTGATTGGGGGCATGGACCTGTACAGTCTATGCATCCATTCGTAACGAGCCCTCTATACGGGTGTTTCTACGTTCGCATTCCGATTTCTGCCCCCGTTCCCGCATTCATCATGGCTTCGTCCCCCACGCTGGTTCTTGCGACCCACAATTCGGGCAAGGTTGCTGAGTTTCGCATGCTACTGCAGGCGCTTCCGCTTACGCTGCGTACGCTGGATGCGTGGCCTGCGGCGCCTGAGGTCGAAGAAGATGCCGATACCCTGCGTGGCAATGCGCTCAAGAAGGCTCGCGCCATCCACGCCCACACGGGCCACGCCGCCCTCGCCGACGACACGGGACTTGAGGTGGAGGCCCTCGACGGACGCCCCGGCGTTCACACCGCCCGCTTCGCTGGGCCTAACGCTACAGACGCCGAAAACATTGCGCACCTGCTTAGCGCCCTGAAAGACGCCGACACGCGAGCGGCCCAGTTCCGCACCGTCATTGCCCTGGTTACGCCGCAACGTACACACTGCGTGGAAGGCATCTGCCAGGGCACAATTGCCGAGATGCCTCGCGGCACGGGTGGGTTTGGATACGACCCGGTATTCGTGCCCGACGGCCATTCCTCCTCATTTGCGGAGATGGAATCCGACGCCAAGAATGCAGTTAGCCACCGACGGCGCGCGCTCGATGCGCTTCAATCGGTGCTGGATGCGGAGTTCGAGGCGTTCTTTGCATAAGGAACGTGCGCTGCGTACCCATTACGCTACTTCTTCTCTCATCGGCTCCGACTTGGGTAGTGGATAGACGGTACGTGATCGCTTTCCGGGCACAAAACTTCCCTGAGGCGAACGGTCCCCCCGTTCGCTCTTCCAGCCGCGCCGGAGACGCCCACGCCGAGAGGGATTCCCGTCTCCGGCTACGGATCCAGTTCCTCGATCACTTAACATTTAACCGCCACCCCGACTTAATATGATTGCTCTTGTTCAGCGCGTCTCCGAAGCCTCCGTCCGGGTCGACGGCGACACGATTGGCGCGATCGACGACGGCCTGCTCATCCTGCTGGGCGTCCACAACAACGACACGCGCACCCAGGCCGAAGATCTGGCGCATCAGTGCGCGCATCTGCGCATCTTTTCGGATGACGACGGACGCATGAACCATGCGCTGCTCGACACCGGGGGCGAAGCGCTTGTGGTGCCGCAGTTTACGCTCTGCGGCGATACCAGCAGCGGGCACCGTCCGTCGTTTACCGACGCGGCCCCGCCCGATCGTGCGAAGTCGCTCTATCAGCACTTCGTAGCCGACTTGTCGGAGCTGCTTGGGCAGCCGGTGCCCACCGGCGAGTTCGGCGCGATGATGGAGGTCGATCTCGTTAACGATGGCCCGGTCACGTTTTGGCTTGATAAGCCCGGGCCCGAAGACTGATGCTGGCTGTGCTCAAAATCCGGGTGGGCGCTCGATGGTGATGGTGGCCCCCGTGCGCGAGAGGCTGCCAAAGATGCCGGTGCCGCCCTCTACGCGGTCGATTACGTTCGGAATTTCGCCCGGCGCCAGGCCGCCCTGTTGGGCGGTTTGCGTGCGAATGAGATCGTAGTAGTTCTCGTCAGGCGCATTGATGGTGACCGTGTTTGCTCCGTAGAACGCAAACCCGATCCACGGCACATCGAGCGTGATGGTGCCGTCGTCGTTGAAGGTGAACGAGTCTTCGTTGATGAGTGGAGAGGCGCCCCGCTCAAACTCAGCGATGTTGTCTTCGTCAGGGTCGTAGGCATCGGCATAGAACGGCGTCAGCTCCGCAGCGAGTGCCTCCTCGCTCAGCGTCTCGAAGTCGAGCTGCGACGTAATGGCGAACGCGTACGTGCGGGGCCGGTCGGTGCCTTGCGCGGGACGAATGGTAAACTGTGGCTGCTCGGCACCCTGGTACACGACGTCGGTGTTGGCTACGTCGAGCACGGTGATGGTGTCGGGCACCGTGGTTTCGGCGCGCACGGTGGCCCCATCGGACGTGCTTACGTTGAGGCGGTAGCGCGTGCGGGGCACAACGCGCGGCGTGTCATCTACAGGCTGGTAGATGCTGAGCGAATCGCTTTCTTCGTAGGGATACGTAGCTTCGACGCTCCCGTCGGTATTGAGGCGCTGGATCGCGACATCGGCGCTTTGCACGGCGGCATCCGCGGGCGTGAAGCGCTCGGTAGCGGCTACAGACTGCGTGAGCCGTACGGGCGGGAGCGGCTCGCCGGCCACGAGGTACGCCTCTACGACCACTTCCGATTCGGGGTCGGTGGATACGGTGTCGCATCCCCCCAACAGCATGAGCACAGGTAGCGCACGTGTAAGAAACCCGACCAGGAGGTACGAGCGTCGTGATGTGCAGGTAGTGTTCATGGGCAGCAGGCTGTGCGGGATACGGTGGGCGATCCAGGTAGGCGAACGGAGGACCGTTCGCTGCAGAGGATTGTTCTGGGCGGGACGCTCTCGTTCATTTAAGGGGGCTCTTTAATGCGCTAAAACGTAAGTGTGAGGGCGATATTGGGCAGCGGTACCGGTATCTGCGGCACGGTGTTGCGGGTGACGGTGCCGTCGTCTTCAAACTCGAACAGGTAAAACCAGATGTTCTCGCGCGCATAGGCGTTGATTAGCTGAAACTGAAGCTCCATATCGGCCCAGCCGAAGAAGCGCCCGGTGCGCTGTACGCCAACGTCCAGGCGGTGGTAGGCGGGCAGCCGGTCGGCGTTGAAGGGGCTCACGAGCACGTCGCGGGTGGAGATATCGGACTGCAACGGGTCGTCTTGCAGGCTGTAGCGGAACTCGGGGTTGGTGTAGGGCTGCCCGGTCGCGTAGTTGAACGTGGCCGTGGCGCGCCAGCGGTCCGAGAAGGTGTAGTTGAGCACGATGTTCAAGTCGTGCGTGCGGTCATACTTGGGCACGTAGAAGCTGGGCGATCCGTCGGTGGCGACGTTCACATCTGGAAACTTGCGCTCGGTGCGGCTGAGCGTGTACGCCGCAAACCCGGTGATGGGCCCTTCGTTGCGGCGCACGGTCCACTCGTTGCCGAAGGCGTAGCCGCTACCAAAGCGGAAGGTTGCGGCGTAGGGCAACCCAGCCACATCCGGCAGAAACGGATCTTGTTCGAACAGATTGCGCATGGTGCGAACGTAGGCCTCCGACTCCACCCGCCAGCCGCTGTCCCACTCGGTCTGCACGCCGGCGGTCCACTGATCGCCAAAGGCGGGCGGCACGCCTTCGTCGGTCATGAGCCAGGAATCGAATCCGGTAAAGAGCTCGCTGGATTCGAGGGTCAGGAACTGGTAGTAGCGTCCGTACGCTGCTTGCAGGCGGATGTCGGGCGTCAGGTCGTACGCGACGGAGAGGCGCGGCGCCAGGCGCCAGAAGTTGCCTTGGTCGAAGTAGCTGCCCCGGAGTCCGCCCCGAATGCGCCAGGCATCGGTGGGGCGGTACGTATCCTGCACGAAGAGTGAGGCGTACCCGCTGCGGATGCGGCGCTCGAACGATTCGCTACCGTCGAAGGTGTTGCGCAGGCTAAACGAGAGCCCGCCGCCCCACACGCCTGCTTTAAACGCATGCTTGGGTGAAGGCGTGTACTCGACATCGGCTTTGATGGAGAGGTCGGTGACCTCGTTGGTCTGCGTGAAGCGCGTGCCTGCAATGGTGGCAATGGGCGTGCTCTTGTAGCGGGAGGCAGTGGCCGTCACCGAAGAAAACACCTGCGAGGAGAACAGGCGCGTCCAGTTGGCACTGAGCGTGCGGTTTCCGTACGCAATGTCGAACCGGCCGTCGTCTAAGAACTCCAGGTCGAGCTGGTCTTGGCCACCATAGACCGAGAGCGAGATGCGGTCGTCGTCGGTAAGGCGGTAGTTGGCCTTCGCGTTGATGTCGTAGAAGTAGAAGCGGTCGGGGATGGCATCGACGTTCGCGCCCCGGAGTACCGCCAGAAGCGGCTCCAGCGTAGAGCGGCGGGCCGCCACCATGTAGGAGCCGCGCGCAGTGTTCGTCTCCTCGTTGCGATTGATGGGCCCTTCCACATAAGCCCGCGCTGCCAGCAGCCCCGCGCTGAGGCCGCCCTGGGTTTCGCGGCGGTTGCCATCTTTGTTGTAAATGTCGACCACACTGCCAATGCGCCCGCCGTATTCCGCCGGAAATGCACCCTTGTAGAGCTGCACGTCCTTAATCGCATCCGGGTTGAACGTGGAGAAGAAGCCAAAGAAGTGCGACGGATTGTAGACGGTCGTCTGGTCGAGCAGAATGAGCGTTTGGTCGGGACTACCGCCGCGGATGTAGAGCCCGCTCGAAAAGTCGCTGGCGGCTTTTACGCCGGGCAGGTACTGCAGCGAGCGAAAGACATCGGGCTCCAGCACCGCAGGCAGGTCGCGTACCAACTCGGTGGAGACGCGCTCCACACCGAGGTCGCGCTCGGCTTCTTCTTCGGCGTCATCACGCACAACCACCTCGCCCAGGCTGACTCCATCGGGCGGGAGCTCCAGGTTGAGGCGGCGGTCTTCGCCGGGCTCCAGTGTGACGGTGGCTGTGGTGCGCTGATAGCCGATGTAGGAAGCGGCTACGGTGTACGTACCGGGCTCCAGGCCACTCAGGGTGTAGAAGCCGGCATTATTGGTCGCCGCGCCGCGCTCGGCTTCTTCGACCAGCACGTTGGCACCAAGGAGCGTTTCGCCGGTGGTAGCGTCGCGCACGTATCCGCTGAGCGTGGCGGTGTCTTGCGCCATAGCCGGGGGGGCCAGCAAGACGAACAGCAAGGCAAGCAGCACACTGGGCCCTGCCCCTGAGTATCCGATCAATCGTTCATGCGCCATGTACATCTATGATTCCCTCTATACAACGCGATGCAAAATGTCTCTTCTGAAATAGGCATGTGCCTATGCCTCACACCCGACGGCGCGCCACGGGGGGTTGTTACAGGGCAAACGTAAAGATGCCGACAGGCAGGCGACGACTCTCGATTGTTATTTCTTTAAACTTTTTCCGATACTGTCGGTGGCGTTCAACTTCGTTTGCTGTTATCCTACGAACGGTTTGGCAGTCCAACCCGCTTATCACGCCTACGCTCCGTGTCGGCTTCTTCTATTGCGTACCTTATCTAAACCAAAGTATTTGCCTATGCTTATTCCCAGCGCGCTCCTCAAGAAGCTTTATACATTTGGCAGCCTCGAAAACACCGATCAGGGGGTGCAATTCGGGATTAAGAACCGATTGCAAGATGCCACACTCAATGAACTAAAACACGTAACCATTGACGGGACGAAGGTGCCGCTGTCGGATGTACACCTGCATCTGGGCGATGGCACGACCATTGACGCTACGGCGCTGGAAGACAGCACCGCCATCGACTTTCCGCTGCGGCGCACGCTCTCGGTCGTCTGCAACCGGGCGGCGCTGGACGTGGGGAAGCACGAAATATCGATCGCGTTTAAGAGTAAGCCCTTCGGCACGCTCGACTTTACCGTTGAGGATGCGATCAGTGAGGCCGATGAGACGCTGCTTCGCATCCCCCGCAACAAGGACGACGACTATTCCGACGAAGCCATTGCCGAGCGGCAGGCGTTCATCCGTTCATTTACGGATACCGATCCCGAGCACAGCTTTCAGCACTCGTTCGATCCGCATGTTACCAAGGGCAACGCCGAGCACTTCGTGGGCGTGTCGCAGGTGCCGCTGGGCATTGCAGGCCCCTTGCAGGTGAACGGCGAGCACGCGCAGGGTGAGTTTCTGATTCCGATGGCGACCTCTGAGGGCACACTCGTGGCCTCGTACAACCGCGGCATCAAGGTGGTCAATCTGAGCGGTGGGGTAAAAGCAACTGTCGTAAACGACTGCATGCAGCGCGCGCCGGTGTTTGTGTTCTCGGATGCGCGGGCGGCCCGCGAATTCCGCGACTGGGTCGACACCCACATGGACGAGGTGCGCCGAGAAGCGGAATCGACCTCCAGCGTGGCGAAGCTGCTCTACATCGACACGTACCTGTCGAATAACTTTGCGTATCTGCGCTTCAACTACCGCACGGGCGATGCCGCGGGGCAGAATATGGTGGGCCGTGCTACCTTTGCGGCCTGTGGCTGGATGATCGACCAATACCCCGAGCCCATTGAGCACTTCTATCTCGAATCGAACTTTGCCACCGACAAGAAAGCCTCGCAGGTGAACGTGATGCGCACCCGTGGCAAGCGCGTAACCGCTGAGGCGATCATCGACCGCTCAGTGCTGGAGCAGCACATGCGCGTAGACCCAGAGAGCCTACACGATCACTGGAATGTGTCCACCATTGGGGCTTTCCTCTCGGGCGCAAACAACAACGGCGCGCACTCGCCGAATGCCATTACGGCCATGTTTATTGCTACCGGCCAAGACGTGGCGAACGTGTCGGAGTCGTCGGCGGGTGTGCTGTACACCAACGTGACCGACGACGGCGACCTCAAGATCTCGCTTACCATTCCGTCGCTCATTGTAGCCACGTATGGCGGCGGCACGGGGCTGCCCACGCAGCGCGAGTGCCTGGAGATGATGGACTGCTACGGCAAGGGCAAGGTGAAG
>CAJXLX010000129.1 GCA_913056335.1 uncultured Rhodothermaceae bacterium
GGCGGCCAGTCAGAAACGGCTGCGATGAAGGGCTCTACCGAAGAGGCCCAGTTTGCGTAGCCTGCACGCGCCTCTCGCGCACACCGGATGTGCTTCATAGACACGCCTCGGCGCCTTACGCGTCGGGGCGTGTGTGGTGAGTGGGGCTCTACCGTACAACCGTGATGCGTTGGGTTTCCGTCGTGCGACCGTCGGCCTGCATACGCAAGAAGTAGGTGCCACTCGCCAAGTTGCTCACGTCCATCGTGTGCTCGGTGCGGCCCTCCGCTCTGCCGTCGGCGACCGTTTGCACGCGGCGTCCCAGCACGTCGTAGAGTTCAATGCGTACTGCCTGGCGCTCGGGCACGGCATATCGCACGGTAGCTTGCGTGCGCGTGGGGTTGGGATACGTCGGTAGCAGCTCGGCCTGATCAACGGTTCGGGTCACGGTCACTGGATCGCTGAGCGTGGCGCTGCCATCGGCGTCAAGCTGGCGGAGGCGGTAGCGCAGGCTATCGGCGGCGTAGGGCAGGTCCGTGTCTTCAAAGCGGTAGGACTGCGGCTCGTCGGTTGTGCCCGCGCCGTCCACCTGGGCGATGGTCATCCAGGTCCCGGTCTCCGACGAGGAGGGAGGTGCGGAGCCGTCGGCTGCGCGGCGCTGCACGTTGAATCCGGTATTATTTGTTTCGGAGCGGGTTTCCCACTCAACGGTTACACGCTCTTGCTCGCCGCTGGCATACGACGCCTCAAACGCGGCCAGTTCAACCGGCAGTGGATTGCTGGCCTCGCTGCTGCCGAGGGCAAACTGGCTAAAGCCCGTCAGGTCCTGCACCGCAATCACGCCCCGGTCGGCATCGCGCACGAGGATGCCGCCCAGGTTGTCAACGCGGTGCCAGGTGGTGCCGCCATCGTCGGACTTGTAGAGCTGGAGCGCGTCGAAGTCGCCAATGCCGCCGATGGAACTGGTTTCCACGACCAGGTCATATGTTGGAGCGCTGTCGAGGTTGTTGGCCTCTACCGTCCACGTGAAGGGGGCGACGTTATCGGGCAGTTCGCCACCGGGGTCGCTGGGCGCGATTTCGCTGCGGGTAAGCATGAGGCTGCCAGTGGTGCTGGCGTTGGCGCGCAGCAGCACCAGCCCCTCGAACCCCGAGGGGGCGAGGTAGCCGAGCAGCCCGTCGGCCTCCGACACGTCGTTGGCAGTCGTTTCGACTTCGGTGCGCTCGTAGGCGCCGAGATCTGGGCGTGCGCCGAAGATGCGGGATTGGCCCGCCAGGTCGATGGTAAGGGCCTCGGCGATGCCGCCCGTTACAAACGGAGCGAAGCTGCCACGGGCCAGTGCCGGAGAGCTCGCACCCAGGCGCAGGCCATCATCGGAGGTGCCGAAGCGGTCGTCGTTGCCCGATGGGGCACTCGCATCCACAAACAGCGGGTCAGCGTCGCGCTTTTTGCCGTCATCCGTATTAAGCGTCCCCCCCCGACGCCGCCATTCACGTCGCCTTCAATGAGCGTATAGCTCAGCGTGGCCGATGCAATGTCTTGGTTGAATATCTCGGGGCCGTCTTCCTTCTGGCCCGTATCTGCATCGTTACCCCACAGGATGGTGTTGGTGAGCACGGGCGTGACGACGCCGCCGTTTCCGTTGTTGAAAAGCGCCCCGCCCTGACGGTCCGCATAATTGCCCGTAAATGTTACGTGGGTAATCTGTGGACTGCTGGTGCCGGACTGCGCACTGTTGAAAATGGGGCCTCCTTTGTTTGCATCATTGTTGGCAAACAGCGCATTCGTGACTTCCGGACTACTGGTGCCACCGTCTGTCACGGAGTACATCGCTCCTCCGTTGATGTCGGCACTGTTGCTTGCAAAGATTGTGCGTTCGAGAAGCGGGTTGGCAGTCCCCCCGTTGCGCGCATCGTTAACCACCGCTCCGCCGCTAAAGTTGGTAGCGTTGCTCACAAAACTGGTGCGCACGATGTGCGGGCTACTTATTCCATTTCGACCATCGTTGTAGAGAGCTCCTCCAAAGGTTGCAGCATAGTTGCCCGTAAATATTGTGTTGGCCACCGTCGGGCTGCATAGGCTCTCAGCCCCAGCGTTGTCTGCGTCGCAGTGGAGCCCGCCGCCACTATTGTTCGGGTTAGATGTGTTGGCTTGCCCGCCCGTAATCGTCAGCCCATCAAGCACCGTGTCGGTCGTGATCGTGCCCTCGGTGGTGCCATCGAGATAGACGACCGTGTAACTGTTGTTGCCATTAAGAACATCGGTACCTCCGTCAATATCTTCGGGCGTTTCCGTGACGCGATCGCTGTTGGTGTCGTCGTTGTTGTCGATGTCGCCGGAGAGCACGGTCGGGTTTGCCGCCAGATCGCGGCTATCAAGCTGATTGTCCACGCTGGCAATGTCGGTGAATGTCTCCGTGCCTGTCCACCCGCCGTAGACCGCCAGGCCGTCTTGGCTGCCGTCGATCGCAAAGCTTGCATCACGGTCGGAGGCGTCGTCGGTCGGCAGGTAGCGCCTGGCGGCCACTACGACTGCGTCATCGCCCGTGGCATTGCTTAGCGCACCCTGCAGCGAGGTCGCATTGCTCCAGGACGATCCGTCGCCCGTGCCGTCTTCGGTGACGTGATAGACGGTCTGGGCCTGGGCGCTGAAGGTGAATCCGCCAGCCAGGAGCAGCACGAGCCCGGCGGTCATCAACCCGGATAGCCCGATGTCGTGCCAATCTGGCAACCCGAAATGCAAGGGCGGCAAGCAGCTCGTGGGCGTCCCCCTCTACGAATGGACGTGAGAACGCACCGAGGCGACAAAGATGTTACAATTATTGATACTTTTCGGGCAACGATCCAGGAGCTGCCTGTCACGACCAACAACAGCAAGAAACAGGGCCAGCCCGTTAGAATCAGCTGGCCGTCAGGCTCCGGAACAGGATGTAAAACGGGAAGCCGAACGTGCCCATGAGCGTAAACGTGAGCAGCAGCGCGGCTTGCACCGAGAGGCGCCCGCGAAACCAGAGGCGCCAGCGCAGCGACAGCATTGGCCAGTTCATAATGTGGCAGGCCGCCAGGAGGCCGCAGAGCACCATCATCTCCGTGGTAGGATGCAGGGGTAAGATGTGCGCAATAGGCACCGCTAGAATAAACAGCGTCAGAAACGCGAACGACGCCATCAGCGTCCACGGATGCTCATTCACAATGTCGCTGGCCTTCAGCACCGATGGGGGTCGAGACCGGGCCGAACGGGGAGGGAGCGCCATAGCAGCAGAGGACCTTTTTGTGGGGATATATTCTGTACAGCGTAAGCAGCATGTTGTGCCCCGATTCCCCATGAAAGCCCAGAAGGATGCGAAAGTATTGTGTTACCTATTGCAAAAGAGGCGTCCGGTCTGCATGTTGTACGTGCGCGCTGTACACGCATCTTCTACATTTGCCTTCATACTCGACCCGGCTCCTCCTATGAACTGTTCTTCTTTTCCGTCATCTGGCGTCGTGCGCATGTTCGGGTGGGCCAGCGTGGTCCTTATGATGCTCGTTGCCACCGGCTGTAAGTCGTCGGAGCCGGGCATCGACCCGGCCGAGATGCAAAGCCTGGAATCCGAGATCAGCGAGCTCGAAACCCAGATCGCGTCGATGGAGCGCGAGCTGTCGAACCTGCGTCAGGAAAACTCGCGCTTGCGCAGCCGCCTCTCCGACCAGGAGCAGCGGCGCGGCGAAACCATCGAGGTGCTCTCCACCGACCTGTTCTTTGAGAGTGGCAGCGCGCAGCTCACCAGCGAGGGCGTAGAGCGCCTGGTGGACGTTGCGCAGCGCCTGCGAGGGGAGTACTCAGCTCGCGTGGTACGCGTGGAGGGGTACACCGACGACAAACCCATTGGCGATCGCCTCAGCCAGCGCTTCCCCAGCAACTGGGAGCTCTCCGCCGCCCGTGCCTCCGCCGTAGTGCGCCACCTGCAGTGGACGCACGAACTGGCGCCCAACCGCTTTGAGGTCGTGGGCTTCGGTCAGTACCAACCCATTGCAACCAACGAAACCGCCGAAGGCCGCAGCGAAAACCGCCGCGTGCGCGTAGCTGTGCTTCCCGCCGGACAACCCACTACGGCTGGGGAGTAGTCGTCGCGGCAGTTTCTTCGAAAAAGCGTGTTATTGCGTTCATTGCGGTATCGGGCTGCTCAATGGGCGTGCTGTGTCCGCTTCCGGGCGCAATGACCATCGTGCTGTTCGGCAGCGCGTCGTGGGTAGCGCGTAGGTTGTCGAGAGAGACCACCTTATCTTCGGATCCCGCGATCATAAGCACCGGATGCGACACGCGTCCCAGCTCCGAAAGCACGCTGTCGCGCCCAAAGATCGCGCGGCCCAGCCGTACCGTGCCGCTGGGCGCGTTGCCTTTCATACGCTCGCGCCAAGCATTCACCGCTTCGGGATGCTCCGCGCGGTAGCGCTCGCCCAAGAGCAGCGGCACCACCTGGTCAATCACCGGTGCGTAGCCGGTCGTCTCCACAATCTTGAGGAGCGCGTTGTACTTCATGCGCTGCAACGTCGCCTCGGCCTGCGCCTGCGTGTTCATAAGCACCGCCCGCGAAATCCGATCCGGGTGGTCGAGCAAGAGGCGAAAGCCCACGTATCCGCCCATGGAATGGCCCAGATAGGTGGCCTGCTCAATGCCCAGCGCATCCATGAGTGCGGTTACGTCCGCCGCCAGACTCGGGATGCCGTATCCATCATCAGGCACCGCCGAGGCGCCCTGCCCACGCCAATCCCACGTAATGCACCGATAGTCGTCCTGTAGCGCCTCAATCAGGGCATCAAACACGCGATGCGTGAGCAGATAGCTCGGGCCCATCAGCAGCGGCGGCCCGTCGGTTTCGGTGTCGCGCACATGCAGTGTAATGTCGCGGAGCGGAAGGGTCGTAGTCATAAGAACGTAGGAACGTTTAGGTATGATGGAAGCGATAGGATAACGAGCACAGTGGACGGAAGTGTCCGCGCCCCAACAAGCAGCGGCCCCTTCCAGGCGGTACAGCCCGCGCGGACAATCCACGCCCGTCCCACATGTCCCAGCTCGCGGGGCAACCACCACCGCCTCCCCGAACGCCACGTGAGAGGCTTGCACCCAGCCCATCGCTTTGCTATACTTTCATGGCACATTGCACATGTATTCGCACCGCACAACGTGCGATGTCGCTTTTGTTGGCATAGCACCGGGCGAATTTGCGTACATGTCTCATCCCTTTCATACCCATCTCCCGAGAGCCATGGCCCAAGACGAATCCTCACAGCAGCAGTCCACCGTAGTCGCTTCCTACTCGACACGCCACGATGCCGAGATGGCGCGCGACTATCTCGACGAGGCCGGCATCTCGGCCTCCATCCGCGTCGATGATGCCGGCGGCATGCACCCGGAGCTGCAGGGGATCCACGGAGTCCACCTCGTTGTGCTCAGCAATGTAGCCCGGCAGGCCCATGAGGGGCTGCAGGAGGCGGGCATGCTGCCACGCTCAAAGGACGACATCAATGCAGAGGCCGGAGATCCGATCGCAGAGGCCACGCCGTGGAGTGCCGTATGGGCCCTGCTTGCAACATTTGCGTTGATAGGAGCATTGACAGCGCTTTTCCTGTTTCTCTTCTCCTGATTCTGAGATAAGAGTTCACCTCGACGGAGTGTAGGGAGCGGGCAGATAGAATGCATACCCCTGCGCTGCTGCGGGCGAAGGGGGGGCTTTCCGGTGTGTCCGAAATAGGTGACGCTTCTGGTGCCTGCTTGATAGGTTAACGGTGCCTTTGCCACAGAGCTTTGCCGTTATAACGCTTTGGGCAAACTTGTCGCGAAGGTGCCGGTTTGCAACAAGCTGTTTGGTTCCATTCCGAAAAAAACGCCCCCAGCGCTATGGATGATCAGCAACTCTTAGAACGCATCACGCTTGACCCCGAGGTGATGACGGGCAAACCCGTTATCAAAGGCACACGCTTGACTGTAGAGTACGTCCTGAACGTGCTGGCCCATGGGGCCACCGAAGAAGAGATTCTTGAGGAGTACTCCAGCCTTACCCGCGAGGACATCCGGGCATGCTTGCTATTTAGCGCTCGCTCGCTCTCGGAGTCGAGCTTCATGCCGCTGACAGCCGCATAGCACATGCGTTTTATAGCACATGCGTTTTCTTGTAGACGAATGTACCGGTCCGGCTGTAGCAGAGTGGCTTTGCAGTCAAGGCCATGATGCCTTTTCGGTGTTCGACGAGTTGCCCGGCATATCCGACGAAGAGGTGATCCGCTGAGCGTACGACGAGCGTCGGATTCTGATTACAAACGACAAGGACTTTGGCGAGAAGGTTTACCGTCAGAGGCATCCGCATCACGGTGTTGTTTTGCTTCGCCTTGATAACGAGCGGAGTGTAAACAAGACATCCGTGCTGCGAAATCTGTTGTCAGAGTATGCAGACCGACTCCACGATCGGTTTGTTGTCGTTACCGAAGAGCAGGTGCGCTTCTCTCGACCGCGTCAGAAATAGAAAGAGAATACGGGAAGCGCTATCCCCCTACGCTACTTCGGGTGAAGGGGGTAGGGGGCTCGATGTGCCCGACCGGGTGACGTTTCTGCCAGTCACCGCTGGTGAGCTAACTCGTTACAGCGCTTCTGGCGAAAACTGGCCCCCGATACCAGGTTCTAAAACGGGACCTCCGTCGTCTCGCTGTCTTCTTCGGATTCGTGCACCTCGGTGACCAGCTCAATGCCCTGGGCGGAGAAGCCGAACAGGTCTTCGGGCGAGAATACCAGGTCGAAGTCCTCTGTGCGGAAGAACGGAGTGAACTTGCGGGCGAATTCGTCGAGGCGCTTCAGGTAGTAGGCGGTGTTTTCGTTGGGGGCCTCGGAGTCGCTCGGATCCCACTGTTCGGCGCGGGCGCAGTGCTTGAAGGCGGTCACCTTGGCCGACTCGCCCGTGATGTAGTACGAAATCCGGTCGCCCACGCGCACGGGCTGCCCGGTTTCTTTTTCGCGCTGAATGGCCAGTTCGTACGTGGCCGCACGCGGACGCTCCCCGGCGTCTACCGCACGCTCATACTCCTCTACGCTGGTTTTGAGGGTTTCGGTGCGGGCAAAGCTGTCCACGCCCTGCTCCCAATTGCGATCAATGATGCGCTGCCGCGTATCCAGATAGAGCTGATGCAGGCCCTCGATGTCGTGGTTGAGGAGACGGCGGATGGCGCGGCGGACGAAGGTGCGTCCGAATGGCTCGTTCGAGCGCGAGATGAGCGAGGAGCCTTTGAACTTGAGGTCGCCGTCGTAGGTGAGGAGCGCGTAGTTTTTCTTTTTGTACGAGAGCATCTTCTTGTAGCGCCCGTCAAACCCGATGCGGATGCCCTCGGGCATGGCGTCGGTGAGGCCGATGGTGAAGTCGCGCTCGACGTCTGGGCCGCGCACGTCGTCGGGCGGGACGAAAAAGACGCCATCGGTATCCACCTCCACGACCGTACCCCCGCGCTCGCGAATCACCTCGATAATCTGCTGCACAAGCTCCTGCCCGATGCGTGCGACGCGGTCGGCCTCGGCAAAGTCGTTGAACGCGGCGAGGCTGAAGCCGAGCATACCGTAGAATGAGTTTATTAGGATCTTATACGACGACTGCCGCGCATCCAGCTCGCTCTCGACTTCCTCGTCTTCGGCGGCGCGCATGGCGGATTTGGTGTCCAGGCGCAGCGTGGTAAGGCGGTCCAGCAGGCGCGGAAACAGATCCAGCGAGTCGCCTGCGGGCTGGATGTCGTAGTTCAGCATGATGGAGGGGTACAGGCTCTCCACATCGGCATACACGACCGGACCGATCACGCCGGTGCGGAAGATGTCGGTGTAGCCGCCCATCGACTGGCTGCCCCACTGGCTCTGCGGCAGGGCGTATCGCTGACGCAGGGACTCGCGCACGAAGAGCGACTCGATCTTGGCGGCCGGTCCCCGTCGAGCCGCGCGCCCGTAGGTCATGGGCAGCATCTGCGTGAGGTAGAACGTAGAGCCCGAGAGATGCCGCGCCAGGCGTCCGGTTTCGATCACGTCGTTGAGGGCCAAGTCGAGCAGGCGTTCGCGGTCGTGATG
>CAJXLX010000130.1 GCA_913056335.1 uncultured Rhodothermaceae bacterium
CGCCGAAGAGCACCTCGCGCTGTTCTATCCACACACCCGCGAGGATCGCGAAGAACTGCTCCAGATTATGATGCAGCGCACTGGTGTATCTCTCAGTATCAACGCCGTGCCCGACATCCTCCTCACAGGCGACCGCACATTCAGCGGGGCCGACATGGAGGCGGTCATGACCCGCGCCTCGTTCCGCGCCGCCTCCGAAGGCACGGACGTTACGCCCGAGATTTTGGAAACAACCGTGCAGGACTTCATCCCGCCCACGTATCCCCAAGAAATCGAGCTCCAGACGCTGGCTGCGGTATTGGAGTGTACCAGCCGGGCGCTTTTGCCCGAGCCGTATCGGTCGATGGAGCGCGCTGAGGTTGTGCAGCGGGTAGAGGCCTTGAAGCATCAGATATGACGTCTTGACACCGCCCCGGCGCACAAGACAGAAAAGCCGGTTGATATGCTGCGCCCATGCAAAGGCGATGTTGCTCTCCTGCATTTCCGTCTCCTACGGGGTGCGGCCCTCATCGTCATCGCCATCAGCGCCCGCAGCCATATCGAACATAGAAACGCCCTCATCGGGATCTTTTTTCGATGTAGGCTCAGGCGGCTCCAGCGTTTGGAGCTTGTCATTGTTCTTGAGCAGATCCTGAATCTGCGTGCTCGTACTTTCTGAGGACCGCGCCTCACGAGTCTGGTCATCTGCCTCGCTTTCTTCTTCATTCATTAGGTGCTGCAAGCGATCGCTGGCTTTACGGAGGCGATCGGCCGCCGAGTAGGTGTCAGGGCCGCCCTCGTTGTCGGTATCCGCTTCAGTGGACTGAGGCGCATTGGCGCTGGGAGGCGGCGCTCCCTGCGGACGCGAGGAGTCGGTGTTGTCTCGCGAAGCAGACGGCGCAGAAGTATCATCTTGGGGAGCATTTGCCTGCCTCGTATCCGCCTTGCTTTGTCCCGTTGCCCCATGGTCGTCCTCCGACTCGGACGGCGGGACTTCGGGATGCCGGTGGGCGTCGATGAGGTCGGCAATCACCTCATCCACAGAACGGCCGCTCTTCTTGGCTTGCGTAACCAGCCACGACCAGAGCCGCCGCGGCAGGGTGATATCGCGCGTTTCCAGCGCGTTGAGAGAATTTTGTGTGTCCGTTGAAGGCATATCAAACAGGGCCCAGACGTAAAAACCGTAATATGTTGAGGACGTCCGCAGTGTCAGAAGCCTGCGGGCGTGCATCTAAAGAGCAGCATGCCCAGCGCGGTGGCTACGCCGTCTCAGCAGTGCTGTTGGAGGCGTCGGGCGGTTCCGACGCAGCTTCTTCGACGGCCTGTACGGTGCCGTCGAGTGTAGCATCGCCCGGACGGGTGTTGGATTTGGTAGGGCGGGGCTCCTCCAGTGTTGGGCGTAACGTGTCGGCTGTTTTGTCGAGCAGGGTAGAGGCTTTCCAAAGCAGCAGCGTCGTGCGGCGGGACACCAAACTGGCTTCCTTGCGCCACACGTCTTGGTTTGCTATGCGTCCTGGATCGATGTTGTCAGGATCCTCGATGAGCGTACGGGCAGCGGTCTGTTCGATGACAGCCAGCGCATCTTGCACGCCTCGAAGGCGCTCGTGCGCCTCAGAGGTAACACGTACCAGGGCAGCCAGATGGTCGTTGAGTTCGCGATCGGTCATGCAGTCGGAGTGCAATGCAAATGAGAGGAAACGAATTCAGTGGCATTCAGCACCAGGAAGCACCGTCCAGCGGCGTATAGCGTAATCCGTACAGCACCTGCATCAGTACGCTACGACGTAGCCTGGGCATTGTCCCACATGGAAGCAACAGTTTCGCTACGGTAGCTCTCGCCCGCCAGCGTAGCGCGGATCGCACGGATGTACTCGTCAGGTTTTCCTTTCATGACATATCCCTTGGCCCCAGCCTGGTGGGCGGCTTCAACATACGCCTCCTCGGCATGCCCCGACAGGATGAGGCACGCCAGTGATGGATGCGCCTCGCGCAGCTGACCGACCAACTCAATTCCACTCATGCCCGGAAGTGCAACATCTACGAGGACTACATCAGGCGGCGCCTCCCCCGAATCCACCAAGTCATGCATTGCCGCTTCGCCGCTGTCGGCTGTACCTACTACGTCGAAGGCATCTTCAGCAGACAGATAGGTGCGCATTGAAGAGCGCATAAGGTCTTGGTCTTCAACCAGATAGATTGTATGTGCCATGGTGTGCTATATTGGATATAGAAGGTAAAACAAAAAAAGCGAACGCCGCTACCTTGAGACGCTGGGAGATGCCGCATCCGGCGATTCCGGATCGAGTGCATCAACAGGTACCTGGATGGCACAACGCGTGCCTTCACCCGGAGCTGCTGTTACGCGCAGCGTACCGTCAATGGAGCGAAGCCGCTCACGGGCTTTCCACAGCCCACTTCCGTTCGTTCCGCGCTGCAGTGCCGTACTCGGGTCGAAGCCCGTCCCGTCGTCTACAACATCGAGATGGAAGGTCTGGTCTTCGGTGTATACGTGCACTTTTGCCGCCTCCACATCGGCATATTTGCACGTGTTAAGGAGTAACTCGCGCGTCACGCGAAATAGCACAGTGCGCGCCTCTCCTGTGCACGAGAGGCCATCGGTTTCATCGTCGAGGTGTACAACAAACCCGTGTTGCTTTTTGAGATGCGAACGAAGCCACTGAAGCGCCTCAATGATTCCGTCGTTATCGAGCACCGGCGGGGCCAGGTCGAGGGTCAGTTTGCGTGCGGTCTCGATCGCTTCATCCATCAGGTTATTGACCTGACTGGGCGAAACAGGAAGCGTCGACATATCCACCTCGCTGGCCTCATGCATGCCGTCAACTAGCATGCGTAATTGGACTTGAATACCGTACAGGTATTGCAGCAGATTATCGTGCACGGCGCTTGCAATCTGCGACCGCTCGCGCTGCTCTTCCATTGTAAGCGCTGCCGAAAGTTCGCGCAGTTTGGTGGTGCGGGCCTCGACCTGCGCCTCCACCTGTGCTTCTGCTTGCATGAGCCCCTCCTGTGCCCGCTTACGCTCGGTTACGTCAAGCAAAATGCCGTCGAGCCAGCGGACCGATCCATTCTCCTTGAAGGAGGGGCACCCGTTGTCTTGCACCCACCGAATGGTGCCGTCGTCGCTCTGGATGCGATACTCAACGCGGTAATACGTACGCTCTTGCACAGCCGTGGAAACGGCACCACGAATGCGGTGGAGATCGTCTGGCACCACAACTTCTTTGAATGAGCGTCCAGCAGGGTCAAGGTCTTGTGGATCTAATCCACAGATCTGTTTGAACCCCTCTCCCATGTAGATCGATGTCCAGGCGGTATCGTACGTGCAGCGGTACACGGCCCCCGGGAGGCGGCTTACCAGTTCGCGCACATCGGCGCCTTGCTGGTATGCCGGGGCTGACAACGACGCGGCTCCAGAACGGGCCGCCGAGGCAGTCGAGGGGTTGGCATGCTCTGGGCCAGATGTGGATGCCCCTTCCGCATCCGAGCTTGGGTGATGTGATGAAGCAGAAGTATCATTACGTTTCATAACACCTTAGAGCATGAGTCGGAGGGCATCGAAGGCTGTGCCAATGTGATTATTCTGATGGAACGATAGCTGCCGGAACGAACACGTAGAACGCGGTCCCTTTTCCTTCCTCAGAGCGCACAACAATATCACCGTTCATGGCCTCTACGAGTTCTTTAGCTACAGTGAGTCCGAGCCCACTTCCTGAACCGCGATCGCCACGCACATACGGTTCAAAGAGATCGTCGATTAGGTCGGGGGGAATACCGGGCCCATTGTCTGATATAGTAATGCGCACTTGGCCCGTACGTTGCAGGGGATCCGTTTTGCGTTCCTCATTGAATCGTTCCTGCGCATATCCCGGATAGGTCTTGGGCGGCTCATGGCCGGGGGCTGCGTATACCACAACCGTATCTTCTGCTTCAGTATAGCTGATCGCATTGGTTACCAGGTTATCTACAACACGACGCAGCGACTCAGCATGCACAACGGCACGCAACGGTCTGGAGGGCACGTTACTACGTAACACAACGTGCTCACGCTCTGCATACAACTCAATGGCCGACACGGCAGCGCCGAGCACCGAGCGCACATCGCAGGCTTTTGTTTGCATCGGCAGGCTGTCGTTCTGCAGCTTGGCCAGATCCATCAGCGAGGTTGCCATACTCTGAAGCTGCTCGGTGGCCGACTGAATGTTCTCAACATATTCGGAGGCTGCGCCGCCTTGCTCATTTCCAAGCAGTTCAGACTGCATGTTGATGACACTGAGCGGCGTCTGCAAGTCGTGGGCAACGCCCGCTACAAAACGCGACTTGGAGGCATTGGCATCCTCAGCCGCTTGCTTTGCCTCTTGCAGGGCCTGTTCATACTGCTTACGCTCCGTAACATCGCTAAAGTAGACCGACAGGCCCTCACGAAATGGGTAGGCATGCACCCGAAACCAGCTATCGAGCGGCGGAAAATAAGCCTCAAACTGGATACTCCGGTTCTGGTCGCGCACGGTTTTATAGCGCTCGTAAAACGCTAAATCTACCGCCCCAGGAAAAGCCTCCCAAATATTCGTGCCAATCAGTTCGTCACGGTCGCGCTGCAGCCACTTCTCTGCTTTTCCATTTACGTATGTAAAGGTCCAGTTATCATCAACGGCAAAGAACGCATCGGTAATGCTCTCCAGAATGTCTTCGTGATACCGATATCCGGCCCGGAGTTCGAGCTCGTCTACAGCGATTGCGGCAAGATCCGCTAACTGCCGAATACGATCGGGGTCGGGCACGCGCGGCTCCGTGTCCATCACGCAGATCGACCCAATGCGATAGCCGTCGGATGTAGTGAGAGGCACCCCGGCGTAGAAGCACACCCCTTCACCGCTCTCCGTAATCGGCATCTCGCCTGTAACGACGGGGTTATCAGCAAACCGTTCGTCGTTCCGTGCATCCTCGATGACCATGGGCCCCTCCTCTTCCATGTTGTGCACACAGAACGAGAGATCGAAGTCGATATCAGGCGGACACTCTTCACTCAGGCACGACTTCGTCCACTGCCGATCGCGGCCAATAAAGTTGATGTAGGCAACAGGCGCATCAAACAGATCGGCGGCCAGCCGCGTGAGACGGTCAAACGCCTCTTCGGGGGGCGAGTATACGCTCTGATAGCGCTTTAGCGCAGCCAGCCGGGCTTCATCGGCCACGTCGAAGTGGGAAGACGGAGCTTCTTGAAGGTCGATCCGAACAATCGAAGAGTCCGTTTTAGAGGATTCAGAGGCAGGAGCGGTCATAAACGCAGAAAGACAACGAGCATTGCATACTGAGTGTAACGTGGCTTTCGTGTACCTTGCGACAAGTACGCTTGTTTATAACGTTCTTGTGTCTGAATCACGCATTTACATACAGCCTCACTATATTGTTACCTGTGGATTGTACGCTGTTACGAACGCGCCTGATATTGCCACGAGCGCCCCCTATGTTATGAAGCAGTCTAATACGACGCTCACACACGCCCCGCCCTCATGCTTCGCTTTTCGATCGCACGCCTGGCAGCCCGGTGCCCCGCGCTGGGCCCCGCAGCGCGCGCTTCCCTGCTAACCGCTGTGCTTCTCCTTCTCCCTCTCTTCACCGCCCATGCCCAGTCTGAGGATGAACGCCCTGCGGTCACCCGTACGCTGGCTTTTGAAAATGCAACGGTGATAAGCGCCCCAGGCACGCAGCAATCGGGCGTTACGGTTGTGGTGCGCAACGGCGTTATTCGTTCGGTCGATGCGAATGCGGAGCTCCCCTACGATGCACGCGTCATCGACGCCGACTCGCTGTACATCTACGCCGGGTTCATCGATGGCCTCTCGCAGGCCGGAATCGAGATGCCCGACCCCGACGACAGCGACGCATCCACCGATGCCCCCTCGCTGGCGCGCTCCGGCGTGCAGCCCGACCGCCATGCTCCTGTATTCTTCGACCCCGCCGCCAGCCGCGTAGAGCAGCTTCGCACGCAAGGCTTTACCGCCGCCCATGTGGTTCCTGACGGACGCATGCTGCCCGGCCAGGGGGCGCTCATGGCGCTACACGGCCCCGATGCCAATGCGGCAACGATCCAAGACGGAATCAGCCAGTTTGCCCAGTTTCGTGGAGCCCGGGGCTCGTGGCCCGATGTGGTTGCCCCCAGCACCACGATGGGCGTCATTGCCATGATGCGCCAGGTGATGCGCGAGGCCGACCGTCGTCAGCAGCTCGAAGAAGCATATGCCAACAACCCACAGGGCCAGCCGCGCCCCCCACGCGATGCCGCCCACACCGCACTCATGCCTGTGATCTCGGGCGAGCAGCCGGTTCTTTTTGCCGCTTCGTCTGCCGTCGATATTCGCCGCGCGCTTGCCTTGCAGCAGGAACTGGGCTTTCCGCTCATGCTGGCCAACCTGAAAGCGGGCTTCGAAACCGTCGATGCGCTACAATCGGCCAATGTGCCACTCTTCCTCTCGCTCGATCTGCCCGAGCGCACCGAGCTGCCCTCCGACACCACCGATGCCGAGCGCCCTACCCCCGACCCCGTGTTTCAGGTCGGTCCGGGCCTCGAACTTGACCGCGAACGTACCAACCTGCGCCTCCGCCTGCGCAATGAGCAGGAGCGCTACATCGCGCAAGCCACTACGCTGCACGAGGCCGGCCTCGACTTCGGCCTCACCACGCATGACGTCTCGCCCGGCGATATCCACGACCGCCTGCGCATGTTGCGTGATAGCGGCGTACCCGAGGAAACGCTGCTTGCCGCTCTCACTACCGTACCCGCTCAGGCATTCGGCGTTGACCGCCAGCTTGGTCAGGTCGCTCCCGGCTTCATCGGCAATCTCGTTGTTACGGACGCACCGCTCTTCGACGAAGACACGAGCATCCGTCACGTGGTTGTGGATGGCCACTTGTACACGCAAGACTCCGCCAGCGAAGGAGAGGTTACGGGAGATGCCGAAGCAGTTGTTGGCGCATGGACGATGACGCTCGACACCCCACAGGGCGAAGTCGACATTGACGTGACCATCAGCGGCGATGCCAGTGGGCTCGGCGGCACCGTCGTGGGCCCTGACGGCTCTGAAGAGCAGCTGGAATCGATCTCGTTCGACGGCGAAACGCTTTCGTTTGTCGTGCCGGGCAGCCAGATGGGCGATGCCCGCGTCTCGGGCACCGTAGAAGGCAATCGGTTCGACGGGTCGCTCTCTGCCGGAGGCATGAGCCTTGACGTAACCGGACAGCGCACGTCCCCCGAGCGCTAAGCTGCAACACGGCCCCTTCCTTTCGTTTTTTTGCATTCCCGCCCTGAATCCCCCTATGCGAACGGTTTTCCTCTTTCTCCTAAGCTTTGGCCTGGTGTGGACGAGCGCCGCCCAACCGGGTCCTGACCGCCTGCGCGCTGACGCGCCCAACAGCGTGCTCATCCAGAACGCCACGGTGCACACCGTAACCAACGGTACGCTCGACACCGCCGACGTGCTCGTGCAAGACGGCGTCATCGCATCGGTCGGCACCGACCTCTCGGCCCCGAGTGGCGTCGACACGTACGACGCCACCGGCATGCATCTGATGCCCGGCATCATCGACGCGCACTCGCACATTGCCATCTCGGATGTGAACGAGGCCACGCGCCCGGTTACCGCCCAGGTGGGCGTGGGCGACGTGCTCAATCCGTACGACCTGCGCATCTACCGTGCGCTGGCTGGAGGCGTAACGACCTCGCACGTCATGCACGGCTCCGCCAACGTCATTGGCGGACGCAATGAAACCATTAAGCACCGCTACGGCATGACGCACCCCGACGCACTGCGCATGGAGGGTGCCCCGCGGACCATCAAGTTTGCGCTGGGCGAAAACCCCACCCGCGTGCACGGCGAAAGTAGCGACGTGGTGCCGCGTACCCGCATGGGCGTAGCGTCGGTGATTCGCGAGGCCCTGACCGAAGCGCAACGCTACCAGGCGCTCCAGGACGCCTACGACGCGGTCCTCATCGACCCCAACGCCCGGGCCGAGGACCTGCTGTACAACGCTATCTTCGCGCTCCGGACACTCGTCGC
>CAJXLX010000131.1 GCA_913056335.1 uncultured Rhodothermaceae bacterium
AGATCGCGGGCGGCATCGGTAAAGTCCTGCACAATCAGGAAATAGCCGGCGTATCCCATTTCCTTGATGATGCCCAGCTCATGGTTGAGCCGGTCCACGACGCGCTGGGATAGCGGTTCGGGATAGCGCTCCTTCGCTCGCTCAAATGCCACATGGCGCAGATACGCGTCCATGTCGTCGTCGAACGCGTCGGGGATGGGGTAGTGCGGCATGAGCAAGTCGCCCATAGGCAGCTCAAAGTCGCACTTGGCGGCGACCTCGGCGGTATTGGTGAGGGCATTCTGCTGGATTGGGTCGGGCAGGTCCGAGAGCGCGTCGACCATCTCGTGGGCGCCCTTCATGTAGAACTGGTCGTTCTCGAAGCGCATGCGGTTCGGGTCGTTGTACTGCTTGCCTGTTTGGAGGCAGAGCATCACATCTTGCGCTTCGGCGTCTTCCTGGTCGACGTAGTGCACGTCGTTAGTGCCAACAACGGCCACGTCGTACTCGCGGGCCCAGCGTACCAGCACCTCATTGCAGGTGTGCTGGTCGTCGATGTTGTGGTCTTGAAACTCAATGTAGTAGTCGTCGCCAAAGATGTCGAGGTACATCTCAAAAATCTCCCGGGCCCGCGCTTCCCCCTTGTGCAGAATAGCCTGGGGCACCTCGCCCTGCAAGCAACATGTGGTAGCGATAAGTCCTTTGTGATGCTCGCGTAGCAGCCCGTGGTCGATGCGCGGTTTGTAGTAGAAGCCATCGGTGTACGACTTCGACGACAGCTTGATTAGGTTATGGTAACCGACCTCATTCTTGGCCAGCAGCACCTGGTGGTAGCGGGTCTTGTCTTTTTTGTCGTGGATGCCACTGGGCGTTAGATAGAACTCGCATCCAATGATTGGCTGCACGCCCTTGTCGCGCGCTGTGGTGTAAAACTCAGGCACGCCGTACAGATTGCCATGGTCGGTGATCGCGACCGCTGGGATCTGTTTCTGCTGAGCCCGGTCGATCATGGTGTCGATACCCGCCGCGCCGTCGAGCAGCGAGTACTGGGTGTGGCAATGCAGATGGCAAAAGTCGTCCATAGCAGCAGGAGTGGGGCGGAGCGAGCAGGCGAAGAGGGACCGAAGGGCCGGGCTGTGCGAGGCGCACATATCAATGAAGCACACAGCCGCCGCATCGTCAATACACACGGTATGAAATAACACCTTGATGCCTCCCCAGAGGGCCGATACAAGAAGCACGGTGCGAACCAGGCGCTTTGCCTGCTCGTTGGGCATGCGCGTTTGCTTTTTTGGATAACCCGCCGCTTGGTGCTGTGCTCTACATTTTGTATTTGGATACCGAACACGTCAGCGACCCGCTGTTTCTGGAGGCGTTGGCGCAGCAGTTTCATCAGCACCCCGTGGGCCACCGGCGGGCGCTGATTGTACACGGCAGTAGCGAAAAGGTCGAGCGCACGTTCGAGGCCGAGGGCCAGTTCATAGAGCGCGAAAACGGACTCCTGCCGGTGGAGACGGAAGAGCAGCGCCGCCTGGTCGAGCGCGATCTGCGCGAAACGAACCAGTCGATTGTCGCCACACTCACCGACCAGGTGGTGCCCACGGTGGGCATTCAGGGCACCGACCGCCAGCTGCTTCGCCGCACCGACGACGGCACGATTGCGGCAGCCAACAACCTGGGATGGCTCGACGCGCTGCTCAAGCAACACGTAGTTGCTGTGGTTTCGTCGATGATTGCGTCTGACCCCGATACGATTGCTGAGGAGGTGCCGCTTCCGGAGGCTGCTGCGGCGCTGGCCCGCCACTTTGCCGCTGATGCGGTGACTGACGATCCGCCCGTGCGCGTGGTGGTCTTTCATCCGGATGATACGCCGGGCCTGCAAGATCATGACGGTACGGTGCACGAGGTCTGCCCGCCTTCGCATCCCAACATACCCTACAGAAACGCGGTTGATGTGCTCGTAGCGCAGCATATGCCTGTACTAATCACCAATACAGACGGATTTTTCGGCGGAGATGCACCGCAGGGGACCCGTATTGCGCCTATGGATTGAACCTTTGGGTAAATTGACGTCAAAGATGCGAGTAAACGCCACAGACGCCATATCGGGCTTGAATGCGGTACAAGGGGGGGTTATGTTTGGACGCTTAAAACCGCCGATCTTTAGAATCTTAAAACCCGTTTTAACGCACCTATGAGCACTTTTGAAGAACGTTATAGCCAGCTCACCAGCCTCGTAGAAGATGCTGAGGAAGACCTCATGAAGTTCTACGAAAAAGAAAACAAGGCTGCGGGCACGCGTGCTCGGAAGAGCATGATGAGCCTGAAAAAACTGGCCCACGAAATCCGTCAGGAAATCCAGGATATCAAAAACGAGGAGCTGTAAGCGCTCGTTTGAGCCAGCCGCTTTATCGTCTGGTTTCCCTGTGATGGATGCTCCGTGTAGCCTACACAGGCGCGGAGAATCTATGCACATGGAGTATGCCCGGAAGGCAAGCCCGCGCTGATGCGGACCCGCCTTCTGGGCATTCCTGCATAGGGGGCTCCTGTGGAGCTCCTGTGTGGCAAATCAGCTGTGCTACCCATAATATAACACAGCCGTTGCAGGGAGTGTGCACTGCGTTGTGTATACCGAATATTGTGCGTCGTACGCCGTTCCAGTTACCACTTCCGTTCGTTCCCAATAGCTCTCCATTGATTCATGCCTACTGATACGACCGCTTCTATGCCCCAAGCACCGCGCTACAGCCTCGCACAGGCGGGCATGCTGCTTGCCAGCATGATGCTTATGAGCCTGCTCCCGCTTGCTGCTCACGGTCAATCGCTTCCTACGACCTCCGATGAGCCGGAGCCTCCGCAAGAAGAGGAGCCCCACCCGTGGACGTATGACATGGGGCTTCGATTTTCGGGGTCACAGGCCGCCTATAGCAACTGGCAGGAAGGGGGCGTGCAGTCGGTTGCGTTTTCGGTGGCGCTGAATGGAGAGGCACGTCGGACTACAGAGCATCTGGCCCAGATGTACCGGGGGGACTTCCGCATCGGGTTCCTCAACCAGCAGAATGAGCCGTTCCGTAAGTCTGAAGACGTGCTGCGTTTGCAGATGGCCCAGCGCTACATTGGCGACGGCTTCTTCAGGTTGTTTAATCCGACATTTGCCTCCGTACTACGTACACAGTTTGTAAAGGGGTTCAACTACGACGAGGATCCTTTTGGCGATGATGTAAATCGCGAAACGCCAGTGCTGGTGTCTAATTTCTTGTCGCCTGCGTTCTTTACGCAGTCGCTCGGTCTTACGTACGAGCCCGCGCCGTGGTATATGCTGCGAGTTGGTGGGGCCACGAAGCAGACCATCGTGAAAGACCAGGAGCTGCGTCCGCTCTATGACGTGGATACGAACGACTTCCTGCGTCTGGAAGCGGGGGCCGAGCTCAACAACGTGGTCGACATTGAGCTCATGGAAAACGTACGCTGGCGCTCCACGCTGAACGTATTTCTGTCGTTTAATGAAATTGAAAGCCCGCCCGATGTCACGTGGGAGAACAACGTGTCGCTGCGGGTCAACGACTGGCTGAGCACGGAGCTGGAGTTCGTCGCGCTCTACAACGAGAACGTGAGCGATGCGGTGCAGATCAAAGAGGTCCTCTCGGTCGGCGTTACCTTCAGCCTGATTTAGCACACGCCAGGATGTGCACGCTTGCAGGCTTGCCAACATAACATGGGGCGCGCATGATGCCACGATTCCTCATTGGCGGATACGTAGCTGTGGCCGTCCTCTGCTGGAGCGTGCCCCCGCTGGCGACGCTGCACTACCCGGCCGGCGTGGTCTGGGCTGCGGTGGCATTCGTAGGCAGTGGAGCCTTCGCCGTACGCCAGTTTCGGGATACGAGACGTTCTCTACTGCGTGTAACAGGGGCAGCCATCGCCTTCCTGGGCATCCCACTCGTAGGACTGTTGATGCCGGGGCTCTGGCGCACGCATTGCGATCTGGTGGCCGGATTCGGCTACTTCCTGCTCTTCCCGCTGTGTTCAGCGCTCTTCGCCGTAGCACTGGCCTACTGGCTCACGAGCCGCCCCACGCGGTATGCGACGGCGCGGCTCCTGGGCATTGGAGGGCTCATTGCCATTGCGGGCCCGGCGTACGACATCGGGCTGCATCCGCAGTTCTACACCTACAACCACGTGTTTGGCGGCGTACTTGCGCCCATCTACGACCGGTTCCTGCCCTTCCGGCCCGGACTCATCGCCTTTCGGGCAACGACGCTGCTCTGGGCCGTGCTGCTCGTGGCACGTGGATACGTGCTTCGCCAGGAACACTGGTCGGCAGGTCCCGCAGTCGTGGCAGGTATAGCTGCCGTAGCGTTGGGGGGCGCCTACGTCTATGCCGACGCGCTGCGTATCAACACGTCGGCTCAGCGCATCCAGCACGCACTGGGTGCGCAGCACACCACCGAACATTTCGACGTGCACTACGATAGGGCTGCCCTCGATTCATCAACTGTGGCGCGCATTGGAGACGACCTGGAGTTTGAGCGCGCCCGTCTGGCGCACGACCTGGAGGCCGGCTCCGAGGCGCCCACGGGCATCCAGGTGTACCTGTACCCGGATGCCGAGACGCGGGCTCGGCTCACCGGAGCACACACCACCAGCGTGGCTCCCGTGTGGCTGGCTACGCCGCAGATGCATCTGCTCATGCAGCGGTACGGCTCGATGCCCCACGAAATGGCGCATCTCATGACGCGCCCGTACGGGCTGCCTGTCGTCAACGCGTCGTGGTCGGTGGGGCTGGTGGAAGGCTGGGCCGTGGCCCTGGATGCCCCCACGCGCCGTCCGCCGCCCCACGACCAGGTGCTTGCGGCCACGCGCCCTGGCGAGTTGGACCGCCGCGCCCAAATGGTGCAGCAGCGCGCCACGCCTTGGGGCTTCTGGAGCGCGCCCGGCGGGGTATCCTACACGGTGTTTGGCTCGTTTGTGGCATCGGTGGCAGATGCGCACGGCCACGATGCCATTGCAGATGCATACGCCTGGGGCAATCTGGAAGCCTCCACCGGATGCTCCATCGATGCGCTCACAGATGCGTGGCTAAGCCGGCTTCAACGCCAGCCGCAGGTAGATACCGAGGCGCGTCCGGTAGCGCAGCGCCGCTTTCGCATCCCCGGCTTCTTTGCGCTCGATTGCCCCTACGAACCGCTCCCTGCGCAGGCACGCTACGATCAGGCGCAGGCGGATCTGAGTCGCTACGACACCACCGCTGCGCGGCAAACGCTGCGCGCGGTGATAGATGAGCATCCGGACTTCACGCCCGCGCGTCGCCTGCTGGCGCGCACGCAGATGACCACGCAGCCGTCCGACAGTGTGGCGCAGGCATTGGGCGATGCAGAGACGTGGCAGGCTGAAGACTGGGCCCTCTTCGCGCAGAGCCACGCCCGCCACGCACGTTGGAACCGGGCCGCCGAAGCGTACCGCCGGGCCGAGCAGGCCACGCCACGCGCTGCGATTGAATCCCGCACGCGCTACATAGCTCAGGCGCTGGATGCTGCCGCTGGGCAGCCGCCCGACTCCACGTGGCAGCGTCGACTTCAGATGTTTGAGGCGCGGCTCTCGTCGGACACGCTGGACGTGCGCCTCCACCGAACCCGCCATCTGGATACGGTGCGCACAGCGGAGATGGCACAGGGCTCGCGGAATACGTGGCGCTTGCGCATCCACCTGGGCACCGTACAGGCCGCCCGCCATCAGCGCGATGCAGATGCCCTGCACGAGGCCGCATGTACCGCCCGAACGGAAGCCCACGCGCAGAACGCGCGTCCGCTCTACGGCGTCCTAACGCACGAAATTCGACGTGCAGCGTGGATGCGCACCGGTACGCCGGTAGCCACCTGCGCGGCCAAAGACCTGCCCGAACCGTAAGCAGCAGGGTTCGTTCAGCACGACGTAGCGTTCTGCTGCAGTCATACGTCCTTTTTGTATAACGCGTATACGTTCATGTCTGTGTGCCCCTCATGTTCTGACCCCGAGACCTTCTCTGGGGTGTTCTGTCCGTGGGCGCATGGGCTGGGTCTGCTGTTGCTGCTCCTGGCGCTCCTCACCGGCGGATGCGCAAGCAGCGAGGAGACGTCCTCTTCGCCCGAGGAGCCGCGTCCCCCGCGGGCGTTGCTGGCTCCTGCAGACTCTACCGTGCGCACCGTTCAGCTCTATCGGGGCGAGGACGAGCGCGCCCTGCCGGTGCTGTCGATGCAAGGCGGCACGCCCCTGACGCTGGCGTTTGACCTGCTCGTGGAGGAGGGGCGTCCGCTCAGCGTGTACTTCATCCACGCCGACCGCACGTGGCGGCGCGACCTGACGCCCTCGCAGTACATGCAGAGCTTTGCCTCCGACCGGCTGCTCAACTACCGCTTCTCGCGCGGCACCGAGGTGCCGTATGTGCACTACACCTACGAATTTCCTAACGACAGCATCGGCTTTACGGTGAGTGGCAACTACATTGTGCGTGTGACGGAGCAGGGCAACCGCGACGCGGTGCTGTTTGAGCGCCCGTTTTATGTGAGTGAGCAAGAGGCCGCGGGCAACTTGGAGCTGGAGGCGCTGCGCCAGCCGGGGACGGCACAGGTCCCGCTCCGCCCTACCTTGCGGTTTACACCGCCCGACGACCTGCAGGGCAACCCCTATGGCTATACCGTCTGCTTTGCACGCGACATTATGCTCGAAGCACCCCGGTGCAGCACGCGTCCGCTGCTCAACGCACAGCCGCAGCTCGGCTTCGAGCTTGACCGCGAAGCCGCGTTTGCCCCCGAAGTGCCCTCGCTTGAACTGGATCTGAGCAACCTGCGCACCAGCATTCGCATTGCCCGGGTCGACCGCCAGCGGCGTCCGCCCCGTGTAGTGCTCGACCCCGACCGCGCCCGCATACTTGAGGGCGAACCGGCTGCGCTGGGTGGGGGCTCGGTCATCCGAGACGCGCTGCGTGGCGTGCCCGACGGCGAGCTCTCGGGCGAGTACGTGGACGTGCAATTCGCCCTTGTGCCGCCCGATGCCGTGCCGGTGCAGGGCGCTGTGCAGCTAAATGGCCCCGTAGCCCCCGAGGGCATCCCCATGCAGTGGGATGCGCAGGCCGAGCACTACACCGCTACGCTACGCATCAAACAGGGCCTGCATGCCTATCGCTATGAGACGACCGATGCCGGGCTGCAGCGCGTGCTGCAACGAGCCTCACTGCGCTACGCGCGGCAGTACCTGACCTTCGTGTACTATCGCGATGCCCGTGTGGGCACCGATCGCCTGCTGCAGGTGCAAACGGCGCGTCCGCCGCGCTAACCACGCTACCGCCCGCCTCCTTCACCGCTCCGTGTGCCTGTGTCGCTGTACGTTCTGCTGGGCAGTCTGCTCGTCATCGCCGCTATCCTAAGCACGCGCTTTGCTCAGCACGTGGGCGTGCCCGCGCTCGTGCTTTTCGTAGGCGTGGGCATGATCGCCGGAACGGCGGGCGTCGACTTTGCCGACTACGCGCTCAGCCTGAACGTGGGCCTGCTCGCACTGGCGGTCATCCTGCTCAGTGGCGGCCTGGATACCGACGCCCGCCTCTTCCTCGACTCCATCGTGCCTGCAGGGATGCTCTCCACCGTCGGGGTGCTCCTGAAAATGACACTCATTGGCGGATTGGCGTATCTGCTGACGCCGCTCGACTGGCTCGGTGGGCTGCTCCTGGGTGCTGTGCTCGCTCCTACCGACGCGGCGGCGGTGTTCAGCGTGCTCAAGGGCTGCGGGCTGCCCGAACGGCTGCAGGGCGTGCTCGAAACCGAATCGGGCACCAACGACCCCATCAGCATCTACCTGACGCTGCTTCTGGCGTCTATCATTACGACCGGGGAGGCCGACGTGGGCTCGCTTGTAGGGGGCGTGGTGCTGCAACTGGGGGCCGTAGCGGCACTTGGCTAGGGCATGGGGCGCGGGCTTGTCCTCGTCATCAACCG
>CAJXLX010000132.1 GCA_913056335.1 uncultured Rhodothermaceae bacterium
TCCTGCCCAGCGCCGTGCCCGCTGACTTGTTCCTGGAAGTGGGACCACGGCCCTCAGCGGTCCAGGCGCTGCGCGGCGGCATCGGTGCTGGGATCAGCAGTGTAGATGCCATCTACGTCGGTGAAGCGGGTAAGCGAATCGGCATGCAGAAATGCAGCCAACAGCGCGGCGGTGTAGTCGCTGCCTTCGAACCCGAGGGTGGTGGTTGCACCGTTCGCATCCGCGCCCACGAACCCGGCCACAACCGGCACCGCCTCATCGGGCAATGTCGCAAACCAGTCCGTCACCTGCGCTTTCGAGACCTCCAGATGCACGTTGGCCTCGCCGTAGGTGGCGTCGGTCTGGAGCAGCGCCGTGGCATCGCCCGCCTGGGCGGCCACCTCCTGATCCTGCAGCGTAGCCACCACCATGGGCACGGACAGCTGCTCGCCGGTAGCCAGCACCGCATCGCGCAGGGCCGGTGTAAATCCGGTATCGACCACGGTGTGCAGGCGGAGGCGCAGTGCCTCCAGATGCTCCTGCAGGTCCTCTTCGTACGCCGAGGCTGCTGCCTCAGAGAGCACCTCGCGAGCTTGCGTCTGGTGACGCGTCTTCAGATCCGCCAGCAGTGTGTCGATGACGGCGTCTGCCGCTGTGCCCGAGGCCTCGCGCGCTGCCACAACCGCCTGGAGTCCGCGATCAAGCCGTCGCGTCACGCCCGACAACGCCGACACCACGAGCACCGGCCGCACCGATGCCTGCGCCTGTCGGACGACCGCACCGATCGTGCGCATCCGCCCGACCGCCCCTGTGGCGGTGCCGCCAAACTTCATAACGACAACTGGACGCGACGAAGCGCTCATAACAGACGATTAGTTACACAGAATATAGACCGTAGGCTGAACCTGTCGTTTTTTCGGCGTGTTCCTCTGTAGATGCAACAGCGTGGTGCCCTTTGTCAATAATTCCGGCGCCCGAGCGTTGTATTGCAGACCGTGTCGCTTTATACTGGAGGCACAGGTTGCTTGCAGAAGCAACACGCGTACTTGTCTCATCTACTTCTTCTGATCTCGTGGACGCTCGCCTTGATGGACGCGCGGTGGCCGAATCGGTCCGTGCAGCAACGCGCCAGGCTGTCGAATCTTTTGCGCAAGACGCCGCCCCGCCCGCGCTGGCGGTGGTGCTGGTGGGGGACCACCCCGCCTCGGCCTCGTACGTGCGCGGTAAGAAGAAAGCGGCGGCCGAGGTCGGTATCGAATCGACCGTGCACCGGCGCGCCGACAGCATCTCGCAAGATGACCTGCTGGCGCTGGTCGACACGCTCAACACCGACGATGCCGTCGACGGCATCCTGGTGCAACTGCCGCTGCCCGACCACATCGACCCGCACGCGGTCATCGAAGCCATCGATCCCGCCAAAGACGTCGATGGCTTCCACCCGCAGAACCTGGGCCGCCTGCTCATTGGCATGCCGCAGTTTACCCCCGCTACGCCGTCGGGCATCATGGTGCTGCTGGAGCACGCGCTCGACGACCTTTCGGGGCAGCGCGCAGTGGTTGTAGGCCGCTCGAATATTGTAGGCAAGCCGCTGGCCGCGCTTCTCATGCAGCGGAATGCCAACGCCACCGTCACCGTATGCCACAGCCGAACGCGCGACCTGGCTGCCCACACCCGCGAGGCCGACATCGTGGTGGCAGCGGTGGGGCGCCCCAAGCTTATTACCGCCGACATGGTGCGCGAGGGCGTTACCGTGATCGACGTCGGCATCAACCGCGTCGACGACGAAACGCGCGAGCGCGGCTACCGCCTTGTGGGCGATGTCGACTACGACGCCATTGCACCCAAGGCCCACGCCATAACGCCCGTGCCTGGGGGCGTAGGGCCCATGACCATTGCCATGCTACTGCGTAACACACTGCAGGCCGCCCAACAGCACCGCGGGCAGTAGCCTTTACGGCCTCGTGGCATTACGGCCCCATGGCCGCGCGCTACACCCTATCGCTTTCCCACCGCCCCTGAACGATGTGGTGCCGCCTATGGCTTCTATGACGCATGCCTTTTCCACACAGGCTCTCCCCACACAGGCCGTTCCCGCCGACACAACCGCCGCCCCGGCCCCAACGCCGGAAGACGACGGCACCGAGGGCCTGGCCGAGTTCAACGAAACCTTCCGAGAGGCTGTGCGCCTGTTTCTGGAAGGCAACTGGGAGCTGATGTCGGAGCAGCTCTGGGAGAGCGTCCTCAGCCTGTCCGCAGTGCTGCTGCCCCGTCTGCTGCTGGCAAGCGTCGCGTTTTTGGTGTTCTACACCGCATATCGCCTGGTCGACAGCGCGCTCACCCAGGTCCTTACCCGCAGCGATCGCGTGGATGCCGGGCTACAAAACCTGCTGCTCAAGTCGTATCGCGTCGTCGCCATCACGCTCGTCGCCATTATCGTACTGGGGCAGCTGGGCATCGACGTGACCGCGCTGGTGGCCGGGCTTAGCATCGCCGGTATCGCCCTTGGTTTTGCCGCGCGCGACTCGCTCGAAAACTTCATCTCGGGCGTCACCATTCTGGTGGATGAGCCCTTTGTGGTGGGCGACTACATCGAGGTCGAAAACCAGTACGGGCAGGTCGACGAGATCACGCTGCGCTCCACCCGCATCCGCACGGTGCGCAACGAAATTATGGTGCTGCCCAACACCTTTATGATCACCAACCGCCTCATCAACCACACCAAGCGCAACACCATCCGCGTAGATGTGGATTTCGGGATTGCCTACAAGGAGTACCCCGAGGAGGCGCGCCAGGTGGTCCTTCCACTGTGCGAGAACGACGACCGCATCCTCAGCACACCCAGCCCCACCGTCGTCGTTACCGAAATGGCCGGCTCCAGCGTGAACATGAAGCTGCGGTTTTACCTGCGCGACCCCTCCACCGAAGTCCCCCTGCGCTGGGCCTACACCGAAAAAGTGCGCGAGGCCCTGCGCGACGCCAACATCGAGATCCCCTTCCCGCACATGCAGCTCTTTTTGGATGAAGCCAAAGGGCTGGAGCACTCCGTCCTCTTCGACCGTCCCGATGCCCCCAGCAACGGATCGTCGTCGTAGCCTCCTGTCTTCGGGCGGCCGGGGCGCGCGCCCGCTCCTGCGTCTCGATGCAATGCGGCACGTACAGCTCCATTTTCCCCACCCCCCATCGGAAATATTTGCATCAAATCTGCTTTTAGTTTGTGAGACAGACTCGTATGTTCTGTGTGTCTCTATGTAAACTTCAGCAGTTTGCTCGCTCTTTCTCCACCAACGGCCTTGTACTCATGCGTTCAGTTATCACCATGCCACGCTCCTCATGGATGCTCGGCATCAGCGTGCTCCTTTTGTTCAGTCTCGCAGCCTGCAGCAGCAGCGAATCCACCACATCAAACTCAGCACCCAATAGCGAGCCCGCTCCTGCGCCCATAGAACGCCCGTCGTGGGATCAGGGCAACGGCACCTACCTGATCCGGCTGGCTCCCGAACGCGGCGCCACCTACACCACAGAGCGTACGCAGAGCACTACGAACAACATGATGGTGCAGGGCAACGCCTTCGACACCGAGCAAGAACAGACAGTCACGCAAACGCTGCACGTGGCCGACTATACCGAAGACGGCATCACCACCCTTGAAACCACCACCGATCGCATGCAGGTGGACTTCAGCGCCCCGGGAGGGCAGGGCCAATCCTACGACAGTGCCGATAGCACCGCGACCGGTCCGATTGCCTCGGCCCTCGCCCCCATGATTGACCAAACCCTTCGTCTTGAACTCGACCAGGGCGGCGCGTTTGTTGGCAATCGCGACTCGCTTACCGCACAGGTCGACTCGCTCATGGGCGAGAACGGCCCCGACAGTGACATGCTGGTCGATCCGATTCTAAACCAGTTCCGCTTCTACCCCAGCGAGCCGGTTGCCGTTGGCGACAGCTGGTCGAAGGAGATTGATATGAACGTTGGCGTGCCGCTTACCGTGGACGCTACCTACACGCTCGACGACGTTACCGACGGGACGGCGACCGTTAGCGTTGCTGTTGACATCAACACCAACGGTGCGCCCTTAGAACTCGGACAACTGGAAGCGGAAGCCTTCCTCTCGGGGTCCCAGTCGGGCACGATGACCATCGACCTGGAATCGGGCCTGACGCAATCGAGCGAGATGTCGGCCTCGGTGTCTGGCTTTGCCGAGTTCACCCCACCGGGCCAGAATCAGATGCAAGAGATTGACATGGACATTAGCACCTCGACCTCGTTCACGTCGACGCGTGCGTCAGAACCGGCGATGAACGGAGCCAATCAATAAGCTCACGGCCCAGCCGTCCCCACCGCTTCCCTCCCACCAACCCACTGCTTGACTGTGTCGTTTGCTCCTGAAGGCTATCCGCTTATCGGTGGGGCCGCCACACTGACGCTGTTTTTGGGTGGACTCGGGGCCTGGCTGGGCGGGCTCTGGCTGGTGCTGCTGGGCGGCCTCGGCATCCTTGCGCTCGGGTTTACCATCTGGTTTTTTCGTGACCCTGAGCGCCACGCGCCCGATGCAGCGCGCACTGGATTCGCCCTCGTAGCCCCCGCCGACGGGAAAGTAGTTGAGCTTGTGGAGAACGAGACATCCGACTTTATCGACGGCCCCGTGCGGCGCTGCTCGATCTTTCTCTCGCCGCTGAATGTGCACGTCAACCGCGTGCCCGCCACCGGTACCATTGCCTGGACGCGCTACGTGCCCGGCGACTACCTGGTGGCGTGGCATCCGAAGGCCAGCGAGAAGAATGAGCGTTCCGAAGTGGGCATGCACCACACATCGGGCATACCTATTGTCTTCAAGCAGATTGCAGGCGCGGTGGCCCGGCGCATTGAGTTTACGCTACATGAGGGGCAAGAGGTGGAGGCTGGGGCGCGCTATGGTATCGTCAAGTTCGGGTCGCGCATGGACGTACTGGTGCCTGCGTCCGTCGAGTGGGCCATTGACGTGGGTACGCGGGTGCGGTCTGGGGAAACAATCATTGGGCATGTGCCCACCTCCAGTGCTTCTACGTCGCCTGATGGTGCCGCCTCAACACGTTCTCGCGATGTTGCTGCATAAGCCTGCGTTCTGTTGCTCCCTTTGGTAGCCTGCCTCGTGCTCATGCGCACCTCCGACTCTACGTTTTCGGCTCCGCCCAACGCCTCCCCCGATACCGCCTCGCGGCGCCGCGCCATTCGCCAACGGTTTAAGGTGTACCGCGCCGAACGCCGAGCCGCTCGTAGCGAGCGCCCGCCGCCCCGCGTAGCTGTGCCGTCGTTCTTCACCCTCATGAACTTATTCTGTGGCTTCCTGGCCCTTACGCAGGTGTGGGAAGGCAGCTTCACAATGGCCTGCTGGCTTATTGTCTTGGCTGGCTTCTTCGATCTGCTGGATGGCATGATGGCGCGTCTCACCAATGCCGTAAGCCCCTTCGGCGTGGAGCTCGACTCGCTGAGCGATGTCGTGTCGTTCGGCGTTGCCCCCGCGTTTCTGGTGTACGTGTACAGCCTCAATGACTTTGGCCCCCTCGGGCTCATTGTGGCCGCGCTGCCCGCGCTATGCGGTGCAGTACGGCTGGCCCGGTACAACATGAGCTTTGACGGCGAGAAGAAAGACCACTTCGAAGGGCTGCCGATTCCCGTGCAGGCGGTTACGGTTGTAGCGTTGATTCTTACCGCCGAAACCGCCTCTTGGGGACCGGCCTTGGCCGAAGTGCGCATACTGATTCCTGCTGTCATTGTGCTTTCCGCCCTCATGGTGTCGAGCATCAACTTCGACGCCATTCCACGCCCTACGGTCGCCTACATCCGGGCACGCCCGCAAAAGGTACTGGCATATGTGCTCGCCGGTGTGCTTATTGTAGGATTGCAGGCCACTGGACTCCTTGCCGTGCTCTCGCTGTATGTACTTCACGGCATGGGCCATGCTGCCTATCGCCTGGGCAAAGCGCTGGCTACCCCAATTGCGTAGCTGCGCATAGACCGCCGGGGGCTGTGTTCGTTTGTTTTGGTTTTTGCTTTCTACTTATGCCCACGTATCGCGCCACCATTTCGGTTACGCTTCGCCCTTCGATCCTTGACCCCGAAGGCAAGGCCGTACACCAAGCTCTCCAAAACTTGGGCCACACCACAGTAGACGACGTGCGTGTTGGCAAACGCATTGAGTTGACCATCGAGGCTGAAGACAAAGATACAGCCTACGACGTGGCTGAAACGTCGTGCCAAAAGGTGCTGGCCAACCCCGTTACGGAAAACTATGAGATCAGTATTACCGCTGCCTCGCCGTCTGCCGCATAGCACTCCCATGCTGTTGGCCTCGCCGAGATGCTTACACATAGCTTATGGTCGTATGGCTCCTACTCCGCTGTCGCCTGATGTTCTCTCGGATGGGTATAGGTCCGTGCTGCGCTGGGAAGCGGGGCGTCCTGCTGCCGCCGCGTATCCGACTGCGTTTCCCGAAACCGTCTCGCCCGATGTAGAGGTCCTCGAAAAGGAGGATGATGGCACCGACACAGACGCCCCCTGGTCGGTCGTTCTCTTTAACGACGAGGTACACACCTTTCAAGAGGTGATTACTCAACTGGTGAAGGCAACCGGGTGCTCATCTGCAAAAGCTGAGGAGCTGGCTTGGACGGTGCACACCAAGGGCAAGGCCACCGTGTACGAAGGCTCGTTTCAAGAGTGCTTCGACGTACAGGCCGTGCTCAACGAGATTGACCTGGTCACCGAAATTCAAGGATAGCGCGCTGGATTCCTTTTTGGTTTCGTAAAGCAACAACAGGCGCCCCCTTACTTATACGGTTGTACCCCGCGTTTTCCCCACCTTCAGCATGTGCTTGTAACCGGGCACGGCCTGTACCCAGACGGTGATGTCCGGATCATGGCCTGGAGCCGGACACAGCTGTTTGCTCGTTCACTGCTACCTCCCGCCTTAGCTTCTTTATATCAACTATGGATTTAGCTCCGCTCACCGTGCTAAACGGTATGTACACCGTTCGGCGCACGTTGGAAGACTCCAGTCCGTTCGACTTCAAATACCTGGGCGAGCGCTCCGATGATGGTCAGCAGGTTATCATCCGTGAGTTCTTCCCGTCGCCCCTTATCCGCCGTAAGTCTGGCAAAACGTCGGTCAGTGCAAAAGGGACAAATCAGCAGGCCGCTTTCGACGAGGGCCTCGATTACTTTGCTAAGGAGTCGCGCGCCCTGCGCCAGCTTTCGCACCAAGCCTTGCCTCAAAACTATGACGTGTTCGAGGCGAACGGCACCATGTATCGTGTGCGCAGTCAGCAGCCGAGTATGTCGCTCGCTGAAGGCTTGCGCAGCAAGGGCACATTACCTGAAAAAGCGGCCCTCACAATTATGATGCCCGTACTCGAGGCGCTGCATGAAGCCCACGAGGCCGGGCTTTACCACGGCGGCATTTCGCCCGACACGATCCGCCTCCTGCCCGATGGAAACGTACTCGTTACCGGCTTCCGCGGAGCCTGCTTGCAGTTGGCGCGTGACCTCGATGCGCTTGACGACTTTGTCCGGCCCAGCACCAGCGCCATTGAGCAGTACACGCCCCGTGCCGAGCAGGGCCCTGGTACCGACGTCTACGCTGCCGCCGCAACCATCTGTATGATGGTGACGGGCAAGGAGCTTCCGACGGCCAAAGACCGGCTCTCTGACGACCAGGCCGACCCGATGGAGCTGCTTGTGCAGGATGCCGATGCCTTCACCTCGCCCGAGGTGCGCGACGTGCTTCTGGATGCGCTTCGGGTCGATCCTTCAAAGCGGCTGCAATCGGCCCACGACTTGCGCACCACGCTGGAGCACGCCTCAACACGCTACGACAGTGAAGACGATGCCTACGTGGTCGTCCCCGTTGAGGACGACCAGGGGCCAGCTGAGGCCAATGTCATCAGCGAAGGCCCATCCGACAACGATGGGGGC
>CAJXLX010000133.1 GCA_913056335.1 uncultured Rhodothermaceae bacterium
TATCCCCGCGAACGGGAATGTGTAGGGCGGAGGTGGATTGTCCGCGCGGGCTGTGCGGCCTTCAGAGGGGGCGGGGTGATGGGGCCGCGGGGCGATCTGCACACCGGAGGCGCTAACCGGGGGCTTCCATCTGGCTCTGAATGGTTCTGCCGCGGTGCGATGAGGCGGTGGGGCTGCATGCATCTTGCGTGTCTGCGTGTCGTATGGGAGGTGCAATGTGCTCATGCTCCTTCCTCAGTATTTTAGGGTCGTTTCGATGTCTCGCTTTCTGCAACAGGCCTGGATGGGCCGCTCGGGCTGGTCGCCGTATCTTATGACGCTGCTCTCGCTCATTGTGGGCGCGTTTGTCGTGGGCAGTATCGGCGTGGTGGCGCTGGTGTGGCTGCTGTCGGGGAGCCTGCCGGTGGAGTCGGGGGCGGCTACGCCTGAGGCGTTTGGGCTGACGAATCTGCAGTTCTTTGGGGTGAATATGCTGCCGTTCGTCATTCTGCTGGGGGTGCTGGCGGTGTGCCTGCCTGTGTTTCATCGGCGGCCCCTGCGCTCGATCATTACGCCTACGGAGCAGATCGACTGGAAGCGGCTGGGCGTGGGCACGGCCGCGTGGATGGGGCTGATGGTGGCGACGCTGGGCATTGAGGCGCTGGTGACGACCGAGGAGCTGGCGATTACGTTTGAGTGGAAGCCGTTTCTGTATCTGCTTCTGCTGGCGGGCACGCTCATTCCCATTCAGGCGAGCGTTGAGGAGCTGGTGATGCGCGGCTATCTGATGCAAGGTGCCGCTCGGGCGCTGGGCTCGGGCTGGGCGGCGGTCCTGTTGTCGTCGGCTCTGTTTGGGATGCTGCACTGGGCGAATCCGGAGGTGGCCAGCTTTGGCGCGGGCCTCATGATGGCGTATTACATGGGCTTTGGTGCGTTCATGGCGCTGGTGGCGCTGGCCGACGACCGTTTGGAGCTGGCGATGGGCATCCACATTGGCAACAATCTGTTTGGGACGGTGGTCGTCACGTTTCCCGAATCGGTGCTTACGACTCCGGCGCTGATTCGCCTGGAGTCGATGGCGCCCACGCCGGGCACGCTCTTTACGTGGGGCGCGGTGGCGCTGGTGTTTGCAGTGCTCATGGGGCAGCGCTACAACTGGACGTGGCGCGGCCTGCTTGAGCGGCTGGGTCCGGTCGAGCGGCCCGACGATGCGCCGTCCGACGGGCCGTCTACGCCGTCGGAGCGCATTGAGGCGTTTCGGGCGCGGCGGATGGACCCGTCGGCCGATGACACGCCGGATGGGCCCCGCGCGTAGCGCAGGCATTTCTCTTTTGGTAAAGATCTGTTCTGGCTCCGGGAAGCGCGGGTGTTTTTCTGCGTGCTGGGAGTAAGCGCTGCGCGGAACGCTCCTGTAGGGACAGGGCGCGCCGTGGTATCTGTTAAGCGGGATTCAATAACTGCCCGGGATATCCGCTCCGCTCCTGATCCCGGGCTAAGGAAACCCATCGCCGGGGATCGCTCGCATCCCCGGCGATCTTGTGCCGAACGCTATTGGCTTCTCTTGCGTCCCATGCGGTGAGTCGCTAAACACGTACACGCCGTGTACCTACGTTCAACCGTTGTGCAACGAAGGCAAATCCACAGGCTGTTCGTCGGTGCAGCACCGGAGGGGCAAAACATCCCGCATCCGATAAAGTACGGCGTGGCGTACGCTGACTTTCATGCGGGGTCTGCCTTCTGCTCTCAAGCATGCAGATGCCTGCGCATCCCTCTGACCCCCTGTTGCTTCATGCTCGAACTGCCTACCCTCAACACCACGCCGTACGTTGAAGCCTTTCTCTCCATTTTCGTTGCTATGAATGTGCTCGGTGTGCTGCCGCTGTTTATGGGGCTCACCGAGGGCATGACGCTGCCCACGCGGCGTGCCCTGGTGAAGCGCGCCACCGCGACCGGATTCGGTATCGCCATTGTGATTGTGCTTGCGGGGCAGTTCATCTTTCAGACGCTCGGCATTACCGTGGATGACTTGCGCATTGGCGGTGGACTGATCCTGCTCGTCTTGTCGATTACCGATCTGCTCTTCAGCAACCTGACACGCCAGCCGGGCACGAGCGATAGCGTGGAGGAGGGCACCTCGGGGGCCGACCTGGCCGTCGTGCCGCTGGGGACGCCCTTGATTGTGGGACCAGCAGCCATCACGGCCCTTCTGGTGCTGCAAAACAGTGTCGGATACATACCAACGATTGTCGCACTGGTGGCCAACCTCAGCATTACGTATGTGGTGTTCTACTTCGGCCCCGCGCTCATTGCGCTGATCGGGAACGGCGCAGCACGGGCCTTTGCCAAAGTGGCTACGCTCTTTCTGGCCGCCATTGCAATTGCGCTGATCCGCACGGGCATTGTGAACACCATCCAAGCCATGTAGCCCGACGATCTACAATTTCCTTGTAGTTACAACAGGATATATTCCCCAAATTGAATGATTCTTCGTCAATGCGTGTCGGCTCAACG
The DNA here is from genome assembly GCA_913056335.1 of uncultured Rhodothermaceae bacterium. Taxonomy (GTDB): domain Bacteria; phylum Bacteroidota; class Rhodothermia; order Rhodothermales; family Salinibacteraceae; genus Longimonas. Next base: position 2,491 of record CAJXLX010000133.1, read on the forward strand.
CACTGATACGATTGCGTGACGCCGTAGGTGCTTGTACTTTCTTGCAGATCTGTAACGAACAACACCCTGTTACTGCACGCACTCTGTGCGGCGCGGCCCCGGCTTCGTCGGCACATTTCTTTGTAGCTCCTTGCAGCGCGCGTTCCCTCCCGACTGACTGGCTTTCTCGTATGGCATCGCAACCTGGACCGCCCATCGACGCTCCCGCTCGCGAACAATGGGGCTCGCGCCTCGGCTTCATTCTGGCTGCTGCCGGTTCGGCTATTGGACTGGGCAACATCTGGCGCTTTCCGTACTTAGCAGGCGAAGGGGGCGGCGGTGCATTTGTGCTGGTCTATCTGTTCTGCATTCTGGGCATCGGCATGCCGTACCTGTTTGCCGAGCTCGCGCTCGGGCGCAGCAGCCAGCGCAACCCGGTGGGGGCCATCCAGGCCATCGTCGGCAAGCGCTCAGCCTGGCTCATCGTAGGGGGCTTCTGTGTGATGGCTGGGTTTATCATTCTTAGCTACTACAGCGTCATCGCCGGATGGGCCGTGGGCTACGCCGTCAAAGACATCATTGCGCCCGGCATGGGGTTCGAGGACTTTGTGGCCTCGCCCACGCTGGTGATTACGCTGCTGGGGGCCTTCCTGGGCGTTACGCTACTGGTCGTGCTGGGCGGCGTTGAGCAAGGCATTGAGCGGTGGTCTAAGATTCTGCTGCCTATTCTGCTGGTGCTCATCCTGCTCGTCATCTTTCGCTCCGTCACGCTCGAAGGCGCCGGCGAGGGCATCTCGTTCTACCTTATGCCCGACTTCTCGGGACTCACCACCGAGATTATCATCGCGGCACTGGGGCAGGCGTTCTTTACGCTGAGCCTGGGCATGGGCGCCATGATTACGTATGGCTCCTATCTCTCCAAGAAAGAAAACATTGCCACCTCGGGCATCTACGTGGTGGTCTTCAACACCGTGATTGCCCTGATGGCCGGCTTTATGATCTTCCCTGCCATCTTCGCAATGGGCGTCGACCCGGCCACGGGCCCGGCGCTCGTCTTTGTGGTGCTGCCCGAAGTGTTTAGCCAGATGCCGCTGGGCGGGCTCGTCGGCCTCACCTTCTTCATTCTGCTCTCCATTGCCGCGCTCACCTCAAGCATCTCGCTGCTGGAGGTCGTCGTCTCCTACTTCGTGGACGAGCGCGCGTGGTCGCGCAAAAAGTCGGTGCTCATCATTGGGGGCATCACCTTTCTCATGGCCATCCCCTCCGCCCTCTCACAGGGCGCAGTGCCCAGCCTCAGCGCCGGCGGATTCTTCGGCCCCGACACCGGCTTTCTGGGCTTTATGGATTACTACGTGGGCAGTGTCGGACTCGCTCTCGGCGCGTTCTTTCTGAGCATCTTCATCGGGTGGGTATGGGGCGCCGACGAAGCCGCGCAAGAGATGATGCAGGGCAGCAACCTGAGCGCCCAACTGCTCTCGGTCTGGATGTTCGTCATCCGCTACATCATCCCACTTGTCGTGCTCGTCATCATCATCGGATACATCACCGGCACGCTCTAACGCCATGTATTGCAAACGCATCGGCGTACTGTTTGGGTGGCTGGTTGGAGTTGGGGGAATGCTCAGCCTCCTGCTGACCCCGCCTGTTCAGGCGCAGCTACAGACGCGCGCTGCCTGCCCGAACATGTCTGGGGGCGGCCCACTCCACTGCGCTGCTGTGTCCCCAGTTTGGATGCATGAGGAGCCCACTCGGTGCGCGCCGGTCCAGAGTGTGCGCCTGCAAGGCGGCTCCACCTGCACTCCAGACCGCACGGCCCCAGAGCAGATCTCGTATCGCGCCCCGAACCGCACACGCCGCAACGACCCGTGGCTTGCTCGTGACAAAGCGCTGCACCTGAGCTATAGCTTTTTGTGGACGCTCAGTTCGCAGTACGTACTCACGCATAAAACCGCGCTCTCGCACAACGAAGCTATTCCGTGGGCGCTCACCTCCGGATTCACCATTGGCTTCACCAAAGAACTGTACGACCACCGCCGCCCGCAAAACGTCTTTAGCTGGCGCGATATGACCGCTAACGCGGTCGGCATCGGACTGGCGGCTGCCCTGATTGTGCTGTAGCAGTAGAGGGAAGCAGGCAACTCAACCCATGCTGGGTCGTGTCCCGGAAACGTTCTGCGTCCAATGAGTAGCGGTTCAACGCTACGTGATGAAGGAAATATACCAGTAGCCGGAAACTGGGAGTGCCCCCCGGCGCGGACGTCTCCGGCGGGGCTGACGGGAGCGAACGCGGGCCCATTCCGGGCAGCAGCGGTCCGTCGTCGGTCCCTCCAAGCGCAGGGGCTCGTACAGCTTCTCTCCGCAGGCGCGATCCACAGCAGTCGTGTTGGACCTTGCTACGAAGGCCGATTGAAGCAGACGTGGCAGCGGATCAATCCCCGGTCCGCATAGGTTGACCAAATGTGCATCTACCGTGGATGCGCTGTTGCTTCTCTGCCATCTGCCGATGTCTGTCGGCGCCAGCCTCCCCCTGACTTATGAGCGTGAAAGACCACTGTGGCATCTTTGGCATCTTCAACGCCCCCGATGCCGCGCGTCACATCTACTATGGCCTGCATGCCTTGCAGCACCGCGGCCAGGAATCGAGCGGGATTGTGACGTCAACGACGGACTCCGATACCGGAGCGCCCACCATGCCGGTGCATCGTGACTTCGGGCTTGTGCTCGATGTGTTCGACGATCCAGAGCTTTTCGATGATCACCTCATTGGGGATGCGGGCATTGGCCACAACCGCTACTCCACCACGGGCTCCTCGCAGAACCGCGCCAACATCCAGCCGCTGGTGGTCCACCACCGCAAAGGCAACCTGGCGCTGGCGCACAACGGCAACCTGTCGAACGCACGCGAACTGCGTAAGAGCTTCAGCGAGCGCGGCACGCTCTTCCAGACGACCAGCGATAGCGAACTGATCTTGCACCTCACGGCCCAGAGCCGCCGTCAGAAGCACCTGAATCAGGTCATTGATGCGCTGATGCAGGTGGAGGGGGCGTTCTCGCTCGTGCTCCTGACCGATGAGCACCTGATTGCCGTGCGCGACCCGAACGGCTTTCGTCCGCTTGCACTGGGGCGGCTCGGTGATCCCGATCAGGCCGGTGGAGCCGCGTACTGCGTGGCCAGCGAAACGTGTGCCTTCGACATGATCGGTGCCGAGTTTGTGCGCGACATTCAGCCCGGCGAGATCCTGGTCATCGACCGCGAGGGCTGCGCCAACGGCGGCGACTTCGAGAGCTACGAGATTCCCACCAACTTTGGCGTGAGCCAGTGCATCTTTGAGTACGTCTACTTTTCGCGGCCCGACTCCAAGATCTTCGGCGAAATGGTCGACAAGGTGCGCCGCCGTCTGGGCGTAGAGCTGGCCCGTGAGGCGCCCGTACCCGAGGTCGACGACGACGCCAAAACGCCGATTGTCATCCCGGTGCCCGACTCCGCCAACACCGCCACGCTTGGCTACGCCAACGAATGCGTGGAGCAAGGCTACCGCTGTCGGTTTGAGCTGGGGCTGATCCGCAACCACTACGTAGGGCGTACCTTCATCGCGCCTGGACAAGACCGCCGCGAAATGAAGGTGCGATGCAAGTTCAACACGGTCGAGGGACTGCTGCAAGACCGCACGGTCATTGTGCTCGACGATTCCATTGTACGCGGCACCACAGCGCGGCATCTCATAAAAATGCTGCGGGATTCAGGAGCCTCATCGGTGCACTTCCGGGTGTCGTGTCCGCCGGTTACACATCCGTGCTTCTACGGCATGGACTTCCCAAACAAGGAGGAGCTCCTGGCCAATCAGTTCGACAGCGTCGACGAGATCGGCGAGTGGCTCGGGGTGGATTCGCTGGCCTACCTTTCAGCGGAAGGTATGAAGCGGGCGGTGTATGGGGCAAATCCGGAGAACACGCAAGGCTACTGCGCAGCGTGCTTCACGGGCAACTACCCCGTGCCGGTGAACATGGACGCCTCGAAAGAGGAAAACGAAGTGTGGGCCCCGGCAACGGCAGAAGCGGCGTAGCGCAACGTATTCAAGCGTGTATCTCGACAAGAGCCAATATTACAAGAAGCGCCCCACGCTCTGGCAGCGTGGGGCGCTTTACGTTGTGTTACAACGCATGAACCTGGACCGTTGACCGTGCAGAAGTATGTGTTTATCCCCCACGGTCATCCCCCATCGTTGGGTGCTTGCGGGGCGTGAAAGCCCCTCTCAAACGGCAACTGAACTACTTCGTAGAGGGCGGGATTCTCCGGGATGAAAGGACACTGGGGAGCTATACGCCTTCTGCAAACATAGTACAAACCGCTGTTACAGACAACGGCAGGTCAGGGCTCCTTTTGCGACAAAGGCACGCATTGACTACTCTTGCACCTGCAAGTCACTGGTGCGGATGGGGATCAGTTGCGGCTCGCCGTTGAACTGGCCAACCATCCCTTCATAGGTGAAGGGTGCCTGCGGGACTGCTGTGCCAGGCAGCTCGGTCTCTGAAGAACGCTGCACACGGAACGCGGCAGTACGCCCATCGCGCTCCACAACATAGTCGGATTGCTCCTCGAAGGCGGTGGCATCGCCCTGAATCTGCAGGCTGTCGACGCGGATGAGTACGCTCTCGTAGGCGAGGCCCTCGCTGGCTACCGTGGGCAGATCAATAGCGATGGGTTCGGGGACATCGGTTTCCCCGGTAATCTCGTAGCTATCCAGGGCCTGCTCATTAATCTGGATTAGTCCGTTGAAATCGCTCAGCGTGCCCGCCACCTGAAGCTGCGTGCCTCGCGTGATGTCGCCGGCTCCAATAGCATCATGGAACGGGCCGGTAGTGCGGCGCACCACGATGCCGCTGGCCCCGATGTCGCCGCTTTCGTCTTGCAGGCGCACGTAGTCGCCATAAGCACGCGTAACGGTGCCGCTGAGCGTCACCTCGACAGGCGTATCATTGTCGGCATCTGTATAACACGTGCGGGCCTGGTTGATAGAGGTGGTGGCAAAATCCACGCAGGGGCCGCCGCTGCTTCCGGTCATCATAAACCACACGATACCCCCAATTACAAGCAGGGCTGGTATCGCAATGAGTAGCGGGTTGGTGCCTCCGCTGTCGTTGGATGAGCCTTCGCTGATGACGGTAGCCTCGGCGGGGCCCTGGTCGTCCTCAACAGGCACGACTACGTAGGCATCATCTTCACTGTCGTAGCGCTGA
>CAJXLX010000134.1 GCA_913056335.1 uncultured Rhodothermaceae bacterium
AACGAAGATGAGCTCGTCTCGACGCTCGAATACGTCGAGATCGCCAACGCCGAGGGTGCGACCCACGAGTTCGGCGGCCACCGCGTCGAGTTCGTCCCGGAGGGCGTTGGCCGTGGTCGGGTCCAGCCCCGACGTGGGTTCGTCTAAGATTGCCAGTTGGGGTTCGGTCATCAGCCCCGCTGCGAGGAGGAGTTTGCGGGTCATCCCCTTCGAGTACTCGCTGGTTTTGCTGTCGATGCGCTCGTCCAAATCCGCGATGTCGACGCCCGTCTCGACCATCGACGACGGGTCGTCGGCGTAAAACGAGGCGATGAAATCGAGATACTTCCTGCCGGAGAAGTTCTCGTAGGCCCCGGCCTCCTCGGGGACGTATCGGAGTGCCGCGCGGGCGTCGTTGGGGCGGTCCATGACGGCGTAGGTGCGCGCCAGTTCGTAGCGATGCAAGATGCGATCTTCGATTTCGATGGCGGACTGAAAGTCCTCCACCGCCTGCTCGTACGAGGCGTCAGGCAGCCCGCCATAGACCGTGCGCACAATGGCGCGCGACATGAAGCCGAGGCTGGCCACCTCGCGGTTCCACTGTCCGCGCGCGTTGTACGCCCCGTCAATATCGTCTTCGAGTTCAATCGCGCGGTCGGCATGGTGCTTCACCGCCCGCGAGCGTTCGATGCGTTCGCGGGTGCCCGCGGCCAGTGCCAGACGCCCCTCGGCCATTGAGCGGGCAAAGTGGGCGTATCCATTCGAGGAATCTGCTTCGAGGGCCGCATTCGCGGTCTCCAGGCCGCGCTCAAAAAAGGACGTGCTGTTGCCCCGCTGCTCGCCCATGTTCACCTCGGTCGCCGCCACACGCCAGAGGACTTCGGCGCGCCCCGGGTAGTTACCTTGCAGATCGTTGAGGCGTCCGTATGCGGTGCCAAACTCGCCATCTTTGCGTAGCTCATCGACTTCGGCCAGCGCCTCGGCCAGGTCCGCATCCTCGATCTGATCGACCGACTGTGCTGTTACAGATCCGAATCCCACAAACACAAAAAGAAATAGCGCAGCAAGAGCAGGACGGATCATAGCAGATGCGGATCATCAAGAAAGAAAGTCAGGACGGTGCTATTCCGACCCGATGCGGCACTGTGCGTTCCGGGAGCGTGTCGCCAGAAGCCGCTTCGTCTGCATCGCTCCCTGCATCGGTGGCGCGGTCGGGGTTCGGAGCACGGTGTGGTGCCGTTGATCCCGCCGTGGCTCCATCCGGCGCGGTGTGCTGGGCCCGTAGTAGCCGACGGAGGGTATAGTTCCACGTACCGGCACTTTCTTCCAGATACAGCGCCACGACTGCTCCACTTGCAAGTGTAATCTCCAGATTAATATCGCGCTTGCCGCCCCACCACCGCACATGCTGAATGGTCTCGATGGACAAACGATGCACCGTGCGCCCCGTCCACGACCACCCAGAAAGCTCAATGTAGGTGGGATACAGCCGGGCCCGGCTTCGCCAGAGCGGCTCGCCAAGCATCGAACACGAACTGCATAGCAATGGATCGTCGGTAGCCATATGCAACACAATGAATACGTAAGGTCGATAGGGACCGTGCGCAGTAGCGGCGCAAGCCCGTGGCATAAGCCACAAGTTTCGTTCCATTCCCATGCATCGGGTCTGGTACACGTCGCCAGCAAGGCCCTCAACGAAACAGGCCCAGCAAATGAATGTGGTGGAGACTCCGTGCCGGAAACCGTTTCCAATGTGCCGATTGCTGCACCCAATCGCAACCGCGCCGCTTTCTTTTTCAGGGGAGACCACGGGCTTTACGGTCTCGGCAGAATCTACCTGGACCTACGGACGCATCTTCCGGGCCCACTGGGCTGCAATCTCGGAGGCCGGGGCATCGGGCCGCTGGTCGGGCGGATCGATGCGGGCGGCTGCGTCATCGCCCCACCGCTCCCACGCCTCGTGGGTTACAATCGTCTCCAGATGCTCCAGGCGCGTGGTCATGTGGTCGTGCTCCTCACGCAGCGCGGCGATGTCCGCCTGAAGCGCCGCCTGCTGCCGGTCGAGCGTCTCTTCGAGGGTCGCCACGCGGGCTTGCAGGGCCGCATCCGAGGTCGCCTCCGCCCGCGCCTTCGTCCACGTCCGCAGCATGTCCCGCACGATGTACACGACCAGTCCGAATGCAAGCAACGTGTACAGATTCATGCGTCTCTCGTCAACAGATTCATGGGCATCGGATGCAAGCACTACGCTGTAGGCGCTACGACAGCAGCGTAGGCGCCGCCGGGTACTGCTCGGCGACGCGCTGCGCTACCGTAACAAGCTGGTTGCGCAGTGCGGTGGGGGCTTCCACATACACCTCGGCGCCCCAGCTCAACAGCCACGGCACCAGATCACGCTCGTGCTCCACGCGCAGCGTCAGCCGTACGCCTTGCAGCGTGGCCTCGCGCTCTACAGCTGTAGCGACCGCAGGCACCGACACCGCCTCTGCTACCTCGGTCGCAAACCGCACGCGCACGGTCCGGTCGGGAGATGCCGCCCGGCGCGCTGTGGACTGATAGCCCGGCGGACGCTCGAACGTGTCGTCGGTCGTATGCAGATCGGTGATCGTAGACAGCGCAATGTGCTGCACCCGCTCTTTCTGATGCACATAGCCGACCACCTGCCACGCCGCTCCGGCGCGAACGAGCGCATACGGATTCAGGAGCATGGGCTCCGCCTGTTCGCCCTCTTCCTTCACGCGCTGCAGCCGCACGGTCTGCTCCGCCCCAATAGCATCCTGCAGCCGATGGGCTACGGTATCGCGCGGCGGACTCGATTGCGCCGGACCGCGCACATGGGTTTCTGTTAGCGATGCGGCGCGTCGCTGTAGGGCCTTGGGCAGCGTCGCCTGGAGGTCCGCCTGCACGCTATGGGCTGCCGCCTGCCACCGACCGCTGAGCTGCGCAGCGCCCCACGCAGCCCCCACCGTTAGCGCCACGCGTTCGTCATCGGTCAGGTTGTGCACCGAGCCCATCCGCTCTGCATCCAGCCGATAGCCATATCCGGGGGCGGCTTCGACCGGCGCATCGGCATCCATGAGCCGCTGCATCTCGCGGTAGACCGTGCGCGGGCTGATACCGAGTTGAGCGGCCAGGTCTTCGGCACGTACCCACCGCTCAGCACTCAGCAAGGCAAGGATGGCAGGCCAACGATCGGTCGATTCCACAAGAGCAGGGGCGTTTCGAAATAGACAGCGGATGATGCCAACGCGGCGCGGCAAGGATGCTTCCCGCTATGCAGAAGACGGTTTCCGGCTATGCGCTGGCGGCGGTGGGCAGGCTCATGTCGTTCAGAATGGCCTCCATGCCTGCGGCAAACTTCTTCGCCCCGCCATGCGAGGGATGCCGCACGTAGGTCGGGTCGGCCTCCAACTCGTTGAAGGCGCGCTCGGCCTTGCGCCCGATCGCCACGATGCAGTCTGGCTGCATCGCATCCAGCAACCCCTGTGTGAGATCGCTCCACGCGCGCACCTCCGTGCGGCGCGGCGTGCGGATGGTAAGCGGATCGCCTTCGTCGTGCGGATGCAGCGGCACGCTGTTCCAGATAAAGAAGTGCGGGAACGCGGGCGCCATCACGCGCCAGAAGATGGAGCCGCTGTACTCGGTGTGCGGATCGTCGGCGGTGCTGGTGCGCCGCCCCGACAGCGGAAACGCCGGATCGAGCAGTTGGTCCTCGCTCGTAATGGGAATGCCGGTAAAGCGGCAGCCCCACGGACCGGGCGCCTCCGCCATCATGAAGAGGCGCGGCGCCTGCAATGCGTCAAGGTAGCCGCGCAGGTTCTTGCGCCGCACATCGGGCGCCCCCGGCTGATCGAGTTCGGGATGGCGATCGCGGTACGGGTTGAAGGCCTCCTCGGTGGAGGGCACCTCGAACAGGTGCGTTTCGAGCAGCGGCCAGAGCGTGTCGGTCATGTGGCAGGTCGTAATAAATCAGTAGGATGCGATGGGTTGTGCAGAGCTCGAAATACGCACTATTCATGCGCGGGACATGACCAGTCCCGCGCTACTGGGGACTTTTCATGCAACGGCTTCCGTAACGTCCCCGACTATGAGAACGCTCCTGCGATTTTAAACCTGACAGGGTTTGGAAACCGGTCAGGTCTGGCCGTTCCGTATCCACCCCTCAGTCGCTTGCGCGACAGCTCCCCTCTCCAGGGGAGCAGTACAGGCTTATTCTTCGTTCCTTGCACTTCAAAGTCAACCTGACCCCCGACGACCGTCGGGGGGAAGGATCTCAACGCGAACCCTGCACGTGTGGCACAAACCTTCAGTAGAAGCAGCGGAACAGTACGGAGGAAGTTTCCGGCAGGGCGCTCGCTTTCAACAGTTGGCGTTGGAACCGTTCGGCATTGAAGAGAACGGCGTCTCGGATGCTCCAAAGCGGCGCTGCGGCTAAAATCATCGCTGCTTGACTCCGACAGCAGTCGGAGGAGTTCGATGATTTTAGTAGCGCCCGGCGGAGCATCAGCCGGTCTCTTCACCGCCTTGATTTTTTCAGTCCCTTTTGTATCAAGACAAAAGGGACCCCACGCCGGCAGGCGTCATCGACGACCTCATACGGGGCGATCTCGGTTTCCGCGATTGGTGCGCGTCACCCCTGAGTCGCTGGCGCGAGGACGCTCCCGCGTCCGAACAAGTCTCATTTCCTAAAAACCCGTACGGGGCGGAGGGGCCCGAAGGGTCATGCCTGGTGTGCCCCTGAATAGCAGCGTCACAAGGCGGGGTGCGTGTTTAGCGAGGTTCAATAACCGCCCGGGATATCCGCTCCGCTCCTGATCCCGGGCTAAGTAAACCCATAGCCGAGGATCGCTCGCGTCCCGGGCTATGAGGCCGCTCCTGAGATTTTAGACCTGACAGGGTTTGGAAACCTGTCAGGTCTGAACGTTCTCATGAGAAGTCGCGCTGGCCGAAGTAGTGCAGCACGTACTTGATCTTCGAGGCTTTGCCCTTGCCGAAGCCCGGCAGCTTCTTGATCCGCTTCTCGATCGTGCCGATGTCGGCGCCGTCGTTCCACATGGTGGCCGCGTCGCCGTCGTACTCGTCAGCAATCATCGCAGCCACTTTCTGCGTGTTCTCGGCCATCTTGTTGGTGAAGCGGTGCACCGCGGGCTTCTCCGCAAAAATCGGCTGGAACTCGTCGAAGTCCATCGCAGCGATCTGGGCCATGTCCAGGTGACCCAGGCGCTCTTTCAGGCGAAGCGGCCCGGTGAAGGCGTACTCGGCGCGCACCCGCTGGTCGTAGAGCAGGCCGAGGAGCGCGGCGTTGGCATCGGCGCGGATGGCGGCGTCCTCGTCGGGGTCGCCCGTGAGGGTGCCTTCCTCCTGGTAGCGCTCCATCATGCGGACGAGTCCGCCTTGCAGGTCGCCGTAGTCGATTGGGGGAATGGTCGGCATGGTTGGTTGGGGATTGGGTTGGGGAAAATAATGCGAAGGGACTCGCCGACGGGTAAGGGTTCACCGCCGGTGAACCCGTACGGCAAGATCCAAGAGGGATGCCTTCTCGTCGCATGGCTCCGCCGTGCGACGCAGGCTGTTCAGGGGCTCTGCCCCGTCAATCTGGTCTTGAAAATTGCCCGGGACGTCCGCTACGCTCCCAGTCCCGGGCTACAGGTTGCTAAACACGTACCGCCATCAGCGAATCCGTACGGATGCTGGCTTGGAGCCTACGCCTCGTCGCGGAGCCAGCGGGCGGCGTCCTTGGCAAAGTAGGTGAGGATGGTGTCGGCGCCGGCGCGGCGGATGGCGGTGAGCGCCTCCAGAGCGGTCGCTTTCGTATCCAGCCAGCCGTTCTGCCCAGCCGCGCAGATCATGGCGTACTCGCCGCTCACGTTGTAGGCCGCCACGGGGACATCCGACGCTTGCTTCACGCGGTGGATGATGTCGAGGTACGGCAGCGCGGGCTTCACCATCACGAGGTCGGCGCCCTCCTGCAGGTCAAGGCGCAGTTCGCGGAGCGCCTCGTCGCTGTTGGCCGGATCCATCTGGTAGGTGGCTTTGTCGGCGGGGATGTCGTCGCCCTCGACCGGGGCCGAATCCAGCGCATCCCGAAACGGACCGTAGTAGGCCGAGGCGTACTTCGCGGTGTACGACAGGATCGCCGTATCCGCAAAGCCTTCGGTATCCAGCGCCGACCGGATGGCTCCCACGCGTCCGTCCATCATGTCGGAGGGGGCAATGACATCGGCGCCGGCCTCGGCCTGCGTGCACGCGATGTCGCACATGCGCTCGACCGTCGCGTCGTTGGCAATGGTGCCGTTCTCGACGATTCCGTCGTGACCGTCGGACGAATATGGGTCGAGGGCGGTGTCGGTCATAACCAGCAGCTCCGGCACGGCCTCGTTCAGCGCACGAATGGCCCGCGGGTAGAGTCCGCCGGGATCGGTGGCCGCGCTGGCGGTGGCGTCTTTCTGCGAAGACGGGATGGCCGGGAAGAGGGCGATGCCGGGAATGCCCAGTGCGTGGAGCGTCTCGGCCTCTTGCACGAGCCGATCGACCGTGTAGCGGTACTGATTCGGCATCGAGGGCACCTCTTCCTGCGCATCCGAGCCTGGCATCACAAAGAGCGGCGCAATCAGGTGGTCCGTTGAAAGACGCGTTTCCCGGTTAATGCGCCGCAGGTTCGCAGAGCGTCGCAACCGGCGCGGTCGTTCGGATAGATTCATAATGAAGCGAGGGAATAATTAAAAGATGACAGGGACGCATCGCCATGCGTCCATACAGACAGAATAGGACAAGGATGAATGGTAGCGACACAGCGGCGCTGTCTATCTGTTTGGTAGGTTTCAGTGACCGCCGGGGATCGCTCGCATCCCCGGCGATCGTTGGCGCAATGATACTGGCACTGTTTGCATATTGTGCGATGGGACAGTAAACATACACAGCGCCGCTGTGTCGCCCGTACGTGCCGGCAATCACAGCACCGCCTTGCGCTCCCAGGTGGTGCCGTCGGGGCCGTCCATCACCTCGATGCCCATGGCATCGAGTTCGTCGCGGATGGCGTCGGCCCGGTCGTAGTCGCCCGCTTCGCGCGCCGCGGCCCGTTCGTCGAGCAGGGCGTCGACCTTCGTAGCAAGGTCCTCATTCGCCTCCGTGGCAGCGGCCTCCGCATCCGCCTGAGGCCAGATAATACCGAGCAGATCGTTCGTATCCACCAGCCACTGCTGCGCCGTGCGGGCGGTGGCGCCGTTGAGGTCGCGCCCAAGGCCCTGAATGAACTTCACCCCTTCGAGGGCTTTGGCGAGCGCTTTGGGCGTGTTCAGGTCGTCGCACATCGCCGCGAGGGTCGCGTCGTAACACGCCGGCAGCACATCGGCCGCGTGGTCGGGGCCCTCCGCATCCGCCTGCAGCGCTTCCTCGACCTGGTCGGCGGCATCCTGGTAGCGGCGGATGATGCGGGCGCTGTCGGTGAGCGTCTTCTTCGTGAAGTTGAACGGCTTGCGGTACTGGCCTGCCATCAGCGTGTAGCGCAG
>CAJXLX010000135.1 GCA_913056335.1 uncultured Rhodothermaceae bacterium
AGCAGAAGAAACAGCGCCGCCGGAGCCAGCGTGCGCGCCCAAGCCCGCCGCCTCCGCCTCAGGACAGCGCCCCGCCCAACGCATCCCCCCGTACGCCCCCACCCGACGAAAACGGCTCCGACGAACGCGAACCGGACCGTTCCTACCGCGTGCTCCCCGAGGAGCGCTTGCTGCTGCGCCTGCTGCTGGAAAAGGGCCAGCGCATGATTCAGTACGTGCTCTCGCACATGGCGCTCGACGAGTTTAGCGAGGGCCCCGTGCGAAAGCTGGTGCAGTGCCTCATGCAGATGTACAAAGACGGCACCGTACAGCCCGACCGCATTCTGCGCGGCGAGGAAGGCCCGGTGCTGCAGCAACTGGCGGCCTCGGTACGGGTCGATGAATACAGCCCGTCAGAGAACTGGGAGCACCGGCGCGACATTCGGGTGCCGCGGCTGAACGAGCGTCCGTATGAGGCCGCTGCCAGCGCCATGACGCTGCTGAAACTCGACCGTGTGGACGACGCCCTGCGCGAGGCCCGTGCCGACATCCGCCGTGCCGACCGCAACGGGGCCAACGACCTGACTGAACTGCAGAACCGCCTCATGAAGCTCAACAACCTGCGCAAGCACATCCACAACCGCGACTACCTCAACGATCCGCCCACGGGCTGACTGCTCGCTGCTTTCACCATTTCGCCCTCGTACCATGCCCGATACGCCCGCCTCTACCCGCCTGCACATGTCGCACGTGCTGGCCCCGCAGCCCGTGCCCGACGCGCCCTCGCTCGACCATCCGAGCCTCTACTTTAACCGCGAGCTGAGCTGGCTCGACTTCAACTGGCGCGTGCTCGACCTGGCGCGCGCCGCTCGTACGCCGCTTATGGAGCGGCTTCGGTTTATTGGGGTGGCGGCCTCGAACCTGGATGGGTTCGTGCGTAAGCGCGTGGGCGGCCTAAAGCGGCAGATTGCCAACGGCGAGGTGCCCATTGGCCCCGACGGCCGCACGCCCGAGGAGCAGCTCGCGCTCATCACGAGCGCGGTGCACGACCAGCACGACGCCATTCACGCTGCATGGACCGAGCAAGTAGCCCCTGCGGCCCACGATGCCATCGGGCTGGCCATCCGCTCCTGGTCTGAGGTGCCCGCTGATGACCAGTCGCGCCTCACGGCCTACGTCGAAGATCGCATCGTGCCCATTCTTACGCCCCTGGCGGTCGACCCGGGGCGGCCCTTCCCGTTCATCTCCAACATGAGCCTGTCGCTGGCGGTGGTGCTCACGAACCCAAACAACGGCACCGAGCACTTTGCTCGCGTCAAGGTGCCCAAGACACGAGCACGCTGGATTCCGCTCAATGCGCCCATGGAGTTTATCCCGGTCGAGGCCCTGGTGGCCGCGCACATCGACCGGCTGTTTCCGGGGATGCAGGTCGAAGGCGTCTACCCGTTTCGCGTCACGCGCAACGCCGAGGTGCCCCGCGATGACGACGATCCCGACGACCTGCTCGAATCCATCTCCGAGCGGCTGCGCGAGCGGCGGTTTGCCCCTGTCGTTCGGCTGGAGGTCGACGGCAGCATGCCACAAGGCGTGCAGTCGTTCCTGCAAGGCAAGCTGAACGTGCCCGACGAAGATGTCTTCGTGACCGACCACCCGATCGACCTGACGGATGTGGACGACCTTGCCGACCTGCACGTACCCGATGCTCGCTTCGACCGCTCGCTGCGCTTCCCAAGCTGGGTGCCCACCGCGCATCCCGATCTGCCGCATCCCACCCGCCCCGACGACCGCTCGATGTTCGACGCCATTCGGGAGCGCGACGTGCTGCTGCATCATCCGTACCACTCGTTCGAGGACAGCGTGCAGCGCTTTATCGAAGAAGCCGCCCACGACCCCGACGTGCTCGCTATCAAGATGACGCTCTACCGCACCTCCGAGGATTCGCCCATCGTGCGCGCGCTCATTGAGGCCGCCGAGCAGGGCACCCAGGTGGCGGTGCTGGTGGAGGTAAAGGCGCGCTTCGATGAGGAGAAAAACATCGCCTGGGGCCGCAAACTCGAAGATGCCGGCGTGCATGTGGCCTATGGCGTGGTCGGACTCAAAACGCACGCGCAGGCCGCCCTTGTCGTGCGCCGCGAATCCGACGGGCCGCGCACCTACATCCACGTCAGCACCGGCAACTACAATACGCGCACCGCCCGCCAGTACACCGACTACGGACTACTCACCGCGGCGCCGCAGCTCAGCCGCGACCTTACGGAGCTATTCCACTTCCTAACAGGCTTCTCGCCCGACCAGTCGTACGACGCACTCGTGACTGCGCCTCAGTCCATGCGCGCCACCTGGCACCGGCTCGTCGCCGAGGTTATCGAAGCGGCAACCCAAGACCAGGACGCTCGCATCGTGCTCAAAATGAACGAACTCACCGATGTAGAACTCATCAAAGACCTATACCGCGCCTCGCAGGCAGGCGTGCCGGTTGATCTCATCGTACGCGGGCAGTGTCGCGTCCGTCCGGGCGTGCCCGGCATAAGCGACACCATTCGCGTCCGCAGCATCGTAGACCGGTTCCTGGAGCACGACCGCGTGTTCTACTTTCAGGCCGGCGCGAACGCTCACGTGTACATCAGCAGCGCCGACTGGCAGCAGAGCCGCCTCGATGAACGCGTCGAAGCGGCCGTACCCGTGCGCAACAGCGCGCTACGCGAACGCCTGGTGCAGCACCTCAACACCGCCCTCGAACCGCGCCCGCGCACCTGGGCCCTCCGCCCCGACGGGCGCTACGTACGCACCCACGATGGCACCCACGACCAGAGCCTGCAAGAGCTTCTCATGCAACAGTACGCTGCCCATTAGCCGCCGCTACCCGTCTTCTGTGTCCGCTAAGCGCCTGCGGTAAACGCTCCCCGGTCACCTCTACACGCTGGGCACAACCATGCACCGTACACGCAGCGGCCGTGCCCTCGCCACGTTTTTGTAGAGGAGAATCCCCATGCTTCGCCCATTCCTCCATCTGCACCGCGCTCCGATGGCTCGTTTTCTCATTCACGGCTTCGTTCTTTTCGTTACGGCTGGATGGCTGGCCGGCTGCACCCCGAGCGATTCGGAACGCCCCGCCTCCCCAACCGATGACCCCGTGGTGTACGGCGAGCGGGTGTACGCCTTGCGCTGCCAGACCTGCCACCAGGCCGACGGCAGCGGCGTGCGCGGCGCGTTTCCGCCGCTTAAACCCAACAACTGGGTCCAAGGCGACCGCGGACGCCTCATCCGGCTGGTGCTGCACGGCATGGGCGGCGAGATCGAGGTCCGTGGCGAGCGCTACCAAGGGGTCATGCCTGCGTTCGGCTACCTGAGCAACGACGAGATCGCTGCCGTACTTACGTACGTGCGCCAGAGCTTTGGCAACGACACCACCAGCGTCTCGCCCGAACAGGTCGCCGCAGTGCGCGCTGCCAACGAAGGCCCGCGCGGCGGCTGGCTCGCCGATGACCTGTGGGACGCCACCGGCATCCCCGAAACTGCCCCACCCGATTCTGCAACGGCCCGATAACACGTCCCAATCAACCAACTCCCGCATTCTGCCGCTCTACTCTTCGGCGGGCGGCAATGCATCGAGGTTCGGCGGGTCAGGACGGTTCAGAGCCACGTAGTTGACCAAATGCTCAAGGGCCTCCTCGTAGGGACGCACGGCGGGCCAGTCACGGCGCGTGGGATCAATATGCCGAGCCTGACGGATGGAGTCCTGCCGCGCGTACTGCGCCAGGGCCTCCTCCTTTTCAGCGTCGGAATAGTGCTCCGACATCTCGATGGCTTCCCGGTTGTTTTGAAGCCGAGTTTGATACTCAGCCGAGTCGGCAACCATCTCCAGAGCCCTCTCGGCCGCCATAATGCGCTTTTCAAGCGCCTCAAAACGCTCGCGACTGCGCCCACGCTCCTGAAGGTACTCAGATTGCCACTGGAAGAACGCATAGATCACGTCGTCATACTGATCGGCATGCGCCTTCATCTCTTGCTGCTTCTCGTGAATCGCAATCCGAAGGCGGATGTAGTCCCGGACGTCTTGTCGGGTGAGTGCCTGCTCGCTCCGCTGTGCATACACGTCCTGAAGCGGAGCAAAAGCACTGACGATGAACAAGAGGGCCGCACCGAAATAGGCGACCTGCCAGAAGGGGCGTTCGATTGGGTCACGACTCATAGCGAACGGCCTGTAGCAAATTAGGGAACCAGTTTAGATGGACCTGATGTCACAAAAAACACCCCGGACCCGACCGGCACTACACGATCAATTTCGGGGCGCTGCCAAACGGACACGTGTTATGGTAGAGG
The DNA here is from genome assembly GCA_913056335.1 of uncultured Rhodothermaceae bacterium. GTDB lineage: Bacteria > Bacteroidota > Rhodothermia > Rhodothermales > Salinibacteraceae > Longimonas. The sequence goes on from CAJXLX010000135.1 coordinate 4,303, forward strand.
AAAGCGAAAGGCATACCCACCCGGCAATATACCCGCTCCCCACGTGCTCATAACGAATCCGCAGGGACCAGGTGTGCCGTAAGGCGATGGCTTACCGCACTACGGTGATTCGCTGCGTATCAACCGGCCCGGCCTCAGTCTCCATCCGCAGGAAGTACGTGCCGCTCGCCAGATCGCTCACGTCGAGCACCTGCTCGGCGCGACCTTCGGTATCGGTATCGACCACCGTGCGCACGCGCCGCCCCAGCATGTCGTAGAGCGTGATGCGCACTGCGCTCGGGCCGCTTGCGTCCTGACCACTGTCGGGAACCGCAAACCGCACCGTCGCTGTGCTACGTGTCGGGTTTGGGTAGGCCGGCAACAGTTCCGCACGCTGTACGGTGCGCGCTATCGTGACGGCTTCGCTGAAGGCGGCGGTCCCATCAGTGTCGATCTGTCGCAGGCGATACGAGAGGCTATCCGCGGCGTAGGGGAGGTCCGCATCTTCGAACCGGTAGGACTGTGGCTGGTCTGTGGTCCCGGCCCCCTCTACCGTCGCGATGGCGTCCCACGTGGAGTTGGCGCGCCGCTGCACCTCGAACCCGGCGTTGTTCGTCTCCGAAAGGGTCTGCCACTGCACCATGACCGCGTCTGAGCCCGAGCGCTGCGCCTCCAGCCCGGCCAGTTCGACCGGTAGCGGGTTGGACATCTCGGTGAACTCGCTCGTATTGCCGTTGTCATCGGTTGCCGTGGCAACAAGGTCATCGGCAGCAGTAACGGACGCTCCAGGAGTGAAGGTGATCTGCTTGTCGGGGCCGTTGTTGTAGTCCGTCGCGCTATACGTGTCGGTTCCAAGGTAGGCCTCCCCGCTGCCATCAGCATCAGCCTGATAGAAATCAATGGTCAGCGGATACACAGAGGCACCTGGGCCCGTCAGCGAGGGATCGCTGGGCACCTGGTATGTAACGGTAACCTCGTTGACTCCGCTGACATAGTCGGCGTTTTGTATCTCAGGGAAGTTCTGCAGGCTGTTCGGGCCGTCGTCGCTGTCGCCAGCGTCGTTGGGGGTCACGCCGTCTTGATCAAAATCAATCCCTTGCTGGCTCTGATTGTAGATAGTGTTTCCTCGGACAGTATTGCCAGTGTTTGTAGAAATAAGAGCAACGCCCCACCCCGCGTTCGCCAGCGTGTTGCCTTCACCGGCTCCCACGCCACCGATCGTGTTGTTGCTTCCCAGAATCTGAATGCTGGATCCGGTGTGGCCGATGTCTGTGCCACCCGGCGTTACGCCAATGAAGTTGGCCTGCAGCGTATTGTTCGAGCCATTCACACTCACAGCGTTTGTAGTCGTATGTCCGATTACGTTTAGGGCAACCTGATTATTACCCCCACCGATTCGAAGCGCATTGAATGAACTGCCGAGATCGTCGCCGTTCGAGTTGGTGTCGAGAAAATTGCCCAGCACTGTGTTTCCGTCGGTCGCAAGCCGAATCTCATACTCCCCGTTTCCAGCTACAGTATTATCGGCTCCGGGTGCGGTCCCTCCAATGGTGGCAGAGGCTGTATTTGCGACCTCAATGCCATTCAAGGTGTTACCCAGCACCGCATCCCCTGCTGCATTCGTCCCGATATTATTTCCCGTGATATCAGCCTGCGTTCCACTGTTAACGAGTTCAATACCATGCTCGGTATTGCCCGAAACCACGTTGTCGGTCACAGCCACCGAACCCCCAGCACTAAACCTAAGCTCGATGCCATCCTGATCGTTCGCGATGGCAGCATCACCATCCTCATTGATCCCAATGTAATTCCCTTCAATGGTAGCATCGCCATTTTCAATAAAAACACCTCGTCCCCCATTACCCGAAATGACATTGCGTTCGCCAGCAGACGGACCTCCAATCGTGATGTTAATGGCCCCGTTAACAGCCAGAATGCCTGAGGAGTTATTTCCCATATCGATGTTGCCCAATGGGTCCACCCCAATCAGGTTGCCCTTAATGACGTTATCCGATGCACCGCCATTAATGGAGATGCCTATAAAATTATTGGAGATGACATTGCCCGTCCCGCCGCCGACTCCAATTGTAGAGGAGGCTCCTTGCCTCAATCTAATGCCAATGCCGCTGTTGCCCGCCGCCGATCCATCCGAAGCTACGCCGATGTAATTGTTGTAGATCAGGACGGAATCCGTACCGTTAAGTGTGATCCCATCATTAGAGTTAATGATCGATAGTGCTTGAACGAGGGATTGATTGCTGAGCGCGTCGAAGGTCAGTCCGGAGCCGAACTGGAACTGCCCGTCAACGACCACCACAGGAGTACCGGCATAGTCCGGTTCACTGTCACCTTTTATGAACACGGGATCAGCCACCGAAGGCAGCCTGCTCAATGGCTGAATGACATGCGGCGTGGGCCCTGATATATCGAATTCTATGAAGTCCGGGCCGCCACTGTTGGCGGTAGCATTGGCCTCTTGAATGGCTGCACGTAGCGTGCAAACCCCGCCAGACGTAGCGCACGTACCGTCGCCCGGATTAGCATCGGGGTCATCCCCCGTGTTATCAACGGTAAACGTATCTGCCGACGCCGGAAAAGCAATTAGAGAGAGTATAAACATGCAGGATACAACGTGACGTACCAAGATAAGCATGATGTGGAATACCTGTCTCAATTCAAAAAAGCTTTCAGATAAGCATGATAGGGTTCCAATACTACATTCTATATATATTATGCGAAAGATCACTCCGTCTCCGGACGACCGTATCCAGTTGGGCGATGCGCATGAAGGTAGAAACCCCTTCTCATCGTAGAGCGGTGGGATGTATCATTCCAACACAGTCATCTCTCATCCGCACGTCACGTCTTATCCACTCCCCACGTGTTCATAATGAATCCTCAGGGGCCGGGTGTGCCGCAAGGCGAGGGCTTACCGCACGACGGTGATTCGCTGCGTATCCACCGGCCCGGCCTCAGTCTCCATCCGAAGGAAGTACGTACCGCTCGACAGATCGCTCACGTCGAGCACCTGCTCGGCGCGACCTTCGGTATCAGTATCGACCACCGTACGCACGCGCCGCCCCAGCATGTCGTAGAGCGTGATGCGCACTGCGCTCGGGCCGCTTGCGTCCTGACCACTGTCGGG
>CAJXLX010000136.1 GCA_913056335.1 uncultured Rhodothermaceae bacterium
CGACGCCGCGTTTTCGAGGGCGCTCCGCGTGACCTTTGTGGGGTCGAGGACGCCTTGCTCAAGCAGTGCGCCATAGACATCCGTGCGGGCATTGTACCCGAAGTCGCCGGTGCCTTCTTTCACATGCTCCACTACGAGCGAGCCTTCGAGACCCGCGTTCTCGGCAATCTGGTGAAGCGGTGCTTCAAGTGCACGGCGCACGATCGAGACGCCAATCGTCTGGTCCTGGTTCTCGACGTCGAGGTTGCCGAGGGCATGCAGCGCGCGCAGGTAGGCGACCCCGCCACCGGGAGGTACGCCTTCCTCGATCGCCGCTCGTGTAGCGTGCAGCGCATCTTCGACGCGTGCTTTCTTCTCCTTCATCTCCGGCTCGGTGGCCGCGCCCACCTTGAGCACCGCCACGCCGCCCGAGAGCTTCGCAAGGCGCTCTTGCAGCTTGTCGCGGTCGTAGTCTGACGTCGAGCTTTCGACCTGCTGGCGGATCTGATTGACGCGCGCCTTGATCTCAGACTCCTTGCCCGCACCATCCACAATGATGGTCGTGTCTTTGTCGATGGTAATGCGGCTGGCCGTGCCGAGGTAGTCGAGTGTGGCGTTTTCGAGGCGATAGCCTTTCTCTTCGCTCACAACCGTGGCGCCGGTCAGCACCGCGAGATCTTCGAGCATAGCCTTGCGGCGATCGCCAAAGCCGGGGGCCTTCACCGCAGCCACCTTGAGCGTGCCGCGCAGCTTGTTCACCACAAGCGTGGCGAGCGCTTCGCCCTCAATGTTTTCAGCGATGATGAGCAGCGGGGAGCTTGTCTGTGCGGCCTTCTCCAGAATGGGAAGCAGGTCGTTCATCGACGAGATCTTCTTGTCGTGGATGAGGATGCGGGCATCCTCAAGTTCGACCGTCATGCCCTCCGAATCCGTCACGAAGTACGGCGAGAGATAGCCGCGGTCGAACTGCATACCCTCGACCACATCGAGCTCGGTCTCCAGGCCCTTGGCCTCTTCGACGGTGATAACGCCATCTTTGCCCACGCGATCGAACGCATCTGCGATGAGTGCGCCGATGGCCGCGTCGTTGTTGGCCGAGATCATGGCCACCTGGCTGATGTCGTTCTTGCCGTCAACCTCGCGGCTCTGCGTGGCCAGGTCGGCAACGACCGCTTCCACGGCTCGGTCGATGCCGCGCTTCAGATCCATGGGGTTGGAGCCCGCCGTTACGCTGCGCAGTCCCGTCGTCATGAGGGCTTGCGCCAGCACGGTGGCGGTGGTGGTGCCGTCGCCCGCAATGTCAGAGGTCTTCGAGGCGACTTCTTTCAGCATCTGGGCGCCTACGTTTTCGAGGCGGTCTTCCAGTTCAATCTCCTTGGCTACGGTGACCCCGTCCTTGGTGATGGTGGGCGCGCCATAGGATTTTTCAATGAGTACGTTGCGACCTTTCGGGCCCAGCGTCACTTTCACGGCGTTGGCCAGCGTGTCTACGCCTCGTTTTAGGGCGTTGCGGGCCGAGGCGTCAAAAATAATTTGCTTTGACATAAGATCTTGGAATCGTAAGGTTAGGGTTGAAAGATACGCGGGGTGGCACCAGCGGGCAACAGCCCGTTAGTCGTCGAGGCGGCCCAGCACATCCGACTCTTTCATGATGAGCAGCTCTTCGTCGTCAAGAACGAGATCGGTACCGGCGTACTTGCCGTAGAGCACGCGGTCGCCTTCGCGCACGCTCATATCAACGTGCACACCGTCTTCGGTGCGACCGGGGCCCACGGCCACAACGGTGCCTTGCTGCGGCTTTTCTTTGGCGGTGTCGGGAATGTAGAGTCCACTCGATGTTTTCTCGTCAGCGGGAAGTGGGCGCACTGCGATGCGGTCGCCCAGGGGTTTGAATGTAGACATAACGGAGACGATTGCAGATACGGTTAGGGGTGCTGTGGGTGAGGAGCAGGCTACCGGCCTACTCACATTTCGCCGCATAGCAACTGAGGTGCCGCCCCGACCGGAGGAAACTGGCTTCGCGGAAAGTGCACAAAGAAGGGGCTTCAGGGGGATACGGAGGGGCACAGCCTGCCGTGCTGGCAGATGCTGGGCATCCTGGGGCGGTGCTCATACTGACGAGGCGTCCTGTCAGCGTGGCAGCGCGCAGCCGGAAGTCCGGACGGGAATGGGGCGCGGACGGGGCTCGTTGTGCTTCCCTCTAAAAAGAGCGGGCTGTGGCATGCCCAACAGGAGACCGTTGGCAGGAGGGAGACGGGGGCTATGCGCTGCGCGTGGCATGGGTGAGTTCGCGGAGTGCCTCGATCTGCTGCTGTTCGCGCTGCTCCTTATCGTAGAGCGTGCGCGGGGCCACGCGCTCCTGGCACTGCGCGTGGGTAAGAGGGCAGCGCTCGCACGTGAGGTTGACCTCGCGCCGCGTGATGGCGGGGTCGTGCGCAAACTGCACCTGACGGCGGAAGGCGTCGTCCATCAGAAAGCCGATGGAGACGCACGAGTTGGTGGTGTCTTTGAGTGCAAGCGGACGGGCGGTGGAGAGCGTGAAGAACTCGGCATCGGCGTTGATGAAGTGCGACCGTTGGGCTCGCACGGCGGCAGACGCATTAGACGGGTCGTGCGCATAATCGTCTTGCGCCTGGGCTTCAGAGAGCTCTTTGAGCAGTTGGATGGCGGGCCAGCGCTGGCAGTAGTGCTCGCGCAGCCCGATGCCGTGGGGCACGGCAATACCCGACAGGTTGAGCATTTTGGTGAGGTGGTAGTCGGGCGAGCCCTGTTCGTGATGGAAGCGCAGGAAAAAGAACGCAGTGAGGTCGAAGTGGTGCGGCACGAGCTGCGTGAGGCGGTAGTAGAGCATCTCGGGCGTGGCCTGAAAGCGATCCATCTGCGAGCGCAGGAACGCGCCGTCGTCCCACGCGGGCTCGTCGAACCAAGAGCGCAAAGCCGCAAGGAGCGACGACTCGTTCAGAATGAGCGCCCCCGCAAAGTATGACGCTTTAAAGTTATTGAGCACCTGCTCGAACGACTCGGCGCGAATCCACGACGAGGTGCGGGCGCGCTCCTCCACATCGAGCACGTTGTAGCCAATTTCGCGGGCATAGATGAAGGCGCGCTGGATGGGCATCAGGTCGCCGTTCACGTAGAGCGTAGGCGGATTGCCGTTGCCGTCCACAAAGACCGAGCGGAAGGGATGCAGCGTGTCGTGGTTGGGCAGCACATCGACATCAATCGTGTAGCCGAACTCATCTTCGAGCAGGCTGCGCAGAGTGGTGTCGGAGAGCGACGCGGTGCGCGGCCAATCGTGTTGGCGGCGGAACGCGTCGGCGGCGTCTTCGAGATCGGGGAAGTAGTTGTCGTGCATCTGCTGATACGAACGCAGCGCCGCAAACAGGAAGTGCTCCACCTGCATGTCGTAGGTGCGGCCCACCTCCAGGAACGTGCGGATGAGCGCGCCGGCTTTGGAGGGCGCATCCGACACGAGCGCAAACACGTCGTGCGGTGCCAGCCCGAACAGCTCGAACGGAAACTCTTGGATGAAGGGCGAGCTGAACATCTCCTTGAGCGGATCGAGCTTGTCGTCCACGTTCAGCGATACGAGATCGTCGTACGTCACGTTAAACGCCTCGGCCAGCCCAAGCAACTTATCGGGACTTGGGTACTTCTTGCCCTTCTCGATCTCGCTCAGGTACGACATGGAGAGCCCTGAGCGCTCCGACACCTCTTTCAGCGATGCGTTCTGCTCTTGCCGCAGCGTGCGCAGTTTGAGACCGAGGATAAAGCGCAGATTTTCGGGGCGCATGGCCATACAGATACAGCAGGTTTGGAGCAGCAAGGTAGACAGCGCTCCAATTATTCGCTCATAGCGAAGTTTCTTTAACGAGGCATGAATAAGCCAAAAGTGGCACAGACAATATCCTCTGGTAGCGAAGTTTCGCTTGACAAGTAGATTCGCTGTTTGTATTCATAACAGTGCATTCACAAACGGAAACCTCAGGGGCAGAACCACACAGGGCTTATGACAACCGCATCGCTCGACGTTCAACCGAATACAACGACGTGGACCAAACTCGCCGACGGCGTTGAAATCAACCGGGAAGCGCTTTCACCGCAGACGCAATCCATTCTCACCAACGAGGTCGTAGCGCTTGTGGCCAAGGTGCACCGCCGCTTTGAGCACGAGCGGCAGACGCTGCTCGCGGCGCGCCGTACCCGCCAAGAGGGGTACGACAACGGCGGGGTGCCGGGCTTCCTGCCGCCCGATGAGCATCCCGAGTCGCACACCGACTGGCAGGTCGATCCGCTGCCCGAGGATCTCTTGCAGCGGCGCGTGGAGATTACCGGGCCGGTGAACGACCCGAAGATGGTCATCAACATGCTCAGCCGCACCGACGATGGCCACCGCGCCGACGCCGCTATGCTCGACTTCGAGGATGCCATGAAGCCGACCTGGCTCAACGTAATGCAGGGCGTGCAGAACGTGAAAGAAGCTGCCGAGGGCACGCTTAGCTTCACCAAGACCGATGCCGACGGCACCGCGGTCAAGGAGTACGCCATCGACCCCGACGACATGCCGCTTCTCATGGTGCGAGTGCGCGGGCTGCACCTCTACGAGTCGAACTTGCTCGTGAACAACATTCCTGTGTCGGGCGGACTCCTGGACCTGGTGCTCAACATCTATCACTCGGCGCAGACGCTCATTGACCAGGGCAAGACGCCGAAGTACTACATCCCGAAAGTAGAGCACTACAAAGAGGCGCGCTGGTGGAACGCCGTGCTGTCGTTCATTGAGAGCGAACTCGGGATCGACGAGGGCACCATCAAAACTACGCTGCTGATTGAGACGCTGGAGGCGGCCTTTCAGATGGAGGAGATCCTCTATGAGATGCGCACGCATGCGGCCGGGCTCAACGGCGGACGCTGGGACAAGATCTTTAGCGACATCAAAGTGCTCAAAGCGCACGATGATCGCGTGATGGCCGATCGCAACTCCATCGGCATGAACCGCTCATGGATGAGCAACTACGTGAAGCAGCTCATTCGCGTGTGTCACACGCACGGCGCCTTCGGCATGGGCGGCATGGCACCGCAAACCCCCGGACGCACAGAAGAATTGCGCAACAAGCAGGTCGAAAAAGTGGTGGCCGACAAGGAGTTTGAGGCGTCGATTGGACACGATGGCTGCTGGGTTTCGCATCCGTACTTCATCGGTCCGGCGATGCAGCCGTTCAACGAGAAGCTGGAGGCGAAGGGCACCACACATCAGCTCGATGTGATTCCCGATCTGCCCGAGCAGCCCGATCTGCTTCCCAAATCCACCAGTCCCAAGACGCTCGATGGTGTGCGCGTGAATGTGCGTGTGGCGATTGGCTACATGCAGGGCTGGGGCAATGATTATGGATGCGTGGCGTGGGACAACCGTATGGAAGATCTGGCCACCTTCGAAATCTCGCGTGCCCAGGTGTGGCAATGGCTGCACCACGGCATCACGCTCGACGATGGCACTGAGGTGACACCCGAACTGGTATCGCGCATCTTTGACGAAGAGATCGCCGTCATCGAATCCGAAGTCGAAGACGCCATGGAGGGCGCCTCCGACGACGCGGTTGAAGCGACGAAGGCCTCGTTTCGCACCGCGCGGGCCTGCGCCGAGCAGATCTTCCTCGAAGACGACTTCCGCGCCTTCCTGACGTGCTCCTCCGAGCGCGTGGGCGACGCGGCGCACTGTAAAGCGCTGCTTGAAGAGGACTCGTGCGTGTAGCGTCACCGGGGACCCAAGCGGTCCCCGGCTATGGAAGATCTCTTGTGAGCATGTGCTTTCCTGGCAAAGACCTGCTTACGGTTCTGCGTTTCATCATGCATCACACGGTTTGGCCGAACCGATCGGCTCTCCTGGCTCCGAGGTGTGAGCTCCACCGAATCAACTATCGACGCCCCATTTGGGGCCGTTTACCACACTCAACGAGGTACTCGTTATGACGACACAAGCAAATACTCCAATACATGCTGAGCGCATACAAGCGCTCAAGGAAGATTGGGCCACGAATCCTCGCTGGGAGGGCATTGAGCGCACCTACTCGGCTGAAGATGTGATTCGCCTACGCGGCTCCTTCGACATGAAGTACACGCTGGCCACCCGCGGTGCCAACCGCCTGTGGGATCTACTCCACACCGACGACTACGTGGCGGCGCTCGGGGCACTCACCGGTAACCAGGCGATGCAGCAGGTAAAGGCCGGGCTCAAGGCCATCTACCTGAGCGGCTGGCAGGTGGCGGCCGACGCCAACCTGTCGCGCCAGATGTATCCGGATCAGAGCCTCTACGCCTCCAACAGCGCGCCCGATGTGGTGCGTCGCATCAACAACACCCTGAAGCGCGCCGACGAACTGCACCACGCTGAAGGCAATGGCGATGACACCTACTGGATGGCGCCGATCATGGCCGATGCCGAAGCCGGACATGGCGGCGTGCTACACGCTTACGAGCTCATGAAGTCCATGATCGAAGCCGGGGCGGCGGGGGTTCACTACGAAGACCAGCTGGCCGCCGAGAAGAAATGCGGTCACCTGGGCGGCAAGGTGCTCATCCCCACGCAGCAGTTTGTGGAGGTGCTCACCAGCGCCCGCCTTGCAGCAGATGTGATGGGCGTCCCCACGCTCATCGTGGCCCGCACCGATGCCGACAGCGCCACGCTCCTTACAAGCGACGTCGACGAGCGCGACCGTCCGTTCATTACCAGTGAAGGTCGCACCAGCGAAGGCTTTCACCGCATCTCAGGGGGACTGGAAATGGCTGTTGCTCGCAGCCTGGCCTATGCGCCCTACGCCGACCTGTTGTGGTTTGAGACCTCCAAGCCCGACCTGGAGGAGGCCAAGGCGTTTGCAGACGCCATCCACGAGCAGTATCCAGGGAAGATGCTGGCGTACAACTGCTCGCCGTCTTTCAACTGGAAATCCCATCTCGACGACGCCACAATCGCGAATTTTCAGCAGCAGCTGGGCACGATGGGCTATGCCTTTCAGTTCATCACGCTGGCCGGATTCCATGCGCTGAACCACAGCATGTTCTCGCTCGCCAAAGGCTACAGCGAGCGCGGCATGGCGGCCTACTCGGAGTTACAGCAGGCCGGTTTCGCCAGCGAAGTTGATGGCTATACGGCCACGAAGCACCAGCGCGAAGTGGGTACCGGCTACTTCGACACCATCAAGAACACGATTCGGGCGGTCATGTTGATTCATCGACGATTAATAGCTTATTGGAGAAATCGGCGATGGGGAGGCGGCGATAGAAGGCTTGAGAAGGCTGTTTTCTACTAGTTGGATTACACAGACTCACACAGTCTGTTCAACCCAAAATAATGCAATCGTTCTAATATTAAGACTACGCGTAGCCGTTGCTGGCGAAGAGAGCGAG
>CAJXLX010000137.1 GCA_913056335.1 uncultured Rhodothermaceae bacterium
AGCTGCATCTGCGTCGCAATACCATGGCGCGCTTCGGCGTGCAAACCATGCAGATCAGCAATGCCTTGAACGCTGCCGCACGCGGCTACCGTGCCAGCGAACTGCGTCAGATTGGCGAGGAGGTGCCCATCATGGTGCGTACGGACGTGGCAGCGTCTATCGAGGAGCTGCTCAGCCGGCGCATCCCCACCGCCAACGGACTGCTGCCGCTGCATCTCTTTCTGGAGGCCGAGCGCATCACGTTGCCCGCCGCGCTTACCCGTACCAACCAGACGCCGGTGGCCCGCATCACGGCAGGCATTGCTGCCGGGGCCGATCTGCGCACTGCTCAAGCGGCTATCAACAACGCATTGGCCCCTGTGCTGGAGGAGGTGCCGCGTGCACGCTACGCCATTGGCGGTGCCAGCACTGCATTTCAGGAGGGCCTGACCGCTGTAGGGTGGAGCTTGCTCCTGAGCCTGCTCCTCGTGTATCTGATTCTAACGGCCCAGTTTGAGCGTCTGCTGCAGCCCCTCGTCATTCTGGCCGCTGTGCCGCTGGCCGCCGCGGGTGTGGTGACCGTGCTCGCGCTGGCTGGGCAGAGCATCAACCTGATGAGCATGACCGGATGCGTGGTGCTCGTGGGCATTGTGGTGAACGACGCGATCATCAAAGTCGACTTCATCAACCAACGGCAGGCGCGCGGTCTATCGCTGCACGACGCCATCACCGCCGCCGGAAAGGCGCGTGTTCGTCCCATTCTGATGACCACTGTAACCACCGCACTCGGTTTGCTGCCGCTGGCCCTTGGCTTTGGGGCAGGCGCTGAACTACGCGCGCCCCTGGCCATCGCCATTGTGGGCGGACTCCTCAGCGCCACCGTGCTCACGCTCTTCGTGGTGCCGGTGCTCGTGCAGCAAGTGGGGCGCTGGGGATGATTCCGTTCTGCTCTACGTTGCACATCCTTGTTATTTCTTGAATCGATTGTCGCATCCCCCTATACCGCTATGCATCATCTTGCACGCGCCTTGCTGAACCGCCCGGTGGCTGTGATGGCGTGGACCGTTGCACTGCTTGTGGCCGGAAGCTGGGCCGCAACCAACGTGCCGCTGGAGTGGGTGCCGCAGGTGGAGCTGCCGGTGGTTCGGGTGAGTGCATCGTGGCCGGGGGCCTCGCCGCGTGCGGTGGAGCAATACGTCACCGCCCCCATCGAGCGGGCCGGACAGGCCGTAGAAGGCACGGCAGGCGTCGAAAGCCTCTCGCGCGAAGGGCAAACCACCGTTACGTTAGAGGTGAGCGAGAACGTCAGCCTCGGCGCATATGTGGCACGGCTCAACGAGCAACTGGCGCTGGTGCAGCGCGACCTACCTAACCGCGTCACGCCCCGCCTCACCAAGCAGATTCCTGAAGAGTTGCGTGATGAGCAGGGGTTTATGACCCTCCAGCTCATCGGTCCGCAGCCCCCAGGCACACTGCGCCGATGGGCCGACGACCAGATTGCCCCGCAGCTTAGCGGTCTGCCGGGCGTGGCCGACGTGGTCGTGGAGGGTGGCACCGAGCGCGAGGTGCTCGTTACACTCGACCCCGACCGTCTGGCTACATATGGACTCGAAGCCGGTGCGATGCGACGCCATCTGGCGGATGCGCTCACCGACCGAGCGTACGGACGCCTGCGTAGCGGCGGCGAAGCGGCTCTGCTCCTAAGCCCTGCTCCCGAAACAGTCGAAGCGCTGCGCAGCGTCGTGGTGCGGGATGCGCAGGTCAACGACACCGTTGCACGGCCTGTGCGCATTGGCGACATCGCCACGGTGGAGCGCGGCCCGGCCCCGCGGCGCTCCATCAGTCGCATTGACGGACAGCCCGTGGTTACACTGACGATCGACCGCGCCCCGGCCAGTCATATGCTGGAGGTGGCCGAACGCGTGAATGCGCAACGCGACGAGTTGGAGTCGATCCTACCTGAGGACGCTCGTCTTATCGTCGCCGACGATCGCAGCGAATCGGTGCGGGCTGAGCTGCGCGACTTGCAGTGGCGAGGCGGACTTGGCCTGGTCCTCGTGGCGCTTGTGCTGCTCATGATGCTTCGTAGCGTGCGGGCCGTAGGCATCGTGATCGTAAGCGTAGCTGTGGCGCTGGCCGTGGGCCTGGCCCTGATGGGTCCGCTTGGCCTCACCCTGAACCTGCTTACGCTGGCGGGACTCGTGCTGGTGTTTGGGATTCTGGTGGATAACAGCGTGGTGATGGTGGAGCAGCTCATGCTGCAGCGCGACCGGCTGGCCGTGCGCGGATGGTCGGGGCTCGCCCTGGAGCAGGAAGCCACCCGCCATGCGCTACGCGCCGTTGGGCTTCCGCTGGTGGGCGGCACCACAACCACCATGGCCGTTATGGCTCCGCTTGTGTACCTAAGCGGCGAACTGCGCACGCTCTTTCTTCCATTTGGATTGCTCACGGCCCTCACGCTGGCCGCCTCGCTGGCCACCGCCGCGCTCATAGTGCCTGTAATGGGCCGGTGGCTCCCTCCGCCTGAACCCGCCTGGCGCCTGCCAGAATGGATGCGTGCGCCACTACGATGGCCGTTCTGGGCCGCAGCACGCTTCCCCAAAACAACCGCGCTGCTGCTCCTGCTTCTGCTGGGCACCCCGCTGTGGCTGCTCCCCGATCGCATGGAGGGCTCCGACGACGAGACAAGCCCCCAAGCCCGCTGGGCTACCGTCTACAACGCCACGCTGGGCAGCGATGCAGTGCGCGACGCCCGCGAATGGCTCGATCCAGCGCTGGGCGGCGTACTGCGTCCGTTCTTCGAGACCACCGACTTTGGCGATCAGTGGGATTTTGATACGGAGCCATCGGTGCGCGTGCGCCTGGGGTTTCCCCCTGGCAACCCCATTCACCGGGCCGACTCGCTCATGCAGCGCTTTGAGCAGGTGGCCCTGGCCTCCGAGTCGGTAGAGCGCACCATTGCGCGAATCAGCGAGCGCTCGGCCTACATGCAAGTGCAGTTCTACGAGCCGGCTCTGGAGACTGCTGAGCCCTACATTGTGCGCGAGGAGCTGATTCAAGAGGCGGTGCTGCTGGCCGGTATTCGCGTGTCGGTGGGCGGACTGCTACCGCAGGGCTATTACAGCGGCGTAGGCGGCATGGCCTCGGGCTACACCATCGAAGCACGTGGATCCAACTACGACGACCTGGACGCCCTGGCTGAGCGCTTTGCCGAACGCCTACGTGCGGGCAGCCGGCGTGTGGCAGCGGTGAACACCAATGCCGGGCGCTTTGGCCGCCAGACGCCGCGCGAGGTGCTTACGCTCGACTGGCCGGCTGCCGCAACGGCCCGCACTGGGCTCCGCGCGCAGCACATCGCGGGCGAGCTACGTCCGGTACTCTCCACGCGCTTCCCCGCGCTCTTCGCCGATCTGACGGGCGAGACGCAGGTTCCGCTCCGTATTGTGGTGGAGGGCGCCGAATCCATCGACATCGACACGTTTGTGGATCGTCCGCTGCCCGTAACCGACTCGATGCAGGTGAAGCTCAAGAGCGTGAGCGACTATGCGGTTGAGGAGGTGCCCAGTAGCATCGAGCGCGAAAACCAGCAGTACAAGCGCTACATTCGCGTCGACTACCGCGGGCCCAACCGCATGGGCAGCGCGTACATCAACGGGGTGCTGGAAGGCTTTCAGACACCGGCAGGCTATCGGCTGGAGCGGAGCCGGAGCTTCTTCTTTACCGAAGAAACACAGCAGACGTTTGTCTGGGTCATTGCCGTCACCGTCTTGCTGATTCTCCTGGTTACCGCTATCGTGTTTGAGTCGTGGCGGCTGCCTGTGCTCGTGCTCGTAAGCCTGCCGCTGGCGGCTATTGGGTTGGCGATTGGGTTCTGGTGGGCCGACATCGCCTTTGCCGAGGGCGCATTCATCGGTGTGGTTCTGCTGGTGGGCATTGCCGCCAATGACGCTATTTTGCTCGTGGATCGCTATCGTCAGCTTCGCACGACTCGCCCGCACGGACGCGCCACGGTGCTGGCCCGATTAGCGGTGCGCGAGCGCCTGCGTCCGATGTGGACGACGACCATCTCAACGTGCGTGGCGATGCTGCCGCTGCTGGTCTTTCCTGCTGAGAATGACTTCTGGATGGGCCTGGCTGTTGCCGTCACCAGTGGACTGCTCGCGGCCACGCTACTGGCCCCCGTTGCCGTGGTGGCGCTGCTTGCGTGGCCCGAGCGCCGCGGGCGCCCCCACCCGCAGCATTAAGCGTCAGAATTAGCACGGCATGATTAGGTGTGCACTACGCTATTCTTTTCCACGTACGGATTTGAGGCGTAGTCGTCGGCCTCTGGATCGTTGAGCCAGGCATCGCCATCGATGCGGTACTTAAACTCGTATGTCGAGTCGGGCTCCAGCGACACAGCGGCCTTCCACACGTCTCGCGTCTTTACGTACTCCATCGGCAGATTGCTGGGCGTCCAGTCGTTGAAGCTGCCCGCTACACCAGCGTGTTCGTTGACGGCATCGCCGGGCAATTCGAACGTAACCCGGACTACGTTTTTATATGCGCGTTTCTTAATCATGAGTTGTTTGATGACTGGGAAGGAGGATACACATATTCGCCTGTCTATATACGGCGGCGTAGATTGGGTTCAACCTCTACACCTACCAAAAGCGCTTTCTTTCATGGTATTGTCACGCATTTCGCTGTAGCACACAGTAAGCGCGCGCTAAAATGGCTATGATGCATCATCATTAGTCTGATTATGCGCCCGGCACGTGGCAATCATGCCGCCGAGCACGGTGCTGTGCAGCATCATGGCGGTATGAAGCGGGAGCGGCTGTAGATCGAAGTCGGACAGTGTACGGGACGCGTCTGCCGTCTGCAGTTCGTGCTGGATGCGGGGCAGCGCTTCCTTGAAGGCGGTGTAACGCGGCGGCGGTCCGCCCACGGGCGTGGGCGAGTCGAGCACGAACAGGGGCACCTCCGTCACCACCGAGAGCGGCATGCCCCCCAGCGTCTCCACAAACTCCATCGAGCTATCCAGGAAGCGCGATGCCATCTCCGAATCGTTCTGGGCTCGAAAGTACGCCCGCATTCCTGCACCGTTTGGGGTCGTCGTAAAGCCGGGTCCGATCCAGAAGAAGCCTTTTTCGCCTTGCCGGTTGTGGTCGTGCAGGGCCATCCCCGCCTGGGCTGCGGCTTCACGGTAGAGCGTCTGGAGGCCGTTGGTGCGGAAGCTCCAGTGCGGGTGGATGAGCAGCAGCGCCCCAGCGGCCACGCCCATGCCGTGCGCGCTGAGGTGCGCGCTAAACGGCCCCTGCTCGCGAAGAAAACGGCTTACAGCTTTGTTTTCCGTCCGCAGATCGGGGAAGCCGAACTCCATATCGCGGCCCGGCAGTTCGCGTTCGCGGTGCATGAAGTACGCCTCCGCATCGGGCCAGGCGGTAATCCACGGCTGGTTGCGCGCTTCGCCGTCGGGGTTGGTGTGCGGCACGATGGTCCACCGAAGGCCCTGGCGCCACGAAGCATCGGGCGGGGTGCCCAGCAGGCGATCCACGAGGTAGCGCAGGGTTTCGGGGCCTACGGGCTCATCGGCGTGGTTGCCCGCGATGCAGCTCAGGTGCACGGGCCCCGATCCGGCGGTGATGCCGTAGAGCGGGCGGCCCTCCTCGCTCGGGCCCAGATCATGGAACGTCACATCGTCCGCCTCGGCACAGGCGGCGCGGTGCCGAGCGTGCACGGTGTCATGCGTCTGGAAGGCCACCGTGTCGGGGGCAATGGCATCGGCGAAGGCGATGCGCCAGGTGCGAGCGGCGGCGGGGATGCGGGAATCGGTAGGCATGTTGTGCGAGCGGGTCGTTTGACAAACGAGACAGGGTCGATCTACGACGAACTGGGGGGCGAAGACGCGACCGGAACGAATACGCGGGGCAGGTGATTGGCCTCTGCATCTTCCATAATAACATACACATGGTCATCAGGTTGGAAGCGAAGGGCCCCGCGGGGGGCAATGAGCGTTCCGTTGCGCACCACGACGGCGACCACCATGTGGGCTGGGATGTCGAGATCGGCAAGGCGCTGCCCTACGGCGGGCGCATCGGGCAGAAGCCGCAGGTCGAGCACGGCGCTGCCGGGGGGCGCTGCCCCAACGAGTTCGATGCGCAGCGGCTCCTCGGGCTCGGGAGCGCCTGTGAGGCCCAGCCAGCGAGCCAGTGGGGCGATGCTCAGCCCTTGCACGGCGGTGCCCACCACCACGCACACAAAGGTTACGTTGAAGATGAAGGTGCTGCCGGGGACGTCGTTCAGGAGCGGGACGAGCGCCAAGATAATGGGCACAGCGCCTTTGAGTCCGGCCCACGAGAGGAGCGCCTGCTCGCGCCAGCTAAACCGAAACCGCTTGTGCAGAAGCCCCAGCGGCGCAATCGTAAGCATCACCGAGAGCGGGCGCGCCACCAGGATGAGTCCGACGGTAAGGAGCAGCGCCGTGGGAATGTGTGGAACGAGCTCGGCAGGCACGACCAGCAAGCCCAGCAGCACAAACATGAGGATCTGCGCGCCCCAGGCCATCCCGTCCATGAAGGACTGGATGTTATGGCGATGCACCAGCGGGCTATCGTCGTCGGGCAGCTCTTTCAATCCAAAGATAATTGCGTCTTTAGGGGCGTTACGCCAGGATCCCGTCGCGGCCAAGCGGCACCCTTTGTAATCCGCCAAGGAAATAGCACGGGTCGGATCTTCTTCCAAAGTTACTTGAAACCCGGCCCGGAGAAGCTCTGCCACACCGTCCGGGGTCACGCCGACACGTTGCTCATTCGGGCGCTCTTCGGCACGAATCCAAATATGGGTCATAACAGACCTTTCTCAGCGAGCGTCGCAACCGAGGGGCGCGCGGCGATGGACCGTTGCAGCTGTGCCAACTTGGGGTAATTTTGAATCCCCACCCCATCGCCAGCCAGCCATTGCGTAATGGCAAAAAGATGGGCGTCTGCCGGGGTGAACTCAGCCCCAAATATATACGGGCCGACGATGACACTTTCCACATAGGCACAGCTTTCCGCCATGGTCTGCGGGATTTTCGCTCTCATATCCTCAAAGGAGGTTTCCAGATCAGCCCAGCGATAGCCACGCAATATATGCGCATGATTTATATGCATGGTGGCGGCGAGATAATAGGATATCTCCCGATGCTTGGCGCAGGCAAACGCGTCCTTTGGCAGCATATGCGGGGCGATATATTCCAAGATCGCCGCCGTCTCGGTCAATATGCCACCCTCAGTGACCAAAGCCGGAACGCGGCCCTTTGAGTTGATCTCCAGATAGGCCTGACTGCGCTGATCTTCA
>CAJXLX010000138.1 GCA_913056335.1 uncultured Rhodothermaceae bacterium
CCCGTGAGGCAGCCAAGCGTGAGGAAGTGGACATCCGTACGTACTCTATCATCTACGACGCGATTGAAGACGTCCACGATGCGCTCGAAGGCATGCTGAGCCCCGAGAAGCGCGAAGAAGTGAAGGGTCGTGCCGAAGTGCGCGAGATCTTCAAGGTGCCGGGTGTAGGCACAGTGGCCGGATCGTACGTCACCGACGGCGTCATCAGCCGCGATTTCCGCGTCCGCGTGCTCCGCGAAGGCGTGGTCGTGTACGACGGCGAACTAAGTTCGCTCAAACGCTTTCAGGACGACGTGAAGGAGGTGAAGACCGGATACGAATGCGGCATCTCCATCGAGAACTTTGACGACATCAAGGTTGGCGATGAGTTTGAGTGCTACGTAGTCGTTGAAGAGCGGCGTACGCTGGAAGTCTAATCGCTGCCTCTACTCACGCATCACGCATCAAGGCGCTCGGCCTGGCGGTTTCCCGCTGGCCGAGCGCCGGTTGCATTGTCCGCTGTCTCCGTTACGTTATGTTGTCTTGTTTCTCTTATGAGTATCCGAACCGAACGCGTTGCTGAGCTCATTCAGCGCGAGGTGGCCCAGATTCTGCAGCAAGACTATGCTGAGCGCCTTACCCCGATGGTAACCATTACCGACGCGCGCATCACGAAAGACCTGTCTATTGCATACGTCTACGCAAGTGTGATGGGCGAGACGGAAGCCGAGCGCAAAGCCACGTTCAAACAGCTGGAAGCCCTGAGCGATGAGGTGCGCTCCAGTCTGGCCAATCGCATCCGTCATCAACTGCGTACTGTACCTGAAGTGCGCTTCTTTCTGGACGAGTCGCTCCAACGTGCGAAGCGCATGGAGAGCCTGTTCGATCGCATTCGGGCCGAGCGCAAGCGTCGGCTTTCCAACTCTGAAGCCTCCGACGGCGCTCAGTAGATGCCTGGGTGAACCTGCATGTGCTTTGTATCCCCTTAACTTCGGCCCCGCACTGCCTTCATGGTCACAGCGGCCTCGCAGCGCCCCATTCCGCCCGACATTGTAGTGCGCGCTCCCGATTGCCCCACCCCGGGCCAGGCAGCGCTGCTGATTGACAAACCCGATGGGCCCACCTCGCATGATGTGGTGCACCGCGTACGGCGTCATTTTGGCGGATGCAAAACGGGGCACGCCGGTACGCTCGATCCACTGGCCACCGGACTGCTGATCCTGCTTTTGGGAAAGGCAACCAAGCTGCAAGACGCCTTCATGCATCAGGGCAAAACCTATCGCGGTACGTTGCGTCTGGGAGCCACCACGCCTACATACGACCGCGAGCAGCCCGAAGACGCCACATATCCGTGGGAGCACATCTGCGACGCGGATCTGGAAGCGGCCACTGAGCAGTTCAAGGGCACCATCACGCAGCGTCCGCCGATGTACTCAGCGGTGCGCGTGAACGGCGAGCGGCTCTACAAAAAGGCGCGCCGCGGCGAAACGTCTATTCGTCCTCCGCGCCACGTCACCATAGACGCGTTCGATATTCTGGAGCGTGACGGTCGCGATGTGACGTTCGAGGTCGTCTGCTCCAAAGGTACATACATCCGCTCGCTGGCGCACGACCTGGGCCAGGCGCTGGACTCAGGAGCCTACCTGACCGCGCTGCGACGTACACACATCGGCTCGTATGCGGTCGACACGGCCTGGTCGCTCGACGCACTGCTTCGCACCTGTTCGTCTCCAAGTATCGACTCCTCCTCATGACACGCGAGATTGGCTGGGACGAGATCCAGCGTGACGCGTCTTCGGTGGTCACCGTAGGCACCTTTGATGGCGTGCACCGTGGACATCAGGCGATTCTTTCGTTCCTGTGCGAGCGGGCCGACGCGCTCGGAGGCACACCAACCGTGCTCACGTTCGATCCGCATCCGCGATCGGTTGTGCGTAATGCCGATGTCCCGCTGCTTACGACGATCGACGAGCGGGCGCGGGCGTTAGAACAGGCCGGCGTAGCGCGCATGGTGGTGCTTCCCTTTACGCACGAACTCGCGCAGTACGACCCGGAAGCATACGTCCGCGATGTGCTCTGGGAGACCATCGGGCTTCAGATGATCGCGGTCGGCTACGACCACCGATTTGGGCGCGACCGCGGAGGCGATGTGGCGCTGCTGCGCGCCATGGGCGCCAACCTGGGCTTCACTGTAGAAGAGATTCCGCCGCAGTCCGAGGACAACGCAGTGATCTCGTCGACGCGTATTCGCGCACAGATCGCGGAGCAGGGTGCCGTCGACGATGCTGCTCGCTTGTTGGGGCGCCGGTACACGCTTACAGGTACCGTAGAACAGGGCGACCAGCGGGGGCGCACCATTGGCTTTCCCACTGCGAACATTGGCGTGCGGGATGCACGCTCCTGCATCCCCAAAAATGGGGTGTATGCCACCCGCGTGCATGGAGCTGCGTTGGCCCACCCCCACGTTGGGATGTGCAATATCGGGGTGCGGCCTACCTTTGACGGCCGAACGCCTACCATCGAGGTGCACCTGCTCGATTTCGAAGGAGATCTGTACGAGGAAACCCTGTGCGTAGAGTTTGTGCAAAGACTGCGCGACGAGGTCAAATTTGATTCGGTGGATGCGCTGAAGGCGCAACTTTCGAAAGATCGAGCCCATTGCATACGTGTTATGGAAGCCGCACGCCCGCTTACAACATCCCTAAGCGGGTGCGTGTAAATGCTGTGATTGTAGCGTCCAGGTTTTCTGGATGATGGAGTCCAGTATCTTCTTTAGCATGATATAATCTAAAGAGGAACTAACCCCTGAATCTGTATGATTACAAAGGAACGTAAGAGCGAGCTGGTTGAGGAATATGGCAACAGCCCAAATGACACGGGTACTGCTGAGGTACAGGTTGCCATCTTTAGTGAACGAATCAGCAACTTGACCGATCACCTAAAAGAGCATCCCAACGATCACTCCACGCGCCACGGGCTCCTGAAGCTGGTTGGCAAGCGCCGTCGCCTGCTCAACTACCTGAAAGACAAAGACGTTGAGCGGTACCGCACGCTCATCCAAGACCTGGGGCTTCGTAAGTAGCTACGTCCAGCGGCATCCTGCCCCGCGCAGGGTGCCGCTTTCGTTTGTGCGTTGCCGCCAGAGTGTTTTTTGCTCTCGGCAGACGGGCTGTACCGGAGGGCGTTCTCGCGCACAGCGCCACATCGCTCCGGGCCCATCACCAGTTGTTGACTGAACGAGATACCTATACATGCCAGACGCAACCATCCAATCCATCGAATTTGCTCCGGGACGATCGCTCTCGATTGAGACCGGCCGCATTGCCCGCCAAGCCAACGGCTCTACCGTGGTTCGGTTGGGGGATACCATGGTGCTTTCCACCGCTACGCTGTCCGACTCCATTCAAGAAGGCAAGAACTTCTTTCCGCTGACTGTTGACTACCGCGAGAAGTTTGCGGCAGGCGGCAAAGTGCCCGGCGGCTTCATCAAGCGCGAAGGGCGCCCCACCGATAAGGAAACCCTGACGGCTCGCCTCGTAGATCGGGCTATTCGCCCGCTCTTCCCCGACGGGTTTTACCATAGCGTGCACCTTGTTAACTTCGTTATTTCGGCAGGCGACGACTACGACGCCGATATTCTTGCAGGAGTGGGCTCTTCGGCAGCGCTTTTGCTGGCGGGCGCCCCGTTCCAAGGTCCCATGGCTGAGGTCCGCGTAGGCCGTGTTGATGGCGAGTTTGTGATCAACCCTACGATCCAGCAGACTGCCGAGAGCGACATGAATCTCATCGTGGCCGGCAAGCAAGACGCGCTGGTCATGGTTGAGGGCGAAGCCCATGAGATCAGCGAAGACGAGATGATCGACGCGCTCGACGCTGCGCACGTCGCCATCCGCAAGCTGTGCAACGGCCAAGAGCAGCTGGCCCGTGCCTTTGGCACCGCCGATGACTTCGAATGGACGCAGCACGTTACGCCGGAAGTGGCCATCGAAAAGGTGCGGCAGCAGTTTGGGCAGCGCGTGGCCGACCACGTGCGCGCTCCGTACAAGAAGGAAACCTTCTACACGGGCATCGACGAAATTAAAAGCGATGCGGTTGAAGCGCTTTCGTCTGACGACGACGATGGATTCGACGCTGGCACCATTCGCGATGCGGTAAGCGCGGTGGAGAAGGAGTCGATGCGCGAGATGATTCTTGCCGACGAAAAGCGTGTCGATGGACGCGACCTGACAAGCGTGCGCGAGCTCTCGATGGAGACGGGCTACCTGCCCCGTGTGCATGGGTCGGCCATCTTTACCCGTGGAGAAACTCAGGTGCTGGGCTCCCTTACGCTGGGTACGTCAAAAGATGTGCAGCCGGTCGACGAGGTCTTCGACGACACCGACAAGTCGTTCTACCTGCACTACCGCTTCCCGCCGTTCTCGGTTGGCGAAGCCAGCTACCTGCGCGGCCCGAAACGTCGCGAAATTGGACACGGCATGCTGGCCGAACGCGCGTTGCGTCCGGTCATCCCCAGCCAGGACGAATTCCCGTACGTGATCCGCATCAACGCGGATGTCATGGAGTCAAACGGCTCCTCCTCGATGGCCAGCGTCTGCGCAGGCTCTCTTGCACTCATGGATGCAGGCGTACCGATTAAGAAGCCGGTATCGGGCATCGCGATGGGGCTCGTCACGGACGGCGAGCGGACGAAGGTCCTCACCGACATTCTCGGCCTGGAGGATCACCTCGGCGACATGGACTTCAAGATTACAGGCACGCGCGATGGCATCACGGCCTGTCAGATGGACATTAAGGTGGCTGGCCTCTCGCGTGAGGTGCTTGCCAAGGCGCTGAAGCAATCGAACGCGGCCCGCATGGAAATCTTGGATGCGATGGAGCAGTCGCTGCCTGAGCCGCGCCGAGAGCTCTCCAAATACGCACCGCGCCTCACGAAGCTTACGATCGATCCGGAGCACATCGGTGCCGTCATTGGCCCTGGTGGTAAGGTTGTGAAGAGCATCCAGAAAGAGACCAACACCGACGTCACGATCGAAGAAGAAGGTGGCGTAGGACTGGTAACCATCGCAGCCAAGAATCAGCAGGACGCTGAAGCCGCGATCGAACGCGTAAAGCAGATTGTGGCCGTTCCTGAAGAAGGCGAAGACTACGTGGGCACGGTGAAAACCATCCGCGACTTTGGCGCCTTCATCGAGATCATGCCTGAGAAAACGGGTCTGCTGCACGTCTCCGAAATCGCCCATGACTACGTCGAGAACGTAGAGGACTACATGAAGGTGGGCGACAAGGTGAAAGTCCACTTGCTGGAAGTGCGCGACGACGGCAAGATGCGTCTGACGCGGAAACCGTTCCTCGATAGTGAAAATGGAGCGGGGCGCTAAATCAGCACATCCGCACGACCCATACGGCCTGTCTACAGGTTGTAACACACTGCGTAGGGGCAATCACTGCCGATTGCCCCTACGCTTGTATGGGGCGCCCATCTTGGCACAATTGTACAATAAACCGTTATTGCAATGAAGTTAATTTGCAGTGGAGCTGCTGGATTTATCGGCTCCCATGTCGCTGAAGCATTTATCGAAGATGGGCACGACGTACATATCGTTGATGACCTCTCAGGAGGAAAGCGATCCAACGTGCCGTCTGGAGCTACTTTTCATCATCTCGACATTCGGAGTGAGGAGGCTACGGCGCTCGTGCAGGCAGAACGCTTCGACATGCTCGTGCACCACGCCGCTCAGATGAACGTCCGGGAATCCGTAAAACACCCGCGTGAGGATGCATCTGTCAACGTTGACGGCCTGCTGAATCTGATGGAAGCCGGACGCCAGAACGGTCTTCAGCGGGTGCTGTTTGCCTCGACTGGAGGGGCCATCTACGGCGATCCGGTGTACGCGCCCCAGGATGAGGAGCACCCGCTCTGTCCGGTATCGCCATACGGCGTAAGTAAGCTGGCATCGGAGAAGTATCTGGACTTCTATCGGGAAGAGTATGGCATCCCGTACGTGTCGCTGCGCTATGCGAACGTATACGGACCGCGCCAGAATCCGGCTGGAGAGGCGGGGGTCATTGCAATCTTTATTGAGCAGATGCTAAATGGAGAGACGCCGACTATCTACGGGGACGGGACGCAGACGCGCGATTACATCTACATTGACGATGTGGTGGCGATGAACCGTGCGGTGATGGAGTACGAAAGCACGCGTATTTTCAACGTAGGTACAGGCGAAGAAACCAGCCTAAACACGCTCTTTGCTGCGATCCAGAAGCATACAGATCCGAGTATCGACAACACGTACGGACCCGCGCAACCGGGCGAGCAGATGCGGAGCGTACTCGACATCTCACGTGCGAAGAACGAACTGGGGTGGAGCCCGACTACCAATATGGATTACGGTATTGGGAAGACCGTTGAGTGGTTTGCGGCCCAGTTGACGTCTTCGCAAGCTCAATAATCTGTTATTGCAAAGCCAATGTATCAAATTGAGCTTCAGCAGTTTGAGGGCCCGTTGGACCTGTTGCTGTTCTTCATCAAACGCGATGAGATTGACATCTACAACATCCCCATCGCGACGATCACAGATGAGTACCTGGCGTATGTCCGCGTGCTCGAAGAGATTGATCTGGATGGCGTAGCCGATTTCATCTACATGGCAGCGCTGCTGATCAACATCAAGGCACAGATGCTCCTCCCGAACCCAAACGAGAATGAGGAGGGCGAGGAGGTCGACCCGCGGCGCGAGCTGGTAGAGCGGCTACTGGAGTACGTACGCTTTAAGGAAGGAGCCGATCAGCTGGCTGTGCGACGCGAGAAGCGCAACCGGCATGCTACACGGGGCGATGCTTCGCCCGTACGCCAGCAGTACGAGCAGCAGCCTGCAAAAGCGGTTGACCACACGGTGTACGACCTCATGGATGCGCTCGCACACATGTTGCACGAGCCTCCTGAAGACGAGGACCCGACCCACGAGGTGGCCCCGCTGGACTACTCGGTTGATGAGCAGCAGCGCTACGTCATGGACCGGCTGCGCCATGCTCGCGAACTGTCGTTTCGGTCGGTTATTCGGGAGCGCTCGAAGCCGTTTATCATTGCGACCTTCCTGGCTGTGCTCGAACTGGCGCGTCAGCATCATCTGCGCATCCACATAAACGAGTCGCGAACCAACTTTGCATTGCGCTGGGAAGATAATGCCTCCAACGGGGTAGACTCTACCGTGCCGCAGGCGTCGTAGTCTGAGTTGAATGCGCGGCGAGCTATCTAACCTATCGTATTCTCCTAACCCCCCTTTACGTGCTATATTGCGAACTCTGAC
>CAJXLX010000139.1 GCA_913056335.1 uncultured Rhodothermaceae bacterium
TGACTTGCGAATGGGCGAGCCGTATCCGTTCGACGTGGCCGACGGCAATGCCCTTGTGGCGCCTATTGACGCCCGGTTCCGCCTTCGCGTAAGTGCCGCGCCGCTTCCTGTTGAGCTTACCACCTTCTCCGGCACACGCTCCGCTACCGGAACCGACCCGGCCATCAACCTGACATGGCGCACGGCGTCCGAAACCAATAACACCGGCTTCGAGGTGCAGCGCCGTGCCGATAGTACCGCTGCGTGGACGCCGCTTGACTTCGTAGAGGGCGCGGGCACCACCGATACACCGCAGACCTACCGCTTCCAAGATACCAGCCTGCCGTTCGCAGCAACACAGCTCACGTATCGCCTGCGCCAGGTGGATACCGACGGCACCGAGCACTTCAGCGATCCGTTTGTGATGGACGTGCCGGCGCCGCAGTCCACGACACTGCGCACCCCGTTTCCGAATCCCACTCAAGGCGCAATTACTCTGCGCTACACGCTGGCCGAGCCGTCTGATGTGCAGCTTCAGGTCTATGACCTGCTGGGGCGCCGCGTCACCACGCTCACCCGCACACGGGCCGAGCCCGGGCGCCACGAGCTGCACACGTCAGTCCGCGACCTGGCAGCGGGCACGTACTTCGTGCGCATGGTGGCTGGAGGCACCGTGCAGACCCAACGCCTCACCATCGTGCAGTAATAGCTGCCAACCTGATGTCCCCACCAGCCCCATCGGTCCGAGCAGGCTTGACCAGTGCGTCGGCGGGTGGGGGATAGCACTCCTCATTCAACTTCTACCTTGCTATGCCTATGTCGATTTCTGATTCCGCTGACGCCCCCGATGCGCCCTGTAACGGCAACGCATCCGCTGAACCATCCCGCCAGCCGGCCAACGGACGCTCCAACGCCAGTGGATTCCCCTACGCGTATCAGCCGCCCCGTGTCACGCCTATTGGAACGCTCCCCGAGTCGACCGGGATGCAGGTGTCCAACTTTCAACTTGGCGACGAGCCCGCGCGCTGAGATAGGCGGACACAACCTGCCGTCTCGTCGTCGCTTTCCTGCGGGTCGTGGTGGAGATGCCCGCGCCGGGTCGGCTGTTTTGGGATCGGAGACTCGGCAGTGTGGACGCTCACCCACGCAGCGCCTCATTCAGAAGGACCGCCGGATGCTGTGCGGTGCGCGGCGTCACGTCTTTAATCTGCGAGCGGCACGAAAAGCCCGGCGCAGCCACATGGGTGGATGCGGGCGCGTTGCGCACGGTGGGCGCCAGGCGGCGCTCCGCCATCTGCTTCGAGATGTCGAGGTGCTCAGCTTCGTAGCCAAATGCTCCCGCCATGCCGCAGCAGCTGGTGTCGAGCGTGTTTACGTCGTATCCCGCAGCCGACAGAATGGCTTCCGTATCCGCCGTGCCCACCAGGGCTTTCTGATGACAGTGCCCATGCAAAATCAGGTCGTTGTGTTCAGGGGCATGCCACTCGGATGCATCCAGTGTGCCGCTGCGAAGCCGTTCGGCTACGAATCCCTCAAACGGATGCACCTGCTCGGCCAGCTCCTGCGCGCGCAGTTCGCCCGGCAGCAGCGACAAAAACTCATCGCTCAGCGTGTGGATGCAACTCGGCTCCAGCCCCACCACCGGCATGCCCTGCTCCACATACGGATACAGCGCCTCCAGCGTGTGCAGCGCAGTGTGTTGCGCCTCAGTCACGAGCCCCTTCGACAGGAGCGGACGTCCGCAGCACGCGCCTTCGGGGGCCAGATGCACGCGGTGGCCCGTGCGCTGCAGGAATCGTACAGCGGCGCGTACCACCTCGGGCGTATGGTAGGCGTTGAACGTATCCG
Organism: uncultured Rhodothermaceae bacterium; assembly: GCA_913056335.1. Taxonomy (GTDB): domain Bacteria; phylum Bacteroidota; class Rhodothermia; order Rhodothermales; family Salinibacteraceae; genus Longimonas. The sequence goes on from CAJXLX010000139.1 coordinate 1,828, forward strand.
CGAAGAAGACGACGTCTTGGCCCTCAGGCGGATTCGCAGCCTCCAGATCCATCTGAAAGACCGTCTCTCGCGCAAACGGCGGCAGCTCGCGCTCTGCGCTGATGCCCATTATCCACTCGCCTATCTTGCGCATCCACGTCTGCTTCCCAGCCCAGTTGATGGCCGAGGCCAGCGGGGTCCCCGCCAGCTTGCGCACAAATTCGGGCTGATGTGCAAAGAGCCACGTGCGCCACGGCATGCGGTTCTCCTGCCAGTACTGATGCAGCCATTCCGTCTTGATCTTCGCCATGTCCACATTCGAGGGGCATTCGGTCTTGCACGCCTTGCACTGGATGCAGAGATCCATCACCTCGTACATGCGCTCGCTGGTGAGCGCGCCCTCAGGCAGGTCGCCCGCCAGCGCCGAGCGCAGCGCATTGGCGCGTCCGCGGGTGGAGTCTTCCTCCTCGCGCGTGGCCATGAAGCTGGGGCACATGGTGCCGTGGTCGCGCTTGCGGCAGGCGCCGTTGCCGTTGCATTTTTCCAGGAGATGCGAAAAGCCGCCTTCCTGTTCAAAGTTCATCGCGGTGCGCAGTGGACGCGTGCCGTAGTCGGGTCCCATGCGGAGGTTGTCGGTGAGCGGCGGGGCATCCACCACCTTCCCCGGATTCAAAAGGCCCTCGGGGTCGAAGATGGACTTGACCTGCTGATTCACAGCGTAGAGGTCGTCCCCCAGCATTTCACGATTCAACGCGCCGCGTACGATGCCATCGCCATGCTCGGAGGAGGTCACGCCCCCGTAGCGTTTCACCAGCTCCAGCGAGCCGCGGGCAATTGTATCCAGCTGCTCCAGTCCTTCGTCGGTCTTCGTGTTCACAAACGGACGCACATGCAGGCAGCCTGCCGAAGCGTGGGCGTAGTAGGCCGCGCGCACATCCAACTCGTCAATCAGCGTGCTTAACTCGTCGATGTATGCGGGCAGATGCTCCACCGGCACCGAGGCATCTTCGATGAGCGCCCACGGCTTGTATTCGCCCTCCACGCCCATCACCAGGCCGAGCCCCTCCTTGCGGATGCTCCACACGTTGGCGATTGCATCGTCGTGTTGGATACGCCGGGCCGGCCCCCGGGCGTTGGTTTCGGGCAGCACCGCGTCGAGGTCGTCGAGTTTGCGGGCGAGGTCCTCTTTGGAGGCCCCGCCGTACTCTACGATCAGCACGCCGCCGGGCGTGCCATCGATGAAGGTGAGGCGCTCGGCATAGCCCGGCGTGGCACGGATTCGCTCAATGGCCACGCCATCGAAGAGCTCCACGGCGTCGGGATCAGTGTCGAGAATCGTGGTCACCGCTTCGAGGGCCTGCTGCCGCGTGTCGTACGACGCAATGCCGAGCACCGTCGTGTCGGGTTTGGCGACCAGGTCGATCGTGACTTCGGTGAGGACGGCAAGCGTGCCCTCGCTGCCGGCCATGAGCTGCGCCACGTTGCGCGTCTCCGTATCCAGCAGGTGCTCGATGCGGTAGCCGTTGTTGCGGCGCCAGTGGTCGGACGTGTCGCGGCGAATAGTTTCAGCGTGCTGGCTGAGCAGTGCCTCAAGACTGCGGTAGATGGTGCCCTCGCGGTCGTCCTGACGCATTTTGCGTTGCCAGCCGCCGTGCGAAAGCGGCTCGAACGTGACGGGCGTGCCGTCGGCGAGAAAGCCGTTGGCGCGGCGCACATGATGAATCATGTTGCCGTAGCGGATGGAGTGCGTGCCCGTGGAGTTGTTGGCGACCATGCCGCCCAGCGTGGCGCGACTGCTGCTGGCCGGATCGGGGCCCACCATGAGGCGATGATCCGCTGCAGCCGCGTTCAAATGATCGAGCACCAGGCCCGGCTGCACGGTGGCCTGCTGGGCCTCGGGGTCGATGTCGACAATCGCATCCAGGTGCCGCGTGAAGTCGAGCACCACGGCGGTGTTTACGCCCTGCCCGGCCAGCGACGATCCGCCGCCGCGCGGCAGCACGGGGATGCTGAGCGCGTGGGCTTCTTCGAGCGTGGCCTGCACATCCGCCACGGTTTGGGGGATGCAGACGGCCACCGGCTCCATCTGGTACATACTGGCGTCGGTGGCGTAGAGCGCACGCGACATCGCATCGGTGCGCAGGTCGCCTTGCAGGCGCGGACGCAGGTTCTCCGCCAGCGTGGTGCGCAGGTGATCGGTCATCGGGCGCGCCGCCGGACGGTCGGTGGCGGGGGCATCGGCAGGAGAAGAAACGGCCATACGGGAGGCGGGGAAAGCGACAAACGGAATCTAAACAACAACATGAAATTAGACGGCTGCCTGCGCGTATGGATTCGCGTGCGCTGGCGTAGACATGTGAACGTACAGCACCAATTATCCGCGCCCAAGATGGGATGTCCACCCACGGCGGCCCTGCTACAGGCTTGTCGGGATGCATTGGGACCGATCTATGCCCTACGTATCCTCGACTACTTATCCCGTGAATGCTCCATCAGATGCGCCCACGCGCTGCAATCGGGTCTCCAGTTCGACTGGTGCTATGGTAACGGTCATTCTTTACGTTGAAGCGAGACGGTGACACGTGCAGTGCCGTTCCGAACAGTTCCCGCCGAACGCCAAGGAGATGGTTCGACTCCCGGCTTCGCCGTCCGCTCACCATGACAGAATTCGTTGGGGGAATTGATTGCAGAGCAACCATCAAAACGAGAGGGGGCGGAGCACTAAGCGTGACAAGAGAGCTCGTATTCGCTTATCTGTCTGGGTCCTGATTTAGGGCGCTCTGCCTGTGTTTTGGCATTACCCAAACTGCTGGGCTACCCGCTCGCGGGTGAGCACGTACACCACGCCTCCAGCTACCGCGGTCGTTACGGCGCTTGCCCCTACAACCAGCACGCCTTTCACGACAGGAGATAGCGTCATCGCACGGCCAAATAGCGTCACGTCGACATTGGCGAGGTCTGCAATCATTACGACTGCTGCGATGGGCATTCCGATGGCCACAACTGCAGCCAGCAGCAGTGCTCCCATTCGGGCCATGGTGTGCTGATTAAGTAGGCCATATCCTACCAGCGCATACAGCAGAAAGCTTGCGTTTATGATGATGGGGTTTGGCGCGTGGTTCATCCATTCCAGTAATGTATGAAGGGCACTCAGTGCCCCCAGCACCACGAATCCCCATCCAATGATGCGAAGCCAGCGCTGTGCGGTGTCGGTGGTCATAAGACGGTTGTAGTCGGTTTCGAAGACGTACGCTGACAGGTTCGTTGTGGCTACACGAAATGCAACGGGGGAGTGCCACGCGGATGTTCACTCGTCTGGCTCCAGCCCCTCGGCTTCGTAGCTAAACGCGTCATCCACGGCGTTGCGGTAGGGGTCGAACGATGCGCGACGTGGATACCCAAGCTCGGCATCGAAAATGACATCGGCCCGGTCGTAGTCCAGTGCCTCGTGCACTTCGTCAAACAGATCATCGACGGTTGGGAAGAGGTGGTGCTCGGCTTCATCGAGGGGCTCTCCGGTTGCGCGGTTCACAACGGCGTGCACGGTATCCGCCCGTACCGTAATGGTGACCGGCGGCGGGCCGCCCCACGCGCTCCCGTACTGGTAGTCGTAGGTGTAATTGGAGAGATCGGCTTGATTCCACATAAACTGGTTGCTCCGCAGCGACTGACGGAGGCTCTCGTCTCCATCGTCGCCCAGAAGCGCGCAGGAGGAGGTCAGCACAGCAAATGCAAGGCCGGCTGCAAGCAGGAGTCCGCGCCGAGCACGGCTCCAGCGCTCAACGCAATCGGATGCGACATGCATAGTCAGTGCTGAGTCTATGAAGTGGAGTAAATGTTTAGCTGCGATGGGCTCAAAGTGTATGGATGAGCGATGTAAGTATCAACTTTTCGACGCAGCGCAGGTGGTTCTTGGGCGGCGGGAACGGTTATGTGTCTTTCATGACGTGGAGAAGTACTTTTCAAGGTCCGCTTGGGTGTACTCAGGCGGGTCGTTATCTTCTATCCCTCGCTTCGCCCTCAGAATGGCATCGTGTCGGAGGTTTGTGCTATACCCCGCAACTTGAGTTGGTAGTGGATAGACGCTAAGTGATCGCTCCCTTGATAAAAAACCGTTTCTGAGGTGAACGGTCCCCCGTTCGCCATAGGAAAGATTTTATCAGAAAGCTACTTTCATCAATCCGGTTGCTCTCACTCGTCGGTCTGGGGTTCGCCCCCAACCACAAAAAAGCCCCTGCCCCAAACGGGCAGAGGCCTGTGCAGTGTGCAATGGGGACACGTACCCCGTGCTACGCACCCAACTCAATGGGCACGCCCCCTTTGGGCTGGTGGACGGTGATGCTGTCGTCGATCTCGGCGATGTGTTCGGCCATCCAGGTGCGGGCCTCGGGCTCGCCGTGGACGAGCACGACCTCGCTCGGATCAAGGCGGCGCACCACCTCCAGCAGCTCGTCGCGGTTGCTGTGTCCGGAGAAGCGGAAGTCGTCAACCAGGCAGCGGACGGGCTGTGGCCCCTGCTCGGGGTTCAGCACCACTTCGGTGCCGTTGCCGCTCTGCGCGGCCTCCAGCAGACGCGCCGAGGGCGAGCCTTCTTTCGAGTAGCCCACCATCAGAATCGCGTTGTCGGGGTCTTCGACCAGGCGGCGCCCAATGCGATTCGACAGCGTGGGTTCGAACATCATACCGCTGCTGAGCACGTGGATGGCGGGTCCGTCGAGCGCTTCGGCAGTGCGCTTTTCGCCACGCGGCAGCCGCTTCTGGTCCACGCCAAAGACACGGAAGTCCGAATCCACGCGGGGCGTGCTGGTGCGCGTCTGGTCGTAGAGATCCGCGATGGCGCGCATCGACCCAGCGGTGTAAATAGGCACCTCCGCATCAATCTTGCCCTCGCGCTTCAGGCGGTCGAGCACAGCCAGGGTTTCCTGGGCGCGGCCCATCACAAAGACGGGGATGAGCGCGGTGCCGCCCCGTTCAAGGGTCGTCTGCAGCGCCTCGGTGAACTTGGCCAGCTCCTTGTCGCGGTTGGTGGCAGCGGCCTCAGGATCGTTCCCAGCGGTCGATTCCAGGATGAGCACATCGGTGCTATCCGGGTAGTTTGCGCCCGGCAGAATCGACTGTGCGGTGAGCTTCGTATCGCTCGTGTAGAAGATGCGCGGGGCGTCGTCCTCTTCGCCCACGGTCAGTTCCACGCCCACACCGCCCAGGATATGCCCGGCGGTGTAGAACTGCGCGGTAACCTCCGACGTGCCGCCCAGGCCCGTCACCTTAAACGGCTTCTGTAGGGGATGCGTCAGATACAGATCGCTAAGCGGCTTCACCTCGGCCTCCGTAAAAATGGGATCGGCCTGCGTGCTGCCTTCGCGCACGCGGCGGG
>CAJXLX010000140.1 GCA_913056335.1 uncultured Rhodothermaceae bacterium
ATCGGCATCCAGGAAGATGTACCAGTCGCCGGTAGCGCGCTGGGCCAGCTGGTAAAGCGCATGCGGCTTGCCGAGCCAGCCCGTGGGCAGCGGTGTGCCGGATACCAGGTGCAGACGGTCGTCGTTGAAGCCGGCAACGACCTCAGCAGTGGCGTCGGTAGAGCGATCGTCGTACACCCAGATATCCAGCGAGGCGTAGGTCTGCGCCAAGAGCGATGGCAGCAGCCGTTGCAGATTTTCGGCTTCGTTGCGCGCTGGGATGAGCACCGAAATGGAGGCGGTACCATCGGGAGATGCATCGGTATGGAGCCCGCGCGAGGGCCTATGCATCCGCAAGTATACAAAGTTGGCGATGAGCACGGCGGCCACGCAGACGTGAATGCCTATCAGGAAGGCAGTGATGGAAGCCATGCACAAAAAGGATTCAAGGCAGGGGATGCGAAGGCGGTACGGCCCATACAGGGCGGGACGCTGTTACACGCGCGGCGGCGATTCGAGGAACTGCTGATAGAGCGGCGGCAGATCGGACTCGGCCAGCTTGTCGTAGAGGGAGGCGGCTTCGGCGTCTTGGTCGGCCTCTTGCAGGGCAATCCAGTGCCAGATCATGGCCTCTTCCTTGTCGATAGACACCTCGGGGTGGGCGTCCAGCACAGTGCGCAGGCGCTCGAAGGATGTGGCGGCCGCATCGGGGTCGCGCCCGGCAATGGAGGGCCGGTAGAGCAGCGACTGGCCTTCGACCAGCAAGACGAACGGGTTGAAGCGATCGCGCTCTTTGGCCGCGCTAAGTATGTTCATGGAGCGACGTCCGTAGCGCAGGGCACCCAGCATAGAGGCCTCGCCCGCGCGGTACGCCCAGAGCCCCGAGAGCACCGCCAGCTCCTGAGCGGTGCCATTGTCGAGCGTTCGGGGCAGGTCGTTGAGCAAGGCAGCCTCTTCGGTGAGCGGGTAGAGCCGGTAGCGATAGAGAAGGTCGTCGAACCGACTCTCGGCATTTTGAAGCCCGGTTCGGAGGCGCTCCACGTCTTGCTCAGCGTAGTAGATGTGCGAGGAATCGGGCATAGCGGACGTACGAGCCGTGGTCGGAACAGACAAGAGCACACTTGCCATGCAAGCCAGCACCACCGCCAGGCTACCTCCTATCCAGAAACGAGTTGGCACGGCGAGCGAAGGCAGGATCATGGCGGCGTAAGACGTTTGAAAAGAGGAAGCGTCCAGGCAAAGCTCCATCGATCGGCGGGGGAGGCGCGCCCGTCCATCAACAGATGCGTGGGGGCAGTGGTTGTTTCGCGGAGCATGTGCCACTGGTGACGCAGGTGGGTTTCAATGGCCCCTGGGGCATCGCGGTCCAGGTCGAGGCAGGGGCCGCCCTGTAGTTGGGCGACGGGCGAGGGGGCGCCGTCCCACGTAACGTGAAGCGCTACGGGCCAGAATACGGCCTGTGGATACAGCCGGTGGATGCGTGTGAATCGTTCCACCGGATACGGGCCGACCCCGGTGTTTGGCGATTGCAGCGCGCCGCTCGGAAAGTAGAGCAGAGCGGTCTTGGGGGTGGTCTGAAACCGGTGGGCGGTGCGGCGTACCGTGGCTGCCCGCGTCTGTGGGTCGTTGGGAGGGAACGGTAGGGCACCTACTGGAGCAAAAAACGGGAAACGGTGCCATTCCTGCATCCACACCATACTGGGGCGGCCCAGCGTGTGGGTGATGAGGTACCACAGCAGATGCCCGTCGTAAAAGTGGTGGTGGTTTACGCATGCAATGAGGGGGCGCTGCTCGGGGAGCCCGGGCGGCCACGAGCCATGCCATTCAATCCGCTGAAAGGAACGGCGCAGGTCCCACCGCATCCACGCTTCCACAATACGCGCGGCGAGTGCATTCATGCGCTTCTGTGCTGCTGCAAATGGGCCTTGCGACGGTCGTACGTATCGGCACACACGCACCACAGCTTGCGTGACGTGGACACGTAAGCCCGGTTTTGGATGTTGTTGTAGCCAAGGGCACGCACTTCGTTCATGATTTCGCGGTACATACGTGCGGCTGCTCGAATGCCGGTGCGCACGCTCCAGGGCAGCGTGCCAATAGCGGCCATGCTGGATACGTAGCGGGACTCGGCGGCAGCCATTGCATCCTCTAACAGACGGGAATACGCTTCGGGCAAGGTGTTGCGCGTGGTGAGGTCCTGGGGGGCAATGTCGTACGCTTCGAACCAGTTCAGAGGCAGGTACACGCGGTCGAGGTGGCGCAAGTCCTCGCCCACGTCGCGCACAATGTTGGTAATCTGCATTGCGATGCCCATTTCGCGAGCGGCCCCTTCAAGCTGCGAATAGGCGTCTGCATCCGCCAGAAACGGGAGCATCATAGCGCCTACGCTTCCGCCTACAAGATTCGAGTAGTCCACCAAGTCGTCAAGGGTGCGGATAGGGCGGTCCTCCAGATCCCACATGGCCCCTTCGAGCAGTTCGTAGAGCGGGGTGCGGTGCAGTCCGAAGCGGTCGTGCACTTCGTGCAGGCGGCGCCAGAGCAGCGCGTCGGGCGGGTGGCCTGCGAGGGTGGCGTCGAGGGCATCCCAGGTGGTGTGCACCTCGTCGAGAGCGGCCTTGGGGCCCACCTCAAGCACGCGGTGGTCGGCAATGGAGTCCACATGGCGGCAGAACAGGTAGAGCGCGGCCACGGGCAGCTGCACGCGAGAGGGCAGCAAGCGCGCGGCCATCGAGAAGGTACGCGAATGGTACCGAAACGAAGCCCACAGCCACTCGTCTTCTTCGGCGCGACTGTCGAGGTCGGGAGCCACCACGTCGGGCTCCTGCATCATGTAGGCATCGTCGGGGGCAGAGGTAAACATGGCACTATGCATTCGCAGGGAAAAGGCGAAAGGACGCGCCGGACACACGCCATAACGCCAGGAACGGAATTGCGGTAGCAAGGGCGCCCCAGAACACAGCTATCGTCATGCCCTGCATCACCAGAATAAGGAGTGGGAAGAGGCAGTTTAGCAGATACACGGCAGGTGCCCACGGATGGTAGGTGTCCAGGCCACCGCCCAGGTACTCATAGCCCAGCATAATCACATAGCTTACTGCAAGCCAGCCGATCCAGTTAGAGATCGGCATGCCGTAGTAAAACCCGCCCTGGGGATACGACCAGAACGTGACGCTTCCGACGGCATACTGCGCGCCGGCCCCATTCATAGCCGGATCGAGTGATACGTCCCACAGCGTCATGAAGGTGGCAGCCACGAGCAGGTATACCCACCGCGTATCGCTGAGGCGCCGTGCCAGGTCGAACGAGACGATTGACATGGCAAACCACGAGGCGGGGATGAAGTAGGGCACATGATCGGCAAACTTGGGGCCGAGCCAGCTGGTGTATTCGTACTGACCAAAGGGCAGCACCAAGTCGCCAATGGCAAACAGGCCGGTCGTGCCGATAAGCTCGCTGGCCCCTCCGGCTACGCAGCCCCAGACCACGAAGAAGCTCATGCGTTTCCAGCCCAGTTCGGACCCGTACATCAAGATGGCCAGCACGGGCAGCATCGACATGTACGTCCAGGTGGGCGCACTAATCAGCGTTCCAAGATACGGTCCAAAGTATGACAAAGCTGCGGGCACCAGTTGCAACAGCAGCATGCCCAGCACGCTAAACGCAATGGATCCGGCAAAAAGGGCCAGTGCGCCTATGAACAGCCGACTTGTATTCGCAGGCTGCGGCGCGGTACGGGTTGTGAAAAGTTGCGGCTGCTCTTCTGCGAGGTTTTCAGGGCCCGCATGATCTGTATGTGGTGAGGAAGGCATACTTAACGAGAAGGAATCAACAAACAAGAAGACAGGATCGCTCGGCGTGTTCAGAGTGCGCGGGCGACGGCCCAAGCAGAGCGCTACACCGATCCATGTAAGAAGCCAGTCCGACTTTGGTCCAATCGTATCGACATTCTGTCATCTGTGCCGAGTACAATGCATGGATACGATATGTGGACACGACATACAGTATACCGAACGGCTGTATGAAAGCGAAACGGTGCCGGTCAGATTTAGGCGGATACGTTGTAACAACCCAGCAATCGTTTCGTAGCAGGGGGCTGTACACTAAACGTAGACAGCGGGCTACCTGTCACGGTGCCCTCGTCATCATCAGCGGTGTGCGTCGCATTCGCTTTAGAGTCTCGTTATCCCTTCGTGTTATTCCGCCATGCCATGACTGTTGCCGTTGTGCCCCTCGAATACTTTCCGCCCTTGCACAGCGTAGCCCTCATGGCTGCGGCCGACCGCGTGCTCTGGGCCGATACATGGCCTTACCGGCGCCAAACACGCCAAAGCCGCAGCAAGCTGCGCAACCCGAACGGGTGGCAGTGGATTGCGCTGCCGATGTGGTCGCATCAGCACGGGCGCCCGCTCCGCGAGGTCAAGATTGATGGCAACGTGCCGTGGCACGAACGGCAGTGGCGCGCGTTTATGTATAACTACCGCTCCACGATGTACTTCGAGTACTTCGAAGACGACTTCGCGCCGCTCTTTGACACAGCCCCCGAACAGTTGCAGGCCGTGAACGAAGCCACGACGCGGTGTACCTGTTCGTTTGCACAGATCGACACGCCGTTCGAGCGGGCTTCTGCCCACGGCATCGAAGCACTTTCAGAGGTGCGGAGCACGTTACAGGCGGAGGCGGTGTGGGTGGCGCATGAACACCAGGAGGAGCTCGGCGCCGACGCAGAATCGGAGGCGTACACGGTGCTCGCGCCATATGAGCACCCCACCTACCGTCAGAACTTTGACGGATTCGAGCCCGGCATGGCTGCAATAGATTGCCTCTTTAACTACGGTCCTGAAGCGACTCGCATCATGGCTGATGGCCTCTCGGTACCTGCCGTGTAGCCCATGCTCGTGCAGCCTGCGCCGCAGAGTGCTTTGTGGGGGAATCTCCCTTAGGGCCTGTGTTAAGGAACTTTATGCACGGGCTCCTCGAATAACGATGCGACACATACACCATGCTACAGACCGCCGCTTCCGCCCCTTAGAGCGGGTGTGGCGGTCTGTCTTTGTAGATGTACTCTTACATGATGTCAATGCTTTATCTATGAGCAAAAAGACTGTATACCTTACCGAAGAAGGGTTCCAAGAGCTTAAGGACGAACTACACTTTCTGAAAACAAAGGAGCGTGCACGCATCGCGGATACCATTGCTGAAGCCCGCGCAAAAGGCGACCTGTCGGAAAATGCCGAGTACGACGCTGCCAAAGAGGAGCAGGGCAAGCTGGAAGCGCGTATCTCGAAGCTTGAAGATACGATCTCGCGTGCCCGCGTCGTGGACGAAAATGAGGTCGACGATAGCAAGGCGTATATTCTGTCGAAGGTTACCGTAGAGAACCTCAACACCGGGGCCGAGCAGGTTTACACGCTTGTTAATGAGCAAGAAGCCGATGTGTCTGAGGGTAAAATCTCGGTCGAAAGTCCGGTGGGCAAAGGCCTGCTCGGCAAAGAAGAAGGCGACGAGGTCGAGATTGATGTGCCTGCAGGCACGGTAACGCTCAAGATTACCAACATTGCCCGATAGCGCACACCCATTCGTGTCTGGCCCTGGGCTCCAATGTACGTTTCCAATTCGCTCGCATAGCGATGACGGCTTCCCGAATCCTATACGTTGGTGTAAAGCGGGTGGTGGGCGGGGTGGTGCTGTTGTGGGCCGGACATTTTCTGCTGAGCGTAGGCGCCTTGCTGCTGTACACCGTTGTGTGGCCTCCAGTTACGGGGGTGCAAATGCAGCGAGCTGTAGAAGCGTGGTGGGCCGATACCGAATACACGCGGCGCTACGAGCCCGTCTCTGCTGAGATGATCAGTGCTCATCTGCCTCACGCCATCATTGCTGCCGAAGATGGGCGCTTTTACGAACACCATGGGGTCGACTGGGAAGCGCTGCAGGAGGTCCGCTCCGAGTATGTACAGGGCGGCGAGCTGCGCGGCGCCTCCACCATCACGCAGCAGCTTGTTAAGAACCTATTCTTTACGACGCACCGGTCGTACGTGCGCAAGGCGATGGAAATCCCGCTTGCATATGCCGCTGACTTGGTGCTGACGAAAGACCGCATTGTCCATCTGTACGCCAATGTGGTAGAATGGGGCCCGGGCATATACGGGGCCGAAGCCGCCGCGCAGCATCATTTTGGAATCGCAGCGGAGCGGCTCACCCGGAACCAATCTGCGGGTCTTGCAGCCTGCCTACCTGCTCCTCTTACACGGCGGCCAAGCTACATGACACGCTACACCCGCATCATTGAACGCCGCATGACGCAGCACGGCTGGTAGGCGGTCGGACTGCGACTGCCCTGTGTTGCCTTCGCATTGTTTTCCTTGTGCTGATGCCCATGATCGATCTTCGTAGCGACACCGTGACGCGCCCTTCGCCTGCCATGCGCACGGCGATGATGGAAGCACCGGTTGGCGACGATGTGTATGGGGAAGACCCCACGGTTAACCAGCTTCAGGATGACATAGCGGCTCTGTTGGATACCGAAGCTGCGCTGTTTACTCCCTCGGGCACGATGGCCAACCAGATTGCGCTGCATGTGCTCACCAACCCAGGCGATGAGGTCATTGTAGATGCAACCAGCCATATCTACAACTACGAAACCGGCGCCGCAGGGGTGCTCTCGGGCATCCAGCTGCACCCGGTGTCTACCCCCAATGGATTGCTGACGCCCAATTCCGTTGAGGAAGCCATTCGTCCTGAGGGGGCCGTCTTTGCGCGGTCGCAGGTCGTGGCGTTGGAAAACACCGCCAACAAGGCGGGGGGGCGCGTCTATTCGCTTGAGCGTATCCAGGCGGTTACCGAGGTCGCGGCGCAGGAGATAGGGCAGGAGGGGGTAGTGGCGCAGTTCGCGGGTCAGTGCCCGGAACCGCTCCTGCTGGCCGTAGTGCAGCGCCAGCTCTGCCTGCCGGAAGAGCTGGCGCTCCTCCACCCGGTCCACGGCGGTATCCATCGAGGCCGCGGCCGCGGGTGCAATGACTAGCAGCAGGCCGATGAGCAGTGTGGCTCGGGTTCCCATGGCGCGTCCT
>CAJXLX010000141.1 GCA_913056335.1 uncultured Rhodothermaceae bacterium
CCCGCCGGTCGTGCCCGCCTCGTTCCTCGTCGGCGTCCTCGTCCTCCTGGCCGTGGGCGTGGTGGCGGGGGTGGCGCTGGCCGGGGAACTATCGCTGGGCGCGGCCATCTCGTCGTCGGACTGGGTGTCGAGCCACGAATCCTACGGCCGCAACCGATAGGTTTGCTATGCCAGTTTTTTTCTTTGGGCTTGTTCTTGGTGATGCGCCATGGCGCTGCAACAAATTGATGTCTATCTTCCAACCACGCAAGACCGTCTGGGCCACCTGGGCAATGACGTGGGGCTCGTTGCCCAGCATACGTTGACTACGACCCGCGGGCAGGTGCTGGAGCGCCTCATTGTGAGCAGCACCCACACCGAAGAAGTGCTGGAGCGCTTGCAGAAGCAGATGGGCCACACCGACGACTTTCGCATCATCGTATCGCCCGTCAGCGCTACACTGCCCCGCCCCGACACTAACGACGAAGACGAGTCGGACAACGGTACCGATCGCATTAGCCGCGAGGAGCTCTACCAGGACATGAGCCACTCGGTGCAGACGAAAGGCGTCTACTTTGCGCTTGTGGCGCTGTCGGTCATTGTGGCGGCCGGTGGTATGCTGCGCGACAACACCGCTGTGGTCATCGGCGCGATGGTGATTGCACCGCTCATTGGACCAAACATCGCACTCGGCTTGGGAACGACGCTGGCCGATCGCGAGCTCATTCTGAAGAGCCTCAAGACGAACCTGAGCGGACTGCTCTCGGGCCTGGCGCTGGCGTACGGCATGGGATTGGTGCTTCCGGTGGATCCGTCACTGACCGAAATCGCGTTACGCACGGCCATCGGCCTTCCCGACGTTGCGCTTGCCATAGCTGCCGGCGTGGCCGGGGCATTGGCCGTTACACGGGGCCTCTCCACCGCCATCGTGGGCGTAATGGTAGCCGTGGCGCTTGTGCCGCCGCTGGTGGCCGTTGGACTGCTTCTGGGCAGTGGCCACATCGATCTGGCGTATCAGGCGGGGCTGCTGCTCATTACCAACGTGGCGGGCGTAAACCTGGCAGCGGTGCTCACTTTCCTCGCCATGGGCGTACGCCCCATGTCGTGGTACAAGGCTGAGCAAGCTAAGCAGGCTACCCGCTGGGCCCTACTGCTATGGACCCTCGTGCTGGCGGTGCTGGCCTCGGCCATCTGGCTGGCGGCGTAGCAAAACGACGCTGCACGCTGGGTTTCTACATGCGACGCCTCGTGCGGCGTCGCTACTCTGGATACAATCCGACCTCTCATGCCGACCTCCCCCCTTCCAGATGCCATTGCAGACGCCCTCTCGACTAAACGAATGGGCACGCCCCTGCGCTATCGCAAAACCGTCGGCTCGACCAATGCCGACGCTGCCGCCTGGGCCCGCAACGGCGCGCCTGAAGGCGCCGTGGTGATGGCAGAGCAACAGACCGAAGGCCGCGGACGCCACGGACGCACCTGGACCGCGCCGCCGCATCAGGCGCTCACCGGCTCCGTGGTGCTCCGCCCCGATCTGCCGCCCAGTCTGTTCTCGCTCATTCCTCTGGCAGCCAGCCTTGCCGTCGCTGACGCGATCCAGACGCTGGCCCTGCCGCATCCCCCGCGCATCAAATGGCCCAACGATGTGCTCGTCGACGGACGCAAGTGCTGCGGCATGCTTCTCGAAACCGCGATGCGCGGTGCCTCCCCCCAGCCCCATGCGAACACGCACGTTGTGCTGGGCATCGGGCTGAACGTGAACCAGACGGCGTTTCCTGAAGGCGTCGATGCCACCTCGCTGCGCCTCGAAACCGGGCAGCCGGTGCCGCGCGGTCTGCTCTGGGCCCGCATCATGCAGCACCTCGAAGCCCGCTACGATGCCCTGCACGTTCCAGCACAGCGCGCTGATCTGCGCAGTGCCTACGCCGACCGCATGCTCTACCGCGGCCAGTCGATTACCGTGCGGGCTCCCGGCACCGATCGCACGCGCACCGGCACTGTCATCGGGATCAACGAAACCGGCGCGCTGGTGCTCGACACCCCCACCGGACGCACCGCCTTTCACGCGGGCGAAGTCACTACCCGTTCCGCATAGCTCTCCCGCCATGTCCACCTCCTATCTCATTCTCGACATTGGCAACAGCGCCGTGAAGTGGGGGCGGTTTGCTGCCGACGAAACGCTTACCCACACCGGACGCCTCGCGCCTTCTCCGTTTCAGGGGGATGCGCAGGCGTGGCGCACGGCCCTCCAAGCAGATGCAATTCCGGAGGCCCAGCGCGTAGGCATTGTGTCGGTGGTGCCGCAGGCCACACAGCGTGCCCAACCGGCTATTGAGGCACAATTTGCACGTCCCGCTCAGGTGCTGCGCGTGGAGGGACCGCTGCCCTTCGCCATGCGCTACGACACGCCCCACACCCTTGGCACCGACCGCTTGGCTGCCGCCGCGGCCGCGTGGTACGCCCACGGCCCGGCCCCCCCCCGCAGCGTGCTTGCCATCGACGCCGGAACGGCGCTCACCATTGAGGTCATTGACAACGAACCTGCGTATCGAGGCGGTGTCATCGCGCCCGGACCGCGCCTGCTGCGCGATGCGCTGTCCACCGGCGGCGCGCAACTGCCTGCCGTTGATCTGACCGCACCGCCGCATCCCATAGGCACCACAACCGAGCACGCCCTGCAGAGCGGCATCGTACACGGCTTTGCTGCCATGGCTTCGGGACTCGTCGAGCAGCTCGCGCATACCCTTGCCGATACACCGCACATCGTACTCACCGGCGGCGCTGCCCCGCTGCTCCACGACGCCCTGCCGCGCGTCGACGTCCACGACCCGCACCTGGTGCTACGCGGCGCGTATCAGCTCCTGCGGTATCGGACGCGGCACTGATGATTGCACACAATGCAAAACCGTGACACGAGCCGGTAGACGTTCCGCCCGGCAATGTGTATACTTCATGTAGCCGTTGCTTCTTTTTCCTACAGATGGCCCCCTTATGCGTTGTTCGTCGGTCGTTTTTGCTGTGATGCTCCTTGTTGGAAGCAGCCTGCTACCTGCCACGGCTCAGAAGTCCACTTCAGACGACGCCGACCGCGTGGTGCGTACCATCATTGTGTCGGATACAAACGATGCATCGCCCGCCAGCACGCCTGCGGACACGAGCAAGGCCACGTCCACGGTGCGGCCCGGCGCGCCCGGCGAGGCAAGTCGGCGCTACGAAGCCACCCCGGATACAGCCCCCGAGGCCACCGCAGCCGACATCCGCTTTATGCAGCATATGATTCCGCATCATGCGCAGGCGCTCGACATGACCGCGCTTGTGGAAGAACGCACCGCCAACGAGTCGCTCCACCAACTGGCCCGCCGTATCGAACTGGCCCAGGCTGATGAGATCGCCCAGATGGCGGGGTGGTTAGCCGACCACGACGCCGAGGTGCCCCCGCTGCCTGCTGCCGTCGACGGTCCCAACGGCGCGCCCGTTCGCGACCCGAGCCACGCCATGCATCCGCCCATGCAGATGCAGGGCATGCTCACCGCCGATCAGATGCAGCAGCTTGCCGAGGCTGAAGGGGCAACGTTCGAGCGCTTGTTTCTGGAGTTCATGATCATGCATCACGAAGGGGCCATCACCATGGTCGAAACGCTCTATGCATCCGACCGCGGCGGCCAAACGAGCACCGTAAACGCGCTGGCCTCACATATCGAATCGGCTCAGGTGACCGAAATCGCCCGGATGCAGCAGATGCTTGTTGCCTACGAGTAATTGCTGCTGCATCCCACTGCCCCCTTGCATCCCCCTGTTTCATTGACCCCGCACCGCCTTATGCGCCCCGTTTCTGTACTGCTTCGCTTTGCTTTGCCCGCCGTGCTTGTGCTGCTGTGCGCGGTGCCCGCCGCCGCCCAAGACACCGTCGACGCCTCCTCATCCGACGAGCAGTGGTGGGACCCCGACGACCCACGCATCGGACTCGACGCCGGGTGGTACGATGCCGAATCTGCCTCCGAACACATGACGCTCCTGGCCTCCGACCCGCGTCCCGACACGTTTGTCGATCCGGACAATCCGGGCGATCTGGGGTTTGCGAACTCGGACATCGCCTTCCGTGGCGACCACGCGATTGTGGGCAACTTCATGGGCTTCATGATCTACGACATCTCGGATCCGGCCCAGCCCAATCTCGAAACGACCGTCGTGTGTCCCGGCGGGCAGGGCGACGTGTCGATCTACGGCGACCTCGTGTTTATGTCGGTCGAGGAGATGCGTGGGCGCGTCGACTGTGGCTCGAAGGGCACCTCGGGCCCGGTTGATGAGGAGCGCTTTCGGGGCGTGCGCATCTTTGATGTGAGCGACATGGCCGCGCCGCAGCAGATTGCGGGCGTGCAGACGTGCCGGGGCTCGCACACGCACACCATCCTCGACTCGCCCAACGACGCCGACAATCTCTACGTGTACGTATCGGGCACCGGCCCGGTGCGCCACGAGTCGGAGCTGGAAGGCTGCTCCGATCTTCCGCCCTCGGAAGACCCCGAAACCGCGCTTTTCCAGATCGAAGTGATTCAGGTGCCGCTGGATGCGCCGGAAACCGCCAAGATCGTGAGCGAGCCGCGCATCTTCCAGGATCAAGAGACCGGCAACCCCGACGGACTCTGGCCGGGCGGTCGGCATGGTGAGGGATCCCAAAGCACGCGTGCCACCAACCGCTGCCACGACATCACGGTGTACCCGGCCATCGGGCGCGCCGCAGGGGCCTGTTCGGGCAACGGCATCCTGCTCGATATTACCGACCCGGCCAACCCGGTGCGTGTGGATGCGGTGGCAGATCCGAACTTTGCGTTCTGGCACTCGGCAACCTTCAGCAACGACGGCGAAACAGTCCTCTTTACGGATGAGTGGGGCGGCGGCGTGGCCCCGCGCTGCCAGGCCGACGACCCGCGCACCTGGGGCGCGAACGCGTTCTTCCGCCGCACAGGCGATACGATGGAGCACGCCAGCTACTACAAGATTCCCGCTCCGCAGACCAACACCGAGAACTGCGTGGCCCACAACGGTTCGCTGATTCCGGTGCCGGGGCGCGACATCAAAGTGCAGGCGTGGTATCAGGGCGGCGTGTCGGTGTTTGACTTCACCGATCCGTCGGATCCCTACGAGATTGCGTTCTTTGACCGC
This sequence comes from uncultured Rhodothermaceae bacterium, assembly GCA_913056335.1. Classification (GTDB taxonomy): domain Bacteria; phylum Bacteroidota; class Rhodothermia; order Rhodothermales; family Salinibacteraceae; genus Longimonas. The sequence goes on from CAJXLX010000141.1 coordinate 5,143, forward strand.
GGTCCCATGAGCGACGACGAGCTGCAGATCGCCGGGTACTGGTCCACTTACTGGTACAACGGGCGCATCTACGGCACCGAAATTGCCCGCGGCTTCGACGTGCTTGAGCTGGAATCGAGTGAGCACCTCACTGAAAACGAGTTGGCTGCTGCCAAGCTGGTCTCGTACGACACCTTCAACCCGCAGCACCAGCCGCAGAACGAGTGGCCCGCCGACTTCGCGGTGGTACGCGCCTACCTCGACCAGGTGGAGCGTCATGAGGCGCTTTCTGGGGATGCGATTGCGGAGCTTCGCACCGAGTTGAATCGCATCGAATCTGACCTCGACACGGAGGCCCAGCGCGAGGCCCTCACCCTGATGGCGGCGGATCTCACCGAAGCCACCAAAGGTGAAACCACCGACCCGATGCGCGTCCAGCGCGTAGCCGATGCGACCACCCACCTCGCGAACTCGTTGTAGCCAGACGTTTGTAGGGGCACGGCGCGCCGTGACCCTACGGTGGTGATGCCCTACCGCTCACACCGATAGAGGACAGTCCTCTCACATTATCCGCACGATCTGCTCATGCAAGCCGTTCGGTTTCATCGGTATGGTCCGCCCGCGGTGCTTGCCTGCGAGGAGGTGCCGCCCCCTCCCGTATCCCCCAACGAGATCCGCGTGGCGGTGCATGCTGCCGGGGTGAATCCGGTGGACTGGCGCTACCGCCGGGGCGAACTCAAGTGGATGGACTGGGCATCGTTTCCGCGCACGCCGGGGGCCGACATCGCGGGCACAGTACACGCCGTGGGAGACGAGGTGACGGCGTTCCATGTGGGCGATCGGGTGGTGGCCATGCTGGACATCCTGAGCGGTGCGGGCTATGCGGAGCAGGTTTGCGTGCCTGCCGATCAGGCTGCTCATGCTCCTGACAGCATCTCAATGGTAGAAGCAGCCGGCCTCCCCCTGGTTACACTTACCGCCATTCAGGCGCTGCGCGACAAGGCCCAGCTTGCGGCGGGTGAGCATGTGCTTATCAACGGCGCATCGGGCGGGGTGGGTACAATGGCTGTGCAGTGGGCTGCCGCACAGGGTGCTACCGTGACCGGTGTGTGCAGTCCCCGCAACGCAGCGCTCGTCCAATCGCTTGGAGCAGACACCGTAATCGACTACACGAGCGAGGACCCTCTTGCGGCCTCTGATGCCTTCGACGTCGTGTTTGACATTGTGGGCAATCAATCCCTTGCGGAGGCAAAAGCAGCGCTGCGCCGCAACGGGCGATTTGTAACAACCGCTATCACGCCTCGCCGCTTCTGGGAGGCATTCGCATCGCGCTTCATGCCAGGGCCAACCGGATATGTTGTGGTGGTGCAGCCTCGTGGCAGTGATCTGGCATCGGTTATGCAGATGGTCGACGCCGGCACGCTTACCCCCGTGGTGGATCGCACCTACCCGCTCTGCGACGCCAAAGCTGCGCATCAGTACAGCGAAACCAAGCGCGCGCAGGGAAAAATCGTCCTGATTACGGAGCAGGAAGACGTGCCGTAGAGGGGCATGATCTGCGCATCACTCTTCTGTGATCGCAAACGCAACAACCTCATGGGCCCCATCATCGGTCTGTCGGATGCCGTAGGCGCGGTCGCGGTGCACCACATCGAGTCGTACTGCGGGCGATACGGCGTAGGCCTGAGCCACTGTCTCTCCCGAGCGATTCACCACAAGCCACGTAGCCTGTTTGGCGTTAGGATCGACTGGCTGGATCCAGAGGCGATCCTCTGCATCCACCGCGATATGGTCGAACACCGGGTGGGTGTCATAGCGCGAGGCGTTATCGATAGCGTCGAGTAGGGCCGACGCGACAACGGGCGGCGTATCTGAATCATTTTCGAGATCTGCCCGCATCGC
>CAJXLX010000142.1 GCA_913056335.1 uncultured Rhodothermaceae bacterium
AGACAAGGCGATGCGGGTGCTGCTCTCGCGGCTCTACGATATGAAGCTGGAGAAGCAGCGCGAGGAGCGGGCCGAGGAGCGGCGTTCACAGATTGGCTCGGGCGACCGCTCGGCCAAGATCCGCACCTACAACTTCCCGCAAGACCGTGTGACCGACCACCGCATGGAGGGCGACAACAAGAACTACGCGCTGCAAGACATCATTGAGGGCGATCTGGACCCGGTGCTCAATTCGCTGAAAGCCCAGGAGAACGCCGAGCGGCTGGCGCGGCTGTAGCGCAGGCCGTTCGAAATAGAGGCCCACGCACTCAATTCGCGACTATTTCAACGCGTGGGAGCCACATTCTGTACGGGGCACGGTATGTATACGCTGTCACAATGCGCCGCAGATCAGTATTTTGGGCTGAGGTGGCATCTGTGATCCCTGCTCCGACGGGCTCTGCATCTGTTTTAGCAGCGTGCAGGGCTGCGCACCGGGGCGTGAACATCCGTTTCATTCCACAGGGATAATTTTCTCTTATGGCTTCCGAAAACATGTACGAGCTTACCTACATCATCAGTGGGGTGGCTCAGCAGAATCAGGTTGACGACATCGTCAACTCCGTAAACAAGTTCGTTCGCGAGCACGGCACGCTTGAGTATGTTGATGAGTGGGGCAACCAGCGCCTTGCGTACGAGATCGACAAGAAGCGTAGCGGCTACTACGTGAACCTGTACTTTAAGGCCGAGGGCAAGGTCGTGCCGCAGCTCGAACGCCAGCTGCAGCTGAACGACCAGATCCTGCGCTACCTTACGCTCCGCATGGACGCGAAGATGATTCGCCACTATGAGCGCCAGCAGAGCACCTCGGCGGTCGAGGAGGCGGCTGAAGCGTCCGAAGACGCGTAAGTAGGCCACGGATGCGCAGATATGCGGCATCCGGCTGTCTCGTTTTTTGTATCCTGATTCTCTGATTCACTGTTATGGCTCGTAACGACCAAGATTTCGAACACGTTGAGTACGTTGACTACAAGGACACGGAGTTCTTGGAGCAGTTTACCAACAACCAGGGCAAGATTCTGCCGCGCCGCGTAGGCGATGTGCCCGCCCGGGTGCAACGCCAGATTACGCGTGCCATCAAGCGCGCTCGTCACCTGTCGCTGCTGCCGTACGTCTCCGATAACGTGCGATAGCGCACGCCCTGGATTCTGCTTGTTGACTACTACTCATTTTAGCACGCTATGGACGTTATTCTACTTCAAGACGTTGACCACCTGGGCTCGAAAGGCGAAGTCCACGAAGTGGCCAACGGATACGGACGCAACTACCTGATTCCGCAGGGCATGGCCCGCATTGCTACGGAAGGCGCGATCAACCAGCTGAAAGAGGAGCAGCGCCAGCAAGCGCGTAAGGTGGCCGCCAAGAAAGAAGAGGCCGAGAGCGTGGCGCAGGAGCTCGAAGAGATGCAGGTGGTCTTTACCGCGAAAGTGGGTGAAGATAACCGGATCTTCGGCACCATTACCACGCAGCAAATTGCGGTGGAGCTTGCCAACCGCGGCTTCGAAATCGATCGCCGCAACATCGAGCTGCATGAAGATATCCGCGTGATTGGTGCGTACAAAGCCAACGTAAAGGTGCATTCGGATGTGGATGCCACGCTCGACATTCAGGTCATTCCGGAATCGTAAACTGACATCGCAACGCCGATGTGTGGTCCGGCCACACCTCAATGCCAACGCGCCTGCTGTGCATTCCGCATGGCAGGCGTCTTTTTGTTTGGGCATTCCCGTCGCGCAGTGTCCCGTAGGAGCACGGGTAACCTGCGTTGGAGATGCAGAGACGCGCTGATTGCTCCGGAATACAACATGCAGTAAAGGATTTGGGACATGGACGCAAGCATTTGGGAAAGCCGATAGGTATGTTTTGCAACATGCATTCGTTGCTACTATGCAAACCAGACCTCAACGCTACTCATGCTGCAACTCAACAGACGCTTTCCTCCTTTGCACCTGATCGGCTGGGCTCTGCTTTTTGCTGTGCTCATGCTTGTCGGAACCGCACATACTTCGCACGCCCAAATCTACGTAGACGCTAACGCGACCGGTGCCGACAACGGCACCTCGTGGTCCGACGCGTATCCCACCCTGCAGGATGCGATAAGTACCGCCAGCGGCTCCGATGAAATCTGGATGGCCGAGGGCACGTACTATCCCGATCAGGGCACAGGCGTTACACCGGGCGATCGCAATGCGCGCTTCGAATTTGACGGCACAAAAGATGGGCTTGCCATCTACGGCGGATTCCAGAGCGGCGATGCGTTCGCTGACCGAGATCCGGCGGCAAACCCGACGATTCTTTCGGGCGATATCGGCACCGCAGGCGATGCTTCCGACAATAGCTACCACGTTGTCTTCCTGAACGGCTTCTTTACGCCGATCACCACAAGTACCGTGCTCGACGGGCTGACGGTCAGAGCCGGCAATGCCAACGGCAGCGGGTTAGAGAGCCGCGGCGGTGGCCTGCTCTGCGAGGGGCGTGGCAATAGCGGGGGCGCGTGCAGTCCGACCCTTACGAACGTGACGTTCGCGGACAACCGGGCCGCTGAACTGGGTGGCGGACTCTACGCGTTTGGACAGAACGGCGACAGCAGCCCCGTCATGACTAACGTCACCTTCGAAAACAATACCGCAGGCAAACTGGGCGGCGGACTCTACAGTGATGGGAGCGGCGGGATGAGCAGTCCGTCTATCACGGGGAGCACCTTTGCATCTAACACGGCCAACAGCGGCGGCGCCATCTACAATGACGGTGGAGTTGGCGGAACGAGCAGCCCAACCATCAACAATGTGCTGTTTGCGGGCAACACCGCGCTCGAAGACGCAGGCGTTGACGGCAACGGCGCAGCCATTTTCAACAACACCAGCGACGAAAGCGCCGTCAGCAGCCCCAAAATCACAAGCAGCGTATTCGTTGGCAATACCGCCCAGCGCGATGCGGGTGCCATCTTTAACGATGCACGCAACGGGGGGATAAGCAGCCCAACCCTCACGAATCTGGTGATTGCCAACAACAGCGCCGATTCCAACGGGGGCGGGGTCTACAACCTGGCCGGAAACGGCGGCACAAGCAGTCCGGTCGTGACCAACGTTACGTTTACGGGCAACACAGCGGGATTCGACGGCGGGGCGATGGTCAACGATATCCTGTCCAGCAGCATCGGAACGGCCCAGCCCACGATCACAAATACGATCTTTTTCGACAACGTAGCCCCGAATGTGGGCGATGCGATATTCAATCGGGGGAACGGAGCAGTTCCTGCTATCCGGCATTCGCTGTTTACGGATGGCGTCAGCAACGACGTAAACGGAACGCTGTCGGTCAACGAAAACAACCTTGCGGGCGACCCACTCTTTGCGGATGCGAGCACGCCTGGTGGCCCTGACGGTACCTTCGCCACCAACGATGATGGCCTGCGCCTCACCTCTAATTCCCCAGCTCTCGACCGGGGGAGTGCCGACGCGCTCGATATCGACAGCAACGGCACACGGGACCTCACCATCGACCTCACCGGCGGCGATCGCGCCTTTGCAGCCACGGTTGACCTTGGCGCCTATGAGCGCCGCCAGTATGAGTCAACCGGCAGCACCCCTACAACAGCAGGACAGACCGGGTTCTTCCAGCTCGGCAGCACCGATGCAACGGTGCTCTTCCGCGAAAACACGAACAGTAGCGGGGGACTCAGTGCTACCAAGAGTGGAGACGCGCCCTCCAGCCCGGACCTGCCCGATAATCTCGTGCCTGCAACGTGGGAGATCAACTCCACCATGAGTGGCGGCGTGGTGACCTACAGCGTAACCTTCGATCTGACCGGGGTGTCGGGCATCGACACCTTCACCGATCTCTCGATCTTTAAGTCTGATGATGGGGGCAGTACATGGACCGACCTTCAGGGCGCTGCAGGCGTGACGCTGGTCTATGATCCCGTACGCAACCGAATCGCAGCAGACGGCCTGGATGGCTTCTCGCTGTTTGCTGTGGGCGGCGGAAGCAACCCGCTTCCCGTCGAACTGGCCGGATTCGAGGCCCAGCGCTCGGGCCACGAAGCAGTCACACTACGATGGGAAACGCTTTCTGAGACGAACAACGCAGGCTTTGAGGTGCAGCGAGCATCCGGCTCCACAGACTTCGCCTCATGGCAGGCCGTTGCCACCCTCGATGGCGCAGGCACCACAGATGAAAGGCAATCCTACCGTTTTGAGGACGCGGATCTGCCCTACGCGGCAGATAGCGTGCGCTATCGCCTGCGCCAGATTGATGCCGATGGCACCGAATCGTTCAGCGAATCCGTAACGGTAACGCGGCAGGTAACACGGGCTGAACTGATGCCCACATATCCGAACCCTGTGCAAGGGCAGGCTACCATCCGGTATGCGGTTCCGGAGCGGCAAGACGTGCGCATTGCGCTGTACGACATGCTCGGGCGGCGCGTGCAGACGGTGATCAACGGCCAGGCGGAGGGCCGCACCGAAGCCCAACTCGATGTGCGGGGCCTGGCCAGCGGCACGTACTTCCTGCGGATGCAGTCCGACGGCTACATCGAAACGCAGCGCGTAACGGTCGTCCGGTAGATATGGCGCTGGATGCGCGCCGCTGTGCATCCATAAATGGGTAGCGGTTCAACGCTACGTGATGGAGAAAACGTACCAGTGGCCGGAGACTGGGAGCACCGCCCGGCGCGGACGTCTCCGGTGGAGTTGACGGGAGCGAACGGAGGACCGTTCGCTCCAGGAGAAGTTTTCATAAAGGGGGCGGTCACTTGACGTCTATCCACTACCCATAAATGCTCTTGTAAACGCAAAACGGGCCCTGGCCAACACGGCAGGGCCCGTTTTTAGGTGGTGGATGAAGCGGAGGGACGAGCCGCTCAGGATGTTACTTCTCCAGTCCCGGGGAGCGGTTCAAGAACTCCTCGTAGAGCTCGGTGTGGCGGGATTCAAGCGGTACGTTGTATCCATTAATGAACAGCCGCGTGATCTGCGTTGCGGGCTCAAACGGATCGCCATCGGCTACGAAGAGCGTAGCCTGCTTGCCCACTTCGAGCGAGCCCAGGCGGTCGTCCACGCCGAAGATGCGGGCGGGCGTCAGCGTGATGGCTTCGAGGGCTGCTTCGGTGCCCATGCCGTAGGCGGCCGCAAATCCGGCATGAAAAGGCAGGTTGCGCACGTTGCTGGACTCGCCGCTGCGCAGCGCTACGGTGACGCCTGCGTCGTGCAGACGACCCGCATTGGCGTAGGCCGTGTCGTAGCGGTCGGAGGCACGGTTGGGCAGCGCAATGACGGGCCCGGTAAGCACGGGCACCTCGGCATCAGCAATGGCATCCGCCACGCGCCAGCCCTCAGAGACGCCGCTCAGTACGATCTGATCCAGAATCTCACGCTCTTCGGCCCATTCGAGGGCGTCCAAAATGTCGGCGGCCTTGTCGACCTTGAGCATGATGGGCTGCTCGCCAGTTACAACGGGCACAAGGGCATCGTAGGCAGGGGCGTATTCGGGTAGATGCCCGGCGTCATCGTCGTTGCGGTTGGCCTGGATATCAGCATAGAGCGTAGCATCGTCCCAGAGCGTATTCAGCTCGTCGAGGGCCTTCTGGGCTTCCTCTTCGATCTCATCCTCGGAACGCGTGTCGTTCGTGCCACGGCGTCCGGTAGAGGGAAAGTTCAGCACCATGTAGCGCACGCCATCTACGTGCATCTGCTCGGGCGTGTACCCCAGCAGGTCAATGAGCGCCGCCTGTCCGGGCCACTGCCCGCCGCTGGGCTCCGCAATGACGGTGGTAACGCCATCCACGCGGGTGACGGGAATGGAGATCGAGTTCGGGTTGACGGCGGTGAGCGCATCCATGTGCGGCGTGAGCGAGCCAATCTCGCTGTAGTCTTGTGTCTCAGAGAGCGAGCTAACCTCCACAAGTCCGAGGCGCGTACCGCTGTCGATGAAGCCCGGATACACCGCGTGGCCCTCGGCGTTGTAGCGGGCATTCACGCCGCTGGGGATCTCCACGTCGGCACCAAGCGCCGCAATGGTATCCGCCCGAATAACAAGCGTGCCGTTTTCGATGATGCCGTCAGATACGGTAACGAGGCGTGCGTTGGTGATGGCAATGTCGGTGCGCTGGGCGGGCACGTTTTGAGCGTGGCCAACCGTGGGGAGGCACAGCAGGGCGCCCAGCACGAGCGTGCAGAGTCGAAGCATGAGAGGGTGGGGCAAAAGCGAATGGAAAAGCGCGAAGGCAGCGGGAGCGGATTAGTTGTGCAGACGCACCCCGGTTTCGTTGGCGTGCAAATGCATGCCGGTCTGTTGCATGCAGGCGCCGTGGCGGGTGCCGGTGTCGTGCCAGACGATCGTTTCTTCAACGACCGACTCTGGATCCACCTGCAAGCGCATGTCGTCGGGGTCCTCGGTGCGATCAAAGCGCATAGTGCCATCCACGTACGTGCGCTGCGGTACAGCATAAATCGACAGCGGGTGGTCGCTGAAGAGCGCAAGGTCGGCGTCTTTGCCTTCCTCGATCGAGCCCACGCGATCGTCGATGCCCAGCTGTTCAGCGGCATTGATGGTGATGAGCGCCAGGGCTTCCTCATCGCTCAACTCGCCATAGCGCTGCGCCTTCGCGGCCTGGTGATACAGGTGGCGGTTCAGGTCGGGCGAGTCGGAGTTGATGGAGGTGTTTACGCCGTTGCGCGTGAGTACAGCCGCGTTGTAGGCGGTGGAATAGTAGACCTCAAACTTGTAGGCCCACCAGTCCGAGAAGATAGACGCGCCCGCACCAAACTCGGCGAGTTCGGGGGCCACCTTAAACCCTTCGTTGACGTGCTGGAACGTAATCTCGTTGACGCCGAAATCGCCAAGCACATTCATGAGCATCAGGATTTCGTCGGCGCGGTAGGAGTGGGCATGCACGAGCAGATCGCCGCTCAGGATGTCGGCAAGCATCTCCAGGCGCTCGCTGTGGGGCGGTGGGGCGTTGCGATCGCCAGCCTCATAAG
>CAJXLX010000143.1 GCA_913056335.1 uncultured Rhodothermaceae bacterium
GCCATTACAGAAGACGCCGATGTGCTCTGCCGCGCCGAAGGTATCGACGCGATTATCGAGGCCACGGGCACCTTTGAGTTTGGTGCTACGGTGGCGCTTTCAGCCCTCAAGCATGGTAAGCACCTTATCCTCTCCAATGCCGAACTGGATGCCACACTCGGCCCTATCTTGAAAGTGTATGCCGACCGGGCCGGAGTCGTATTTACCGATATCGATGGCGATCAGCCCGGTAGCATGATGAACCTGTACCGGTTTGTAGATGCAATCGGCTACCGCCCCGTCTTAGTCGGCAACGTAAAGGGCCTGCTTGACCACTACCGTACGCCCGAAACCCAGCAAGCCTGGGCCACGCAACATGGACAAGCGCCGTACATGGTTACCTCCTTCGCCGACGGCACCAAAATCTCAATGGAAAACGCCGTAGCCGCGAACGCGACGGGCTTCCCCGTCGGACAGCGCGGCATGTACGGACCGCGCTGCGCGCACGTCACCGAGGCCGTCGATCTGTATCCCGAAGACGAACTACTGGACACCGGGCTGAACGACTACGTGATTGGAGCCGAGCCAGGCCCCGGCATATTTGTGATTGCGTATAACGACCACCCGATCAAACAGCGCTACACATCGGTGCTGAAGATGGGGGACGGCCCGTTTTACGTGTTCTACACGCCGTATCATCTGCCTCACTTAGAAGTGCCACTCACCGTGGCGCGAGCCGTGTGCTTTGGCGATGCCACCGTCACGCCGCTCGGTCCGCCTGTATGTCACGTCCTCACCTTAGCGAAGCGCGATCTGCAACAAGGGGAAACGCTCGATGGACTGGGCGGCTTCTGCACCTACGGGTGGATCGACAATGCCGACGTAACTTATCGCAACAACCTGCTGCCATTTGGCTTGTCGGAAGGCGCTGTGCTTACCCGCAATGTGCCCAAAGACCAGGCCCTTACATTTGACGATGTGACGCTGCCCGAAAACCGCCTCGTAGACCGCCTGTGGGCTGAGCAGACAGCTCATTTTGGAATGGCACCAGATCCTGCAGTTCCAACTACACTCGCGAGATAACTCGTACTACCGCTCACTCAACCCTCTACTACCCATGAAAGCTGTAATATTAGCCGGTGGATATGGCACACGTCTATCCGAAGAAACCGGTGTACGCCCTAAACCAATGGTTGAAGTCGGTCCACGTCCCATTCTGTGGCACATTATGAAGATATACGCCCACTACGGCGTTACTGATTTCATTATCTGCTGCGGATACAAAGGCTACGTTATCAAGGAATACTTCTACCATTACCACCTTTTGAACGCAGATATAACGGTTGATCTGTCGACACGCACTACCACATTCTTAAACGACAGTACCGAACCCTGGACCGTGTCGCTCATCGACACGGGATCGGGCACGCTCACTGGTGGACGCCTCAAACGAGTCAGTCATCTGCTTGACGACGAACCCTTTTTCTTTACCTATGGCGATGGCGTTGCCAATGTTGATATAAGCGCGTCACTGGCGTTCCACAAACAGAATGGACTGCTGGCTACCATGACAGCCGTGCAGCCTCCCGGTCGGTTTGGAACGTTTACCCTGACTCCGAACAGCGTGGTGGAGCGCTTTCGCGAAAAACCGCAGGGCAACGACGCCTGGATCAACGGCGGCTTTTTTGTACTCGACCCAGCGGTTATTGACTACATCGACGGCGATGATACAACCTGGGAGCGCGACCCGCTGGAACGACTGGCTCGTGAAGATCAGCTTGCTGCGTACCAGCACGATGGATTCTGGCATCCAATGGATACCTTGAAGGACAAAAACACACTGAACGATCTATGGGACGGCCCGACGACCGCCCCATGGGCTGTGTGGAGCGATTCCGTCGAAGCGCCTTCGCCCCATAAAGAAGGCAACAGTTCTTCTTCTCCACAACGAAATGATGCCCCCAGCACGCACGCGTTGTCGTATGCCGCTGACTCCGCGTCATGATACCTCCATAAGTGAACCCAATCGGAGAACCAGGGAGTGCCAGTGACTTTCTCTTCCCCCTCCTCTTTCCCCATGTAAGCTTGTGAGACGAGCCGCAGTGCGGAGCGTACTGGCCGGTAAAGGTGATCATCACAGCAGCTCTCCTTAGAGCCGCGTAGCGCGCTGCTCGGTAGCCTCGGCTTCGGGATAATCGACCGTGTAGTGCAGTCCGCGGCTCTCGCGACGCATGCGAGCGCTGCGCACGATGAGGTAGCACGTGGTAATCATGTTGCGAAGCTCGCAGAGACGGGTCGAAACGTGTGCCTCTTGGTAGAACGCTTCGGTTTCTTCGTAGAGCAGGTGGATGCGGCGGGCGGCGCGTTTCAGGCGGACATCCGAGCGCACAATGCCGACGTAGTTCGACATCACACGCTTCAACTCATCACGGTTGTGGGTCATCAGGATTTCCTCGCCGGGCGCTTTCGTGCCGCTGTGGTCCCAGTCCGGAATGGGTTTCGGGGTGTAGGCGGTGTCGAGATCGTTTTTCGCAACCTGCATGGCGCGGTGTCCGAACACCAGCCCCTCGACCAGCGAGTTGCTTGCGAGGCGGTTGGCACCGTGGAGTCCAGTGCACGCCACTTCGCCGATCGCGTAGAGCTGATTGATCGAGGTGCGCCCGTGCCCATCCGTCTGTACGCCACCACACATGTAGTGCGCAGCGGGCACAACGGGAATGGGGTCTTCGGTGATGTCGATACCGTACTGCTGGCACGTCTCTGCAATCATGGGGAAGTGCCCGCGGATTGCCTCGGCGGACTTGTGCGAGATGTCGAGCCAGACGTGGTCGTCGCCGTGGCGCTTCATCTGGTCGTCGATGGCGCGGGCCACGATGTCGCGCGGGGCCAGTTCGGCGCGCTCGTCGTACTCGGGCATGAAGCGATCGCCCTGTCGGTTGTAGAGGCGTCCGCCCTCGCCACGCACAGCCTCAGAGATGAGGAAGGAGTCCGCGTCGGGATGGTAGAGCGAGGTTGGGTGAAACTGCACAAACTCCATGTTGGATACCCGCGCTTTCGCCCGATACGCCATGGCCACGCCATCTCCTGTGGCGACGGGTGGATTCGTGGTGTGCTGGTAGACCTGTCCGCATCCCCCTGCCGCCAGGATCGTGGCCTGCGCCTGCACGGTGTGCACGGTGCCGGTGGTGCGGTCGAGCACGTACGCGCCAAAGCAGTGCACATCTGGACGCATGCGGTTGACGTGCTGCCCCAGATGGTGCTCGGTGAGCAGATCCACGGCGGTGTGCTGCGGATGCAGATCAATGGACGGGTGCGCCTGCACCTGCTCCATGAGCGCCCGCTGCACCTCGGCCCCGGTGGCGTCGTCGGCGTGTACAATGCGGTTCGCCGAGTGGCCGCCTTCGCGTCCCAGGTGCAGTGCATCCGAGCCGTTCGTGCGAGTGAAGTGCGCCCCCCACTCGATGAGCTCATGGAGCCGCTTAGGCCCCTCGTTCACCACGATCGACACGATCTCTGGATCGCACAGCCCCGCCCCCGCATCCAGCGTATCTTCGAGGTGCTGCTCGGAGCTATCGGACTCGTCCACCACGGCGGCGATGCCACCCTGCGCGTACGAGGTGTTGGTCTCGCTGAGGTCGTCTTTCGTGATGACCGTAACGCGTCCGTACGCGGCGGCTTTCACTGCAAACGTAAGCCCGGCCACGCCGCTGCCAATGACGAGGAAGTCGGTCTGTGATGCGATCGTATCCATATCCCGTTGTAATTTCGAGAGGGATGTGATGTGTGGGACTAAGTTTGTACCGTATGCTTGAACGCAGACCTGCTGGAAGAAGATGCAGGAGGCAAACGGCCATCCTTAGGGCCAAACAGGTCCCCGTTTCCTGGTAGGTCCATGCCAGCATTGCAGGAGATGGTTCGGCTTCGCTCACCATGACATTTCTTGAGAAGCTGTCATCTTGAACGGATGCCGACAGCCGTCAGCACGGCCCTACAGGTACAAGACGCCCGCCTACGACTCCACGGGGTTAATGCCCTTCTTGCCGTGCGTCAGGTACGCCTGGATGAGCGGGTCGATCTCGCCTTCCAGAATCGCCTCGGCATTGGAGAACTTCGTCTCGGTCCGATGGTCGTTCACCATGGTGTACGGATGCAGCACATACGAGCGAATCTGACTGCCCCATTCAATGCTCTTCTTCGAGGCTTCGACTTCTTCGCGCGCCTGCTCCTGCAGCTCCTGCTCCGCCTGATACAGACGGCTCTTGAGCATCTTCTCGGCACGCTCGCGGTTTTGCATCTGACTCCGCTCCTCGGTGCACTCAGCCACGAGTTCAATGTCGTCGCCATTCGAGAGCGTGCCGTTCCAGATGAGACGCACGCCCGTAGCCACCTTGTTCACGTGCTGTCCTCCTTTACCGCCGGAGCGGAAGGTTTGCAGTTCAGTAGATCCGGTGCTCAAGTCTACTTCGATGGTGTCATCGACTTCGGGATACACGAACACACTGGCAAAGGAGGTGTGGCGGCGGCCGTCGGAGTCGAACGGGGAGATGCGCACCAGGCGGTGCACGCCACGCTCCGATTTCAGGTAGCCGTACGCATGGTCGCCCGCAACGCGGAAGGTGGCGCTCTTGATGCCCGCAGCCTCGGCAGGCTGATAGCCGAGCATTTCGGTTTCGTAGCCCTCCTTCTCGGCCCAGCGGCTGTACATACGCAGCAGCATGCTGGCCCAGTCTTGGCTCTCGGTGCCGCCTGCGCCCGGATTGATAGTCACAATCGCATCGCGATGGTCGTCGGGGCCGTCGAGCAGGCTCCTCATTTCGAGGTCGTCGAGCTTCTGCTCTAACGTGCGAGCTTCGGCGTCGATTTCGTCGCTCAGGTCTTCGTCTTCTTCCGAGGCCAACAGCTGAAGCGTTTCGAGCGTCTCTACATGCTCCTGGAGCTCCTGCCACGCATCCAGCCATTCCTGCTCGCGGGCAATTTGCTGCTCAACAGTACGGGCGCGCTCAGGATCGTCCCAGAACGAGGGATCGAGGCGCTCCTGATTCAACTCGGCAATGCGGGCTTCGCGCTCAGCCGGGTCAAAGATAGCCCCCGAGCGCGTCCGTGCGCTCATAGAGGGTGACCAGGTCTTGCTCGTTGTACCGGCTCATAGACAAAAGCAGTTAGTTTTATTTGCAATAACGGATTCTTGCTGGCGAATGCGCCATGTGCTCGCCGTGTGTTCGGATGGATGGGCCGACCCGTGCGTTCCCTGATCACAGCGAACTCAAGTTGCGAGCGCACAGGCTATGCGTTCATCCAGGCGTACAGCGCCGATCCCAGTGCGCCGCTGGCCGCGCCCCACACCGCGCCGATGCCTGTGGGAAGCAACGCGAGCACCACCTGGGGCACCCCGCCTGTTGCATCCGCCAAAAATGTGAGGAGCGCAAGCGTTCCGGCATCGCTCACCACAAATGTGTACGCCACGCCGCCCGTCCACGCCAGCCCCACGCCGAGCGCGCCCACCACAGCCGGATAGCGCGCCCGGGCGGCCGCCATTCCCGCCAGCGCGGTAGCAGGCCAGCCAATGAGTACGTGCAGCCCAGCGGCAAGTCCGGCCACTCCCAGAACGTACAGTACGGTTCGCATATCAGGTTGGGGATGCAAAGGGATGTGCAGAGTCCGATTATCCGTTCTGATGCTTGGCGGCAAAGCGCTGAATCCGCCGGACCGCCTCTTTCACGTCGTCGAGCCCGGTGGCGTAGGAGCAGCGCACATATCCGGCCCCGCTCGGCCCGAAGGCATCGCCCGGCACGCAGGCCACGTGCTCTTCTTCGAGGAGCTGCTGCACGAACTCCTCGGAGCTAAGTCCGGTGGAGCGGATGTCGGGGAAGCAGTAGAAGGCGCCTTCGGGCTCAAAGGTCGGGAGCCCCGCCTCATTGAGTCCGTCGACCAGCACGCGGCGGCGTTCGTCGTAGGCCTGGCGCATGGTTTCGACCTGGTCCTGGCACTCCGTGATGGCGGTGTGCGCAGCAATCTGCGACACGGTGGGCGCACTCATAATCATGTACTGATGCACCTTATAGAGTCCACGTAGGATTGGTGCCAGGGCGCAGGCATAGCCGATGCGCCAGCCCGTCATGGCATATCCTTTCGAGAAGCCACCCAGCAGAATCGTGCGCTCGCGCAGTCCGTCGATGGAGGGCACGCAGACGTGGCCGCGCTCGTGAGCCTCGCCGTAGACGAGGCGATCATAGATTTCGTCGGAGATGACGAGCAGGTCATGCTTCTTCACCAGAGCCGCGATGTCTTCGAGGGTGTCGCGCCGCAGCACCGCGCCAGTGGGGTTGTTGGGATAGCCCAGGAAAAGGGCTTTCGTGTTGGGCGTGATGTAGGATTCGAGCGTTTCGGCGGTCACCTGAAAGTTGTTCTCCACGCTCGTGGGTACGTGCACCACATTGGCCTCCGCAAACCGCGCGGTGGGCGCGTAGGAGACGAAGCAGGGCTCAGGGATGAGAATCTCATCGCCGGGGTCAAGCACCGAGAGCATGGTAAGCTGCATGGCCTCGCTCACGCCGACGGTGGTCAGGATTTCGTCTTCGGCATCGTAGGAGACGCCGTAGCGGCTGGACAGCTCGTCGGAGATCGCTGCGCGAAGGTCGGCGCGTCCAGCGTTGGCGGTATAGCTGGTTTGGCCGTCGTTGAGCGCGTCGATGCCGGCCTGCACGGCGGGCTGCGGCGTCACAAAATCGGGCTCGCCGATACCGAGCGAGATCACGTCATCCATCGTCGCCGCAATCTCAAAGAAGCGCCGGATGCCGCTGGGTGGCGTAGAGCGCACGCGTTCGGAGAGGTAGGTTTCAAGATCGGCGGTGACGGCAGCATCAGACATAAGCGGGCGGCATCGAGGTTTGGGAAAAGCACAAAGCATGTGATGTACCGCTGCTGCGGTAGGGAGATCCGGCCCGGTTGTACATTGGTTGATGGCTCTTCGTAT
>CAJXLX010000144.1 GCA_913056335.1 uncultured Rhodothermaceae bacterium
AACGCTTTCTGCTGCAGGGCGGCGATTGCGCCGAGTCGTTTGACGACTGCACGGCAGATGTGATTACGAGCCGCCTCAAGATCATGCTGCAGATGAGCCTGGTGCTCACCTACGGTCTGGATACGAAGGTTGTGCGCGTGGGGCGCTTTGCCGGACAGTACGCCAAGCCGCGCTCTTCCGACACCGAAACACGGGACGACACGACGCTGCCCAGCTATCGCGGCGAGATCATCAACAGTCCGGAGTTTACCGAAGCCTCCCGCACGCCCGATCCGCAGCGCCTCTTGAAGGCGTACACGCACTCGGGCCTCACGCTGAACCTGGTGCGGGCACTCTCGGAAGGGGGATTCGCAGATCTGCGCCATCCCGAGTATTGGGATGTAGACTTCATGGCGCACTCGCCGCTCGCGAATGAGTACCAGCGCCTGGTGGATGACATTGGCACCGCCATGCGGTTCATCGACACGGTCGCCGAGCAGGCCCTCGACGCAATGGAACGCGTCACGTTCTACACGAGTCACGAGGCGCTGCTCTTGCCGTACGAGGAAGCCCTTACGCGCACGGTGCCGCACAAGCAGGGCGTGTACAACCTGGGCACGCACCTGCCGTGGATTGGCAAGCGCACCAACGATCCGGAAGAAGCGCACATGGAATACATGCGCGGCATCCAGAACCCGATTGGACTGAAGGTGGGCCCTGACATGACGCCGTCGAAACTGCGCACGCTGGTGCGTCACCTGGACCCCGACGACGAGCCGGGCCGCCTGACGCTCATCACGCGGTTTGGCGCTGACCAGATCGCCGATCGACTGCCACCGCTCATCAACACACTTGATAAGATCGGCCATTCCGTGCTCTGGTGCTGCGACCCGATGCACGGCAACACCGAGCGCACCGATGGCGGCATTAAAACGCGGCGCTTTGCGAACATCTTAGGCGAGCTGGAGCAGGCCTTTGAGATCCACGCCGCCGAAGGATCGCGGCTGGGTGGGGTGCACTTTGAGCTCACGGGCGAGAACGTGACCGAATGCATCGGCGGGGCGCGCGGACTGGAAGCGACGGATCTGGAGCGCGCCTACAAATCGCTCGTGGACCCGCGCTTGAACTACGAGCAGTCGCTGGAGATTGCGTTCAGCGTCGTGCGCAAGTACCGGGCGCTGCACGGGTGAGGCGATTTTGGATTTTGGATTGGGGATTAGGCACCTGCGGCTGTCTACTTGTTCCTTCTCCCAATCCAACATCACAAATCCCCGATCACAACTCGTTCGGCAACTGCTGAAGCCAGCCGAGGCTGAGGACGCTCCACAGCCCGATGCAGATGGCTTCGGCGGCGTCGTGGCGGAGTGAGGTGGGACGCGGAGCGCCTGACCATTCGATGACGCGACGCGCCAGGTCGTCGGCGGCAGATTTGGCGTCGCCGCCCGAGCGGCGCTGACTGGGTGTGAGCAGCTTCTTCCGCCACGTTTCGGCGGAGATGCACTGCGAATGCGCCCGCTGCTTTTTGGCGTGTCGCATCCAGGCCTCGGCCAGATTGCGATCGCCTTCGAGCACGACCCACGACAGCTCCGGGTGCTCCTGCATCATGCGATACGCGCCTTGCTTCAGCCGCGCGTTCGACCCGAAGTTGGTCGAGCGATACGACTGGAGACGTCCGGCCTCGTTGTACCACGCAAATCCGGCCCGCAGGCCCAGGTCAACAGCGAGGAGCATAGGTGTGAGGGCCGTGGGAGAGAGATAGGGAGGGCATAGAAGACGCTGGGGCGTCCCCGCTTGTGTCCGACGGGGGACCGTCGGACGCAGAGGTTTTTTGTGCAGGGGATAAGTCAGCTACGGTTGCGCCGTATGCCCATGACGGTGACCACGCCGCCGATGACGATCAGTGCACCAGACGCCACTGGGGTGACGGGCAGCGAGCGCTCTTTTTCGCGCTCCACCTCCAGCGGACCGATGTCGGCGACTTCTTCGGTCGTGCTGAATGACACGTCGCTAATGAGAAAGCCAGCGATGCCGGCGATAATCAGAATAATGCCTACGGTGCGCATGGGAATCGAAACTTGAAATAAGGGAGTAACGAGCTGCGGTGGAGGCGCAGGTCATGTGGCCGGTTCAGTCTCCAGGCGGCGCTCCAGCATGGGCTCCAGGTACTCCCACACGTTCTGCGCAACGATGCGCTGGCCTTCGGCGGTCGGGTGGATGCCGTCGGGCTGGTTCAGCTCCGGGTTGCCGGCGACGCCTTCCAGCACAAACGGGATGAGCGTAACCGCATCGCGGCGCTCGGCGAGAGCGGGATATACGTCGCGAAAGCGCTCGGTGTAGTCCGCGCCCAGATTCGGAGGGACTTGCATGCCCGCAAGCAGCACCTCGGCGCTGGGGTTGCGGGCCCGCGTGGTATCGACCATGGCGGTGAGGTTTTCCTGCGTGGTGCTTGGGTCGATGCCGCGCAGGCCGTCGTTGCCGCCCAGCTCCAGCACGAGTACATCCACCGGCGTGCGCAAGAGCCACGGCAGACGGCGGAGTCCGCCCGCCGTGGTTTCGCCGCTGAGTCCAGCATTGGTGACGTGCACGTCGTATCCGGCGCTGTCGGCTTTGGCTTGCAGATGCGCGGGGAACGCCTCCTCGGAGTTGAGTCCGTACCCGGCGGCGATGCTGTTGCCCACCACCATGACGTGCAGCGCGGCATCTTCGGCCTCGTCAGAATCCACGGTGGAGACGGAGTCGGCCTGTGCGCGGGTCGTAGTACTTTGTGCTGTGGTATCAGGTGTTGACGATGCATCCGGTTGTGGATTGGAACGATCCGGTCCGCATCCCCCCAGCCAAAGAACACTCAAACCGAAGAGCAGGTACAGAAGCCATGATTTCATAGTGCGGGGTCGATTGGAGCAAGAGGCTGACCCGGTACGCACCTGCATTCTCCTATGGAAGTTTCATGCTATGGCGGATACACCTGTGCTGCGCGTTGACCATGTAACGCAGCGGTTTGACAGCGGATCGAAAACGTTGACGGTGCTCGACGATGTCTCATTCGAGATTGAAGACGGCACCTCGTGCGCAATCGTGGGCCCCTCGGGCAGTGGAAAAACCACACTCCTGGGCTTGTGTGCAGGCCTGGATCGTCCGACCGAGGGCACGGTGGAGCTGTGCGGCATCGACCTGGGCCCACTTGATGAGGACGACCGTGCGGAGGTGCGCAACCAACACGTGGGCTTTGTCTTTCAGACGTTTCGCCTGCTGCCCACGCTCACCGCAGTGGAGAACGTGATGGTCCCCGCGGAACTGCGGGGCACCTCTGATGCGCGTCCGCGGGCGCTGGATCTGCTGGAGCGCGTGGGGCTGGCCGACCGCAGCGATCACTATCCGGCCCAGCTGTCGGGCGGCGAGCAGCAGCGGGTGGCGCTGGCGCGAGCGTTCATCAACACGCCGCGTATTCTATTTGCGGATGAGCCGACGGGGAATCTGGACGAAGAAACGGCGGCGACCATCGAGGACCTGCTCTTCGACCTGAACGCGACCTCGGGCACCACGCTCGTGCTCGTGACCCACGACCTGGAGCTGGCCGCACGCACGGCGCGTCCACTCCGCCTGCAACGCGGGCAGATCGTGGAGGCCGAGGCGGTGGCCGCGGGGTGAGAACGTGTTGGGGGATGCAGGAAGAGTCGTTTTTAATCAAGCGTCCACCGATACAGAAAGAACTGCGGGTAATCGACTGACGACTTAAACACGGCGTACCCGCTGGTAGCGCCGTCACGACTCCAGGATACCAGTTTGCGCTCGAAATCGATTGCGGTTCGGTCTACCAGTTCCCCAGTTTCAATGCTTCGAAAATCAAAGAATCGTTCCTCGGTTTTGAAGTCCGCGTGCCCCACAAAAATAGCGAAACAAATACCTATCGATATTTCATTTTTTCTAACTCTTTTCAGAAAAAAACTTTTGGGAAGCGCTGATGCCGATCAGTGTTTATTGCGAGTCTCTTTTTAAAACTTGGTCGACCCCACGGATATATTCTAGCATCTGGGCAGTACTCTCGGGAGCACGAGATGGATAGGGGAGCGATTCACGTTCTCTATGTAGACGAACCAGTTCACCTCCCTCCATACGATGCGCTTCGCCCAGAGCGTAGATTTGCTCAGGAGGTTCTTCCTTGGCTGCACGATTTATGTCTTGATTCAATCTCCGAGTCTGATAAAGAGCCCTCTCGTATTCGTATGTTCCCGACGACAAAAACAGCAAGAACGTTTCACCAATTACCGCATTTGGATCCCGTAGAACTTCCATGATTTGACCCGAGTGTGATCGGGCACGCCGTACACCATCAGTTCGGCCTGTCTCTTGACGTACAGTTATATCAGTGGAAGATTGACCGCGTAGTTGCTCGTCAACGCGCACTTGAAATGTTGTTGTAAAGCCATCATCGGGTTCGTCCGTCATCTCAACAGCTGTTACCTCTCCGATCACGACGAGATCATGTTTCAGAGCAAACGCCTGTGTGTTGTGTTGAGCATAATCATCGGAAATAGTTGACGAAAGAAACCCCACGGCTGGCTCAAAGCCAGCTTGCTGCATTGCCTGGAGGTCAGCCACTGTTACTCCATTCAAAGCAAGCTGTCTGGACAAATTGGCGGAAAACTCGTTGGCAAACCGTTCCCCCACCCCATTAGGACTAGTTTGTTGTTTTTCCATCGCACGGGAGTCTGATGCAATGTCGTCCAAAAAATGAGAAAGCTCTTCTCTGGCTTCCTCCAAACCCCGCTGTTCAAAGTAAGATGTTGTGGCCTGTTGTGGATCCGGTCCTTCATATTCAACTTGTGCAGCAGCCTCTTCTGTAAGAAGACATACACTTAAAACTGTTATAATGCATGTCATAAAAAGAACAGCTTTTCGGCAGCTGCGTTCTTGTTTTTCGTAATGCATAGCAATATGTAGTAGTATTTTTATAATTACCGTTTCTAGCCTAAATATTTAGGCTTGGGGTGTCAATGTCCAGTAATTACTTAATGGTTAATTCATTTTAGAAGTTTGGTGTCGATCTCACCCTGAATCGTCTGGTTCTTTTTAGGAGGGGGGCTCACTTCAGCCTCAAGTGCTTCGATGTATGCGATGAAATCATCACTGCCAAAGCCCTTCTCTCCGATGACCGCTCCCGGATGACCGCCTCCAGCTTGAATCTCATAACCAGCGCCTCTGCCTGGGTGATGTCTGCCCATTGGTCCACTGCACATTGATGAGCCCGTACGGTCGTCGACGATTATCATCCACTCCATGTCTCGCTCTTGCTGAGCTTTCAGTACACCTTTGGCTCGGTCGATAATGACGGTCCCGACCGCGGTGGAGACCGCCGCCCACTGGACCGCTCCCTGGTATCGCTCGATATCGCGGATCTCCACCTCGACATAAGTATCTGGTCGAGCACAGGCAGACAGGACTAGTAGCGCAGAAATTAGGAGAACGGCGACGGGACCCGATTGGCGGGAACGGTTTGTATCCATCGTACCATGCTGTATCATCGTGGCTGTGGAGGAAGATGAGGGGAATCGATCTTGAGAGGGATCACAACGGTGACATGATCTGGAGGCATTGGGCATTGGGAGTGCCTCTGCTTTGTGGTATTCGCATAAATCCGACAGTACTACATTACAGCCCGTTCCCTCGTTCGTAGCATCCCCCGCCGAAGCTGCGCGCCCAAGTGAACATACACTGTCCCGGCAGCGGCCTCCCGCGTAACAGGACAGTAGCGCACCCGCCCACGCATCCGCCCCATCCAATCTCAAAGAACCCTTTGCAAACAAGTGCCTTGCCTACCGGGTAGAGGCGCATAACCGGACCCGCCTTTCCGTATCTTGGGGGCGGTTGCTTGCCCGATATCTCTTCGTCTTGCCCCTGCTTCTATGCCAACATCTGATCCGTCGTACAACCTGCTGAGCGCGCGCAGTCAGCCGCTTGACGCTATTTTTTCGCCCCAAAATGTGGCCGTCATCGGGGCCAGCGAGCAAGCCGGAAGCGTAGGCCGCACGCTGCTCTGGAACCTGATCAGCAATCCGTTTGGGGGCACCGTCTTTCCGGTCAACCCGAAGCGCGACAGCGTGCTGGGCATCCGCGCCTACGACAGCATTGCGGATGTGCCCGAACAGGTCGACCTGGCCGTCATTGCCACCCCGGCCTTCACCGTACCGGGCATCATCGAAGAATGTGGCGAGGCGGGTGTGCCAGGCGCGATTGTGATCTCGGCTGGCTTCCGCGAGGTCGGTGAAGAAGGGGCCGCGCTGGAGCAGGACATCGCGCGCCATGCTGCGGACTACAACATGCGCATCGTAGGGCCGAACTGCCTGGGCGTGATGCGCCCCAAAACCGGGCTCAACGCCACCTTTGCCGGAGCTATGGCCAACGAGGGTAACGTAGCCTTTGTGAGCCAGAGTGGGGCGCTCCTCACATCGATTCTGGACTGGAGCTTTAGCGAGAACGTCGGCTTTAGCGCGTTTGTCTCCATCGGCTCGATGCTCGATGTGGACTGGGGCGACATCATCTACTACCTGGGCGACGACCCCGCCACCAAGAGCATTGTGCTCTACATGGAGTCTATTGGAAACGCGCGGTCCTTCATTTCTGCCGCGCGCGATGTGGCGCAGAGCAAGCCGATCATCGTCATCAAAGCCGGACGCACGGGCGCTGCAGCCGAGGCAGCTGCCTCTCACACCGGCACCCTGGCAGGTAGCGATGCCGTGCTCGACGCGGCCTTCCGCCGTACGGGCGTGCTGCGCGTAAACGACATCAACGACCTGTTCTACATGGCCGAGGTGCT
>CAJXLX010000145.1 GCA_913056335.1 uncultured Rhodothermaceae bacterium
AGAAAGATTTTTATCAGGAGAGTTATCTTTAACGTCTACCCACTCCGACGCTCCCTTCATACAAGCCACAACGCCCCCTGCAGGAACGCCCCCCGCTTCTGCATCCGTACGTCTGATACTCGATAGCCTCTTTCGCGCAGGCCCCTCGGT
This sequence comes from uncultured Rhodothermaceae bacterium, assembly GCA_913056335.1. Taxonomy (GTDB): domain Bacteria; phylum Bacteroidota; class Rhodothermia; order Rhodothermales; family Salinibacteraceae; genus Longimonas. The sequence continues at coordinate 151 of CAJXLX010000145.1, forward strand.
TCCATGCCCGGATACAAAGGTCATATCTACGGCGCCCTGGTTGCATTCGGCGCTTATGTTGCGGTCTTGGCGTATGTTCTATTCGCCGAATGGATGCCGCTGCCTGTGCATCCGATGGAGACGCCCCTGGCCACGGCCTTCTACGCGGCAGCCCTACTTGTACTGACTGTGCTGTTTGGCCTCTGGCCCGATGTGGATATCGACTCGAAGGGCCGCCGCATCTTCTATGGGTTCTTCCTGATCGTGGACGTGTACCTCATCATCACCGGGCGCTTTCAGGCCGCCGCGTACCTGGGGCTGTTTGCGATTTTACCCGCTGTGGGCAAGCACCGAGGGTGGACGCACACCTGGTGGGCCATGCTCTTGGTGCCCTCGCCGCTGCTCGTAGTGCCGTACCTGAATCTGCCCGACACGCCGTGGGTAGGCGCGCCGTTCTACGCCGCCGCGGTCATCGGGTACTTCAGCCACCTGTTCCTCGATGGCGAACTCGCGCCCAAGAAGCTCTTTGCCTGAACCGCCTATGTCCTCCGATGCTGACTCGACTGCCGATTCGTCTGCTGATGCGGAGGCGTCGCCTGCGTCGAGCGCAGCAGGCGTGGTGGCCGCAGGTATCTTTCTCAGCAAAATGGTGGGGCTGCTGCGCGAGCGGGCCATCGCTTTTTACTTTGGCGTGAGTGCCCATGCTGATGTGTGGCAGGTGGCGTTCCGCGCGCCCAACCTGCTGCAAAATCTGCTGGGGGAGGGCACCATCTCGGCGGCGTTTATTCCCATCTACAGCCGCTTTTTAGATGACGACCAGCCGAAGGCCGCCGCGCGCTTTGCCGGGGCCGTCTTCGGACTCCTCTGCGTTGTCGTGGCCCTGGTGACGCTGGCCGGCGTTGCGCTGGCTGAGCCCATTGTGGCGCTTCTCGCGCCGGGGTATCTGGGGGATGCCGAGCGCGTGGCAGCGGGCACGCTCAGCATTAACCGATTCGAGCTGGCTACGCAGGCGGTGCGCATCATCTTTCCGATGGCCGGGGTGCTCGTGCTCTCGGCCTGGGCGCTGGGCATCCTCAACAGTCACCGCCAGTTCTTCGTGCCGTATGTGGCCCCCGTGCTGTGGAATGTGGCCATCATTGGTTCGCTGGCGGCAGGCGCCTACACCCTGAGCGGCACCCCCGGTGCGCCAGCTGCACTCACCACCGATGCCCTCTCCCGGCTGCTGCTCATTGCCTGCGTAGGGGCCCTCGTGGGCGGCGCGCTGCAGTTTGGCGTGCAGCTGCCGTTCGTGTGGACACACCTGGATCACCTGCGGCTGTCCGTTTCAACCCGCGTGGAGGGCGTGCGCGAGGCTATGCGGGCGTTTGGCCCGGTGGTCGCCGGGCGCGGCGTCGCGCAGATTTCGGGATACATCGATCTGTTCCTGGCCTCGCTGCTGGCTGTAGGCGCACAAAGCGCAGTGCGCTACGCACAGATCTTCTATCTGCTGCCGGTCAGCCTTTTCGGGATCTCGGTGGCCGCCTCCGAACTCCCCGAACTCTCGCGCCTCACCACGGAACGCGCTCGGTCGTTTGGCCAGCGGATGCAGCGATCGGTACACCAGATCGCATTTCTCACCATCCCAACCATCGTGGGCTACCTGTGCTTCGGCTTCCTGATCGTAGGACTGCTGCTGCGCACCGGTCAGTTCGATGCACAGAGCAACTGGCTGGTCTACATCGTACTGGGCGGATACGCACTGGGCATTCTGGCCACCACCGTATCGCGTCTGCTGCAGAATGCATTCTACGCACTCGGCGATGCAAAAACACCGGCGCGCCTGGCGGTGGTGCGCGTGGTGGTCTCCACCATCGTAGCGGTGCCACTCATGATCTGGCTGGATACCACAGCGGTGCCGAGCCTCGTGCCCGTATCCTCCGAGAGCCCGCTGTTTCTGGGCGCGCTGGGACTTAGCCTGGGAGCAAGCGCGGGCGCGTGGATCGAGTTTGTACTGCTGCGCAGCGCCCTGCGCACTGCCCTGCCCGAAGTGACCTTGCTCCGCGGACGCACCGTTGGCCTCATAACAACGCTGGCTGGGGCCGCGGCGGGTCCGGCACTGGGCACGTGGTACCTGCTGGCCGATGCCTCCATCTGGATCAGCGCGCCGCTTGTGGGCAGCATCTATGCGCTCGTCTATCTGGGGGGCGCGTGGCTCCTGGATCGCCCCGAACTCAACGCGTGGCTCGATCGCTTCGGGGCGTAGCAGCATGCAGACGGCCTCGCAGTGGAAGAAGCCAACGCCAGTGCGTATGTTGCGCGCACGCTCTGCTGCCGCTCCTCACGCCTCACACGCCATGCCGCCGACGCTCGTCTTCGATGTCAACGAAACCCTGCTCGACCTGAGCGCGCTCGACGCGCCCTTCGATGATGCATTCGGCTCGCCTGATGTACGGGCCGCGTGGTTCGCGCAGGTGCTGCAGTCGGCGCTGGTACACACCGTGCTGGATACCTACGCCGACTTCAGCGCCATTGCCGCCGCCGCACTCGACATGATTGCGGCACGCCATGATCGGTCGCTCTCGGAGGCCGAGCGCCACGCCATTCTGGACACCGTGCGCACACTTCCCCCGCACGCGGACGTCCCCGATACACTCGACCGCCTGGCGGCGGCAGATATCCGGCTGGCCGCCCTCAGCAACGGGGCCCCCGATGTGCTCCACGCCCAGCTCGCCCATGCCAACCTCACCGCATACTTCGACGAAATCCTCTCGGCGCATGCGGTGCGGCGCCTCAAACCCGCCCCCGACCCATACCACATGGCTATGGATGTGCTCGGCGTGTCGGCGTGCGACATGGGGTTTGTCGCGGCCCATACGTGGGACGTGGCCGGGGCCATGCGGGTGGGCTGTCCGGCAACGCTTGTGCTGCGCGACGGCGTAACCCCCGATCCGCTCGCCCCGCCTCCGAATCGGACTGCACAAACGCTGCGTGATCTTGCCGATCAGTTGCTGGGAGCATAGCAGCATAGGAAGCCACGAGTATTCACGGCAATCACAGCCGATTGAGGCAACCTATATGCAGGAGAAAGAATACATTTACTTGTAATTACAAGTATACTTTCCACGTTGCCTACCTGACTATGCGATACCTTGCTTTTTGTGCTACCCTGGCCGCGGGGCTGCTTTTGGGAACAACCCTCACCGCTCAGGCACAGACCGACGATCCCGAAGAGCTGTTTGTCGTCGTAACCACCGACGACGCCCAGACGCAGATGATGGCGATGGTGCTCGCCAATCAGTCGCTCAACCAGGGCGCATCGGTGCGTGTGCTTCTCTGCGGAGCGGGTGGACGCCTCGCACTGGCTGACGAGACGTTTCCAGCTTTTCAGCCTGCCGACCGCACTCCGCAGCAGCTCCTACAAAATCTTATTAACGAAGGGGTTACGGTCGACGTGTGTGCGATCTTCCTTCCCAACACCGACGCCAACGCGTCGGATCTGATAGAGGGCATTGGCACTGCGCGTCCGCCCGCTATTGCTGAGCATATGATGAAACCCGGCGTGCGCCACTTCACGTTCTGATCCCGCTTAACATTATGTCGGGTATTCCCGCCGGTGGGCAGCCTATGTGCTGTGTACCGGCGGTTGTAGTTGCGGCAATCATTTCAGGGAACGCGTACCTTGCAGTCTCCTCATGAATCTTCTGGATGCGAAAAACGATACGTGCGCATCCCACTTCATGCTCTGCAGACTGAATCGTACGCACACGATGGTACACGAAGCACCAGAAATCGAATCGGTTTCGTGGGGATCAGTGACGGTTGCAGGCATCGAACAGCCGTTCAAAGACGTGAAGTGCTGGCCTGGGGGCGCGCGAGCGTGGGACTGGAACGAAACCGGCACGCACCACACACCCGGCATCCAGCCCGCCGATGTGCGGGAGCTGGTGGAGCATGGCGCTGCGGTGGTTGTGCTCGCGCAGGGCTTCCACGAGCGCCTGCAGGTGCAAGACGAGACGCTCGACTGGCTCCGCAAGCAGGGGGTGGATGCGCATGTGCTTGACACCGAAACCGCCGTGGCCCGCTACAACACCCTGCGTACCGCCCAACCCACCGGCGCGCTAATCCATTCCACATGTTGAGCGAAGAGCTACTCCAACCTACAGTCCGTCGTGCGGTGCGTGTAGGCAATGAGGGCAATGCGCCAAGCGGTGCCGTCGTGGGTGAGCTGGATTGAGTTGTACCCGCAGTGGCTGAACGTGTCGCCGTTGTAGAACTGGAAGAACATCCAAACGTGGGCGAGGGCACCGTCGATCTGGACCTCGGGGTCGAAGTAGGGCTCGTGCCAGGGCGTGGTGCCGCTACCGAGCGCCTCCACGAATCCGTCTATGGTCTGAATAGCAGGAAGCGTGCTGTCGGCCTCGGCCCGGACGACGGTCATGCGGGCGTCGGGGTGCAGCACCGCTCGGGCGGCGGCGGCGTTGCGGGCGCGCATCGCGTCGAAGAGCGCATCGACCGCGGTGAGCACCTCTGCGGCTTCCGGCGTCGCGGCATCGGTGGCAGACGCGCCGTCGGGGATGGATTGGGCCTGCACCGGAGCGGATACCGTCAGCATCCCCACGCACAGTACGATGCCACATGCAGAGGGTAGGTAGAACAAGAAGCGCAGCATAGGGGCAAGCAGTTGGGGAAAAAGACAGATCGCACAGCGCAACGAATAACGGTCCGGCGCGGTTCAACATGTGAGCATCTGTGCATGAAAGCGCTCCCAACACCTCTCAACAGCGCGGTGCGCAACACCGTGCGGTCCTTGTGCATTGCACAGCGATGTGTTTTCTTTGTCCCGCTACGGAACGCTCAGCGGGATGTACAAGACTCGCTTTCCTATGTCTACGCGTCCAATGTGGTGGTGGCTGCAGCAGTGCAGCGGTCGATGTTGGGGGATGCGCATGACCTCCTCGTCCCGCCTGTGCTCCTAACAACTGACCGGCTTCCTCACTCGTATGTCTGATTCCAACGCATCGGCAGATTCAACTGCTGTATCAACCGACCCGACTCCTTCATTTCTTGCGCTCACGCCGCTGTTTCTGTTCCTGGCGCTGTTCTTCGGCGTCGGGCTGATTAACACCATCAACGGCGTCGAGCGTCCGTTCTCGCAGCTGGAGCCCGTGGTCGCGGTACTGCCCGCACTGGTGCTCTCGGTGCTGCTGGGCGCTGCCTCTGTGAAAGACAACATGCGCACGCTGCTGCGGGGTATTGGGGATGAGACGATCATCACCATGTCGATTATCTTCCTGCTGGCCGGGGCCTTTGCCACCGTGATGGAGGCCATTGGCGGCGTAGAGGCGACGGTCAACCTGGGGCTTTCGTTCTTGCCGGCTTCCTTCATCTTACCCGGACTGTTCGTCACCTCCGCATTCATTTCGCTGTCCATGGGCACCTCAATGGGCACGCTGGCCGCAGTAGCGCCCATTGCAGTCGGCGTAAGCGGATCGACCGAGCTCTCGGCTGCCGTCACGCTGGGGGCCGTTGTGGGAGGCGCCATGTTTGGCGATAACCTATCGATCATTTCGGATACGACGATCGCCGCCACCCGCACGCAAGGGTGCAGCATGACCGATAAGTTTCGCGCCAACCTGTGGATTGCCGTTCCGGCAGCGGTGCTCACCACCGCGCTGCTCTTCTTCATGCACACCGGCACGCCCGAAGCCACCGACGGCAGCATTAACGTGATGCTGGTGCTGCCCTATCTGCTGGTGCTGGGGCTGGCGGTGGCCGGTATGGATGTGCTGGTGGTGCTGGGCGCGGGCATCGTGCTGGCCGGAGCTACCGGCATTGCCGCAACCGACTACAGCCTGACGCCATTTGCTGCGGACATTTATGCCGGGTTCGAAAGCATGTTTGGCATTATGATCCTGGCGATGTTCATCGGCGGGATGGGCGAGCTCATTCGCAAGCAGGGCGGACTCGCATGGCTCGCGCAGGCCATCCAGCGCGCCACATCGGCCTTGCGCCTGAAGGGCCGCCGGGCGGGCGAGGCGGGCATCGGCGCCATGGCCGCCTTCAGCGATGTGCTCATCGCCAACAACACCGTGGCTATTCTGCTCTCGGGTACCGTAGCGCGCGATCTGGCTGAACGCTACGACATCGACGCGCCCCGCAGTGCCAGCCTGCTCGACATTTTTGCCTGCGTGATGCAAGGCGTGCTGCCGTATGGCGGACAGATTCTGCTGGCGGCCTCCCTTGCTGGAATGGCTCCCACCGCATTGGTAGGAGCCATTCACTACTGCTGGATCTTGCTGGCGGTGGCGATTGTGAGCATCGCGTTTCAGGTGGCGCGCGGACCGGGCGTTACAGCGGGCACAGCATCCGTGGGCACGTCGGCGGCCGATGCGGCGGCCACATCGTAGCGGGCGCTACACGTACTCGTCGAGCTGGTGCGCATGCAGGTACTGCACCACGTTCTTTACCTGCTGCGTGCTTTCG
>CAJXLX010000146.1 GCA_913056335.1 uncultured Rhodothermaceae bacterium
GACGAGCAACACGCCCGATGCCGCCGAGCGCCTCTATGCCCTGCAGCGCGCTGGCGAGCGCACGGGCGACCGCGTGCATCCGCTTCCCCTTTACGACGACTACAAGAAGCAGCTCAAGAGCGAGATTGCCGACCTCACCAACGTGGGCGGGCGTCCGGCCGGATCCATCACAGCAGGCAAGTTCTTGGAGCACTTTACCGACTATTCGTGGATGCACCTGGACATTGCCGGAACCGCGTTCTTAAGCAGCGCACAGCCGTACAGCCCGAAAGGCGGCACCGGCGCCGGCGTGCGTCTGCTGGCTGACTACCTCGACCACTACGCCCGTGCGTAGCGGTCCGCAACATAGCCTGTCGTCTACCCACTGTTTGTGTCACTCATTCTGCGTATCCCCCATGGCCATTCAGCGCCCGACTTACCAGCGTCCCGACCCCTCGGTTAGTGGCAACGCCCGTACACGGGTTGCCATTACACTGGGCGACCCGAATGGGATTGGACCCGAAGTGCTGCTCAAATCGCTGCATGCCCCGCACATCGCGCCCTCCATTGCGCCTGTTGTGGTAGGGTCGGCCCATGTGTTGCGCCAGCATGCGGACGTGCTCGGCTACTCGGACCTGACCATTCATACGGTTGACGCCATGCCCGATACGCTACCCGATGAGGGCGTCACGGTGTGGGACGTCACGGATGGGGCTACGCCTACCGTCCGCTTTGGCGAGATCACGGCCGAAGGAGGCGCGCTGGCCATGCAGGCGGTGGAGGCCGCGGTAGACGCCTGCCTCGATGGCCGCGCCGACGCGATGGTGACAGCCCCTATTTCGAAAGATGCGATTGCACAAGCCGGATACACCGTGCCTGGTCATACCGAGTTCATTGCGCAGCGCACCAACAGCCCACGTCCCATGATGATGATGGTAGCTGGGCAGTTGCGTGTGGGGCTCGTAACCGCGCACATCCCTATTGCAAAGGTGGCCGATGCGCTTACCGAGGCCGTAATCGGCACAAAGCTGGAGGTGCTAAACGCCGCTCTGCAGCGCGACTTTGGCATTGCCAATCCGCACATTGCCGTGCTGGGGCTGAATCCGCATGCGGGCGATGGCGGGGTGCTCGGCATCGAAGAGGAAACGATTATTGCCCCGGCGCTGGAACGCGCGCGTTCTAACGGCATCCAGGTGAGCGGTCCGCTGCCTGCCGACGGCTACTTTGCCACGCAGCTCGACAGCGGCTACGATGCGGTGCTCGCTATGTATCATGACCAGGGATTGGTACCATTCAAAGCGCTGGCGTTTGATCGCGGTGTCAACTTTACCGCGGGGCTGCCGATTGTGCGCACCTCGCCCGACCACGGCACCGCCTATGGCATTGCAGGCAAAGGCATGGCACTGCCCGGCAGTATGGAGAGTGCGCTGGAGGTGGCCGCCTTCACGGCGCAGCACCGCCAGGCCACTGCATCCCCCGCCCAGTAACACGTGCTCGTTTCAGATCTATCGTTCGCTTTCCTACGCGGCATGATTCACTTCCGTAACATCACCGCCTCGTACACGGCTCCTAACGGCGAGCAGCGCGTCGTGGTCGAAGATGTCTCATTTGACATCGAGCGCGCCGAGATGGCGTATCTCATTGGGCCAACGGGCAGCGGGAAGAGCACGCTCTTGCGCATGCTCTACATGGACCACTTTCCGGACAAGGGTGCCACGCAGGTGGGCGACTACCGCTCGGATCAGATCAGCGATAGCGAGATTCCGTATCTGCGCCGCGAGGTGGGCGTCGTCTTTCAGGACTTTCAACTGCTGCCCGACCGCAGCGCATTCGACAATGTGGCCTTTGCCCTGTATGCCACAGGCAAGCGCAAGAAGGAGGTGCGGAAGCGCACCATCAAAGCGCTTACGCGGGTGGGACTCAACCACAAGCGCACGCAGTTTCCCCATGAGCTCTCGGGGGGCGAGCAGCAACGCGTGGTCATTGCCCGCGCCATTGCCAACGACCCATGGGTGCTCCTGGCCGACGAGCCCACCGGCAACCTCGATCCCGCCGTGGCTTCTGACATTCAAGGCCTACTCGTTGACCTGCACCACCAGGGGATGACGCTGCTCATGGCCACGCACGACTATCGCCTTGTAAAGGAATATCCGGCGCGCACCCTCGCCATTATGAACCGACAGGTGGTTGAGGTGGACCCCGACACGCTCTAAGCCGAAGCCCAGCGCCGCTTCATATCTCTCCGGCTATCGATTCGTTTTCGGCACCACTTAGATCGCCTCACTGCCGCGGCGTAACAATGCCGTGGGACGACTGTCCTTCTGGAAGCATGGACGAAACTTGAAGCTGGGCCGTGACGTGCGGAGGTTGCTCGTATACGCACTGCCTTCTGCTCCCTGTCTCAGCCTCGGCACCTGTTGGTCATGATTCGTTTGCAAAAGCGCGCAGCGCGCCTGTACGATCGCCTCGAAGCATTTTGGGAGCGCCCGGCATCTCAGCGTCACCTGGCCACGCTACTGATCGTTGCATTTGCGTCTGCACTGTGCATCATTGAGGCGCAACGCCTCGGTTGGCTTCCCGATGTGGGTGTGCTCAGCCGGGTACCCACCAATCACTTCTACGCCATCGACGTGGCGTTCTCGCTCTTTCTTGTGTTTGAGGTCGTCGGTCTCGTATTTGGGCTGGCCACCTCTGTAGCCGACACCGCGGGGAAGCAGCTCGAAATCTTCTCGCTAATCTTGCTTCGCCAGTCGTTCAAAGAGCTGGTCAACTTTGACCAAGAGCCTATTGAGTGGAATCTGGAGATGGCTGATGCGGTCGAGGCCGTTCAGCTTGTGGTTGTGGATGCAACGGGGGCCCTCGCCATTTTTGCGCTGGTAGGCGGCTTCTATGCACTGCAGAAGCATCAAAGCATCACCTCCTCAACCCAGGAATTGCGCCGGTTTGTGGAGGCAAAGAAAACGCTGGCCCTGGCGCTACTCGCTATCTTTGGCGGCGTTTTGCTGTACGGCGGCGTGGCCTTAATACAGGGCAACTTGGGGTTTCCCCTGTTCGAAACCATCTTTACGGTGTTTATCTTCAGCGATGTGCTCATTGTGCTGCTGTCGCTGCGCTACGGCAACGCCTACCACGTCGTCTTTCGAAACTCGGGGTTTGCGGTGGCTACGGTCATGATCCGGCTGGCCCTGGCCGGCCCGCGCTACATCGACGCTGCGCTTGGCGTGGGGGCTGCGCTCTTTGCCATCGGCGTAACCCTCGTCTACAACTACGTGTCGCCGGTGCTGGAGGCCGATGCTGAGGCCCGGGCCCGCCGGGCCGCCCTCATTGCCGGTCCTGACCCGGCGTCTCCAGACAACGAAAGCCCCGCCCCCACCGATGCGGAGGCGCCGTCTGCATCGAAGCACTAACCCTGCTCGGAGGCGTCCGCAGGGCCGAATTGCACCCACACGGTGATCCGCGACGCAACGGGGGCTTCGTCGCGCTGTCCGGGCTCAAAGGAGGCATTGCGCACCACACGCAGCGCCTCTTCGTCGCAGCCATAGCCAATGCCACGCACCAGCTCGGCCGTGCGCACCGTGCCATCGGCATTAACCGTAGCCTGTACGTACACACGGCCTGTGATGTCGTTGGCTGCTGCCTCATCGGGGTACGTGGCGGCCTCCGTTAGCGTGGCCAGGCCACCGACTGGAGCAGCCTCGGTATCAACCTCGGTGTACACCGAGTCGCTCGCCGGTGTCGCCGGTGTAGGCGCGCTGGATGCCGTGGTATCAGGGTCGGCAGGCAGCGTCTCGCGTTCAATGAGCGTGTCGGGCGCGGCCAGATCGGTGGGAGCCGTCCCGCTGGTGTCAGCGTGCGCATCGTTGGCGCGAGCCTGCAGCATGATGTTGCCATGCGTGGTGCGCGCCCGAATCGAAGCCGCGCCGGTACCCAACTGCCCAGTGAACTGATACCCAGCCTCGCTGCCCTGCAGCGCACGTTCGGTGTAGGTGAGCCCCTGCGAGAACACACGCCCCGCCGTGGTGGCCACGTCCAGTTGCGCCGATGCCGTATCGGGCAGGGTGATGCGAATGGTTCCATTTTCCGTTTCAAGGTCGGCCTCAATGCCCGCAGACAGCGTGGCCCAGTCTACCGTGATGTCGCCATTGTTGAGACGTACGCGCACAGCCCCCTCTGCGGCCTCAACGCGCACGTCGCCATGCGTCTGCTCAATGTCGACCGCGCTGCGTAGCCCATGCAAGTGCACGGCCCCACTGGAGCGACGCACCGTGAGCGGCGTGCTGGCCGGTAGCGTGCCCGACACGTCGATGATACTACGCTCTGGCGCGCTGCTCTGCAGATCGAACGTGTAACGCTCTTCGCTGCCCCGCTCGGTGATCGTAAGGCCTTCGAGGATGTTTTGCGCGCGCGTCGAGTCGCGGTCGCGCGCAACTTTTGTGAACATCCACGCCGCCGTATCGTCGGAGTGGGCGCGTAGGTCGAGTGCGCCGCGCAGTCCCTCAAGCGTCACGGCGCGGTCGGCAGGCGCCACGGTGCGTTCCTGAGTGGTTTGTACCGCCACCTGCCCCACGGCAAGCGCGCCCCGATCAGTTTCTTCGAGGCCCGGCTCGTCGGTCCCGCACGCGGACAGGCCCATGACTAACACGGCAAGCACGAAGTGGGGCAGTCCCAGAATCCATCGTGCGCGATCTGATTGTCGAGAAGAAAATATACTTTGTTGATTCATAGCAAGGCCCCTGAACAGAAGAATAGTAGTTAATTTAGTTCAACACGGTTGATGAAACGGCGTACCGCCATGAACGAGCCCACCCAGCCGAGCACAATACCTGTGATGATCGTGCCGCCCAAGAGCATCCACTCGATGTTGGGGGCCAGGCCCGCCATTTGCGGAAAGTAGTTCAGCGCCCCGCGGTAGAGGGCCCACAGGCCGCCCCCGGCCAGCATGCCCGCCAGCATGCCCTGCAGCGCCCCTTCCACCAAAAACGGGCGGCGGATGAAGCCATCGGTAGCGCCCACCAACTTCATGGTGCGAATAAGCAGGCGCCGCGCGTAGATGGTGAGGCGGATGGTGTTGCCCACCAGAAACAGCGCCGCAATAAGAATGATGGCGCCCACCGCCGCGCCGATGCTTCCGGCCAGCCGGATGTTCTGTTGTACTGTGTTCAAAAGCGGCTGGTTGAACACGACCTCATCCACGTGGTCCCACGTCTGCAGGTCGGCCTGTAGCTGCGACAGGCTATCGGTCTGCACGAAGGGAGCCCGCACCTGTAAGCGGACCGACGCGGGCAGGAACGGCTCGTCGATAAAGCTCTCTGCGCCCTCGCCGAACTCTTCTTGAAAGATCGCCTGGGCCTCCTCTTTAGAGATATACTCGGCAGCGGACACTTGCGGGTGCGTTTGGATGCGCGAGAATAGCGCCTCGGCCTCCGATTCGGTGGCGCTTTCGGCGACAAACACCTCCATCTCGCCTACGCGCTGTTGCAGCCACGAAAGTACTTGTTGCGCCTCCAGCCCAAGCAGCGCCAACGTGCCCAGCATAAGCAAGGCTACGGCCATGGCCATTGTAGAGGCAAAGGCCGCGAAACGGGCGCGGCGGAAGTTGGCAATGCCTTCGCGAATCGAGAAGAACAGAGACACAGCAGAATACTGGGGGTTAGGTTAAGGCAAGCAGGAACGTGCCGCACAACGTACGTATTCTGCATGGCAAAGTCGAACCCCGATGCAGCGGCACTACAGCGCCTCGGACGGACAATGCATGATGGAGATCCGGATGAGATGTTCGCCCAACGCGCGCCCCTTCTCTTTCTCCCTAAAGATAAATTTGAGAGGGTCTTACAAGGCGGTTATCGGACTGCATATACGCTTATGCGGATGGTACCGGGGCTTCGTAGTAGGCGCCCAGCAGCTTCTGTTCGGTGGTGATCTCGCGCAGATGATCCAGGGCGCGGCGCAGCGGCAGATCGGCATAGCTACCGGCTACATCAATGTAGAAGAGGTACTGCCCGGGCGTGCCAAACTGCGGGCGGCTTTCCATTTTGCAGAGGTCGAGCTCGCGCAACGCGAACACAGCCAGGCTCTTGAACAGCGCCCCCGGCACGTTCTCGCGCAGGGCAAACACGACCGAGGTCCGGTTGGCCTGCGGGTGCACGTGGTCGTCGGCCTTGCCTGCCCGGAGGCCCAGAAAGCGCGTGTAGTTGCGGTCGTGGTCTTCGATACCCTCGGCCAACACCTGCAATCCGTACTCGGAAGCCGCCTGGCGGCTGGCAATGGCAGCGTGGGTGGGGGCCCCCGACTCGGCCACATCGCGGGCGGCTCCCGCGGTATCGTAGGCGGCTACGGACTGCGCCTGCGGGAGCGTGTCGGACAGGTAGCCCTGGCACTGCCCCAGCGCCTGCGGATGCGAGTGCACGGCTTCGATTGCAGCCATGGTAGCCCCAGACGGAGCCATCAGGCAGTGGCGGATGCGCAAGAACTGCCCGACCTCGACATGCACCCGATGCGTGCGCAGGTGGTCGTAGTTTGCATGGACGCTGCCAAAGAGTGAGTTT